>NZ_JAEOHX010000013.1:0-114138 GCF_019366485.1 Escherichia sp. GZ89 | reverse complement strand
CATTTGATCATATGACAAGATGTGTATCCACCTTAACTTAATGATTTTTACCAAAATCATTAGGGGATTCATCAGTGCAGAGCGTTGTGATCGTTCCAGTAATGAGTGCCTGTCTGATAAGACCGGGATCACTGTTAAAGGCGCTAATGATGCCCGCTCACTTGGAAAGGAATTAACGACCGATATTAAAAAGTATGACCTTTATGCCAGTGATACTGTTCGTACTATCCAGTCTGCGACCTGGTTCGCAACTGATAAAAAAGTGACTGTAGATAAAAAATTTCAGCAATGTGGAAAAGCTATTTACAGTGCAATTAATGATGTGCAAATGAGATCGCCAGATAAGAACATCATTATTTTCACCCATAATCATTGTCTGAGCTATATAGCAAAAGATAAGCGAGATGTTAAATTTTCCCCTGATTATCTTGATGGTTTAGTGATGCATGTCGAAAATGGAAAATTGTTTCTTGACGGAGAATTCGTCAGGTATTAATCAGTAGCGATGACAGCCATTAATGGCTGTCATATTTTGTTACAGCAAACCTTTCAGACTTAATGTTTTTCGTGTCGCAACATTTAAATCATATTGTGCTAAATCTTGTGGTTTCACCCAGGCAAAATCCTGAAACTCTTCATTAATGGTGATTTCCCGGTTAGCGGAGACACAATCAAATATCAGGTAGATCATGTAAATCTCTTCCTTTGTGCCATCAGCATAGGTTTTCATACGCACGTCGTCACTGAATGTCCACGGGGTGATCTTTTGCAGAATTAACTTATCGCCCAATTCTTCGCGAATCTCCTGGCGCAGAGCGTCTTCGATACGTTCACCTGGTTCAACGCCACCACCCGATAACGCCCATTGACCTGGAAACACACCTCGATCATCCGCCATCTTACACAGCAGATAAGCGCCATCATTTTGAATTAATGGGCAAACAATAGTCCTTTGACGCACGATTCACTCCTCGATGTCGATGTAATGAACAAAAAGAATACGGGAAGTTATGTGATGATGAAAGGGAAGACTATTGCTGTTTTAAACCCATGCATAACAGCCTGATTCAGGAATTACTTAGTTACAATTCGCGATTAGATCGCCAGATTAGATCATTGATTCCTTTGCAACTGTCAGTACAATCCCCGCGATTTTTGGGAAGTTTATTGATGATTTTAAAAGGGTAACGATGAAAAAAAATGCAATTGCCGCGCTGATGGGCATGTTGTTAATCTCCGCTTCGGCGAATGCTATCAGTATCAGCGGTCAGGCGGGTAAAGACTACACCAATGTCGGCGTCGGTTTAGGAACGGAATCCAGTGGTCTCGCACTGAGCGGTAACTGGACACATAGCGACGACGATGGCGACGTTGCAGGCCTTGGACTGGGGCTGAATTTGCCAGTGGGGCCGCTGTTAGCGACTGTTGGCGGTAAAGGTATTTATACCAATCCGAATGATGGTGAGGAAGGCTATGCCGCTGCTGTTGGTGGTGGTTTGCAGTGGCAGATTGGCGACAGCTTCCGTCTGTTTGGTGAGTATTATTACTCCCCGGACTCGCTTTCCAGTGGCATCGACAGCTACCAGGAAGCTAACGCTGGGGCGCGTTTCACCATTATGCGTCCGCTCAGCATTGAGGCTGGTTATCGCTACCTCAATCTGGCAGGTAAAGATGGTCATCGCGATAACGCCATCGCTGACGGTCCATATGTTGGCGTTAACGCCAGTTTCTGATGCCTTCCGGCGCGGCCTTCTGTCGCGCCATTCAGTTTCTTACTACGCCTTATCTCCCTTTGCGTTATAGTGATTCGATAACAAAAGCAGGAGATAACCATGTTAACAGTGGAAATGTTATCCACCGGGGATGAAGTGTTACACGGGCAGATCGTCGATACCAATGCGGCATGGCTGGCCGATTTTTTCTTTCATCAAGGGTTGCCATTATCTCGCCGCAATACGGTGGGGGATAAACTTGATGATTTAGTGACCATTCTTCGCGAACGTAGTCAGCACGCCGATGTGCTGATCGTTAACGGCGGGCTGGGACCGACCAGTGATGATTTAAGCGCACTCGCTGCTGCGACAGCAAAAGGTGAAGGCCTGGTGCTGCATGAAGCCTGGCTCAAAGAGATGGAACGCTATTTCCATGAGCGTGGACGAGTAATGGCACCGAGCAACCGTAAACAAGCGGAGCTGCCTGCCAGTGCTGAATTTATCAATAACCCAGTAGGCACCGCCTGTGGTTTTGCCGTGCAGCTTAATCGTTGCCTGATGTTCTTTACCCCCGGCGTACCGTCAGAATTTAAGGTGATGGTCGAGCACGAAATCCTGCCGCGCCTGCGCGAGCGTTTTTCTTTACCACAGCCGCCGGTTTGCCTGCGTTTGACTACCTTTGGTCGTTCGGAAAGCGATCTGGCACAAAGCCTGGACTCCCTGCAACTGCCGCCGGGTGTAACAATGGGCTATCGCTCCTCAATGCCGATTATCGAACTGAAACTCACCGGACCGGCAAGCGAGGAACAGGCGATGGAAAAACTGTGGCTGGACGTTAAACGTGTTGCCGGACAGAGCGTGATTTTCGAAGGCACCGAAGGACTGCCCGCGCAGATCAGTCGCGAATTGCAAAGCCGTCAGTTCAGCCTGACATTGAGTGAGCAATTCACCGGTGGTTTAATGGCTCTGCAACTTTCTCGCGCAGGTGCGCCGCTGCTGGCGTGTGAAGTGGTTCCTTCACAGGAAGAAACCCTGGCGCAAACTGCGCACTGGATTACAGAACGGCGGGCCAACCATTTTGCCGGGCTGGCACTGGCTGTTTCTGGTTTCGAGAACGAACATCTCAACTTTGCGCTAGCCACGCCAGACGGCACTTTCGCTTTGCGTGTGCGTTTTAGCACTACGCGCTACAGCCTGGCTATTCGCCAGGAAGTCTGCGCAATGATGGCGCTTAATATGCTGCGCCGTTGGCTGAGCGGTCAGGATATTGCCAGCGAGCATGGCTGGATTGAGGTTGTTGAGTCCATGACCTTATCCGTCTGATTCCGCCACTCTGTGCCGGTTTACTGCACCGGCACATTCCTTCCATCGAAAACCTATCCAACCTGTTGTGTTATATAAGAAAAAATCCGTACGCTTATTCACGAATTTGTGCGTAATTTCTCCAGTCCGCTGGACGAGGAGCGGGATTTAATGCGCTTCACAATTTTACTCCCTCTGAGTGACCAGACTGGTTCCAGTGTCTAAGACTGGAGTCCAGTATATTGGAATCAAGCAAAGTTCCCGCCCTGACACGGGCTATCGATATTCTCAATTTGATTGCCCGCATTGGTCCCTGTAGTGCTGCGATGATCATTGACACATTGGGGATCCCTAAAAGCACGGCCTATGTGCTGCTTAATGACCTAAGCGTTCGGCGGATCTGCGCTGCGGGTAAAGCGGTTGGTTTTCTGGCTGTGGCTCCTGATATGGCGCAGCAATGCCTGACGTGGGAAGCGAACTTTGTCGCTGTTGGCGTTGGCACGATGCTCTACAGCGATGCCCTGGATCAACGACTGGCGATGTTTAAATCAGGCAAAAATGGGCCACAAATAAAAGGTAGTTATTAATATCAAAGGCCCACGGGGAATTGCACGTGGGCCTGTGTTAATTAGTGGTTATTGGCTGCCAGATCGGCTTCGCTTAGCTGGGTGGCTGCGAGCACCAGGTCATGATCGATGCCCTGTTCCAGCATGCGTAAGGCAATTTTAATGGCTTGTTCATGCATGCCTTGCTGCAAACCTTCTAATTTACCCTCCTGCCAGCCTTCAAGCTTACCTTCCTGCCAGCCAATTTGATGCCCTTCCTGCCGTAGCCGTTCAGCAATAGTCATTAATCTCTCCTTTTGTAGTGGTGAACGTTCGGCAATCTCCTGAATAAAACGGGTGAAACGGGAGGTATCGCCGCATTGCAGCAGATAATTAAACAGCGTTTGTAGCTGGCTGTCATTAGTGAAGCCTCTAACCAAAAGCGTGGTGATCCTGTCGACCATACCGATTAAATCGCGGTCGCGAATATGCTTTTGAATCAGTTCAAGCAGAGCTATACGCCGATGTTGCATGATCTCATCGTCAGGCACGATGGTGATATCCACCAACGGAAAAGCTTCGGTGTACAACTGCCGGGCAAGTTGCGGATCATCAAACTCATCCAGCCAGTTGAGTGAGTACGGGTAGGGCGAGGTTTCGCCGTGATAAAACAGCAACGGCACCACCAGCGGGACTCTGTCATAGCCTTTATCCAGGTGACGCTGCATGGCGGCGGTAGCATAGCGCATTAGCCGAAAAGCCATATTCTTTTCCGCGGAACTTTGATGTTCAATCACGCAGTAGATATACCCGTCACCGTCGCTGGTTTCCACCGACCACAAAACATCCGAGTAGTAAGCGCGTAAACTTTTCTCAATAAAGCTGGTGGGTTCCAGGCGTAAAGTTTGCAGGTCGCAGAGCTTGCGCAGTGGTTCTGGTAGATGTATTTCTAGAAAATCTCGCGCCGTATCGGGCGAGAACATAAAGGTTTTAAATACCGCATCCGGGGAGGAGGTTGTTGATTCGGTCATGGTTGTCCGTCACCTGATATTTATGATGACGGGACATTACGGGGATCGCAGGCCGATAACATCTGGCAGTTTTAGCCTTTGCGAGAGGTTTTCAGAAGTATTTTTACTGCGATGCAACGCATACATTGGGTACGGAACCGTGTACGCAAAAATGCCCGATAAGCCATGAACTCATCGGGCATCAGAAGGGCACTTAAGCCAGCGCTTTTGCCAGCAGTGTAATTGGGTGTTCGCAGCGAAGGCTTGTGGACATCTCAATCTGCCATTTGCAGGTTTCGCAGTCGGTGACCACCAGATCCGCGCCGCTTTCTTCTATCTGGCGGAACAGTGGTGCACCGATGGCTTGTGAGGTGGGGTAGTTCTCTTTTTTGAAACCGTAAGTTCCGGCAATACCGCAGCACTGGGAATCCAGCACCGTTAACTCAAGCCCCGGGATTTTACGCAACAGCTCCAGGGTGTAGAGCGTCCAGCCCATTTTTTCCATATGGCATGGTGTGTGATAAACCACTTTCAGCGGCAGCGATTTCAGCGGTAACGTTTTGCCTTCGTCCAGCTTGCGCCACAGCCAGCGGGTCGCCAGTTCGATATGATCGCGCAAGCCTTTGTTGTCGACATTCAGCACTTCCGGGTATTCGTCACGCAGGGCAAATGTACAGGTTGAGGAGGTGGCAATCACCGGAATGCCTTTTACCCCTACCGCTTCGCGGATCGACTCTACATTCGTGATTGCTTGTTTACGTGCTTTATCGGTAAAACCGTTGGCGATGAGCGGCACGCCGCAACATTTTTCTTTGCTCAGCAGTTGTACGCCGGTGCCCATCGCGTTGAGCACTTTAATTAAATCTTTGCCTAACTGCGGATGGTTGTAGTTAACGAAGCAACCGTGGAAGAAAGCCACCTGGTCTTTATACTGCGCTTGCTGGGTCGCCACGCTGCGATACCAGCGACGAAACGTACCGAAGGAGTATTTCGGTAGCGTGCGGCGGTGATCGATTTTTAAGGCTGCATCAAGCAACTGCCGCACCGGTTTCAAAGAGGTTGCAGTGTTAACGATCGGCGCGAACGGCGTGGAAACGCTGCCCATCAGGTCGGTATGGCTTAAAACAAAATTGCGCAACGACGGGCGCGTGGTGTCATATTTCGCCCGCGCGCGCTGGATGATATCGCCAATCTTCACATCGGACGGGCAGGCGACTTCGCAACGTTTGCAGTTGATGCAATATTTCAGTGCCTCGTCATACAGTGCACCATCTTTCAGACGCAGACGCTCGCCATCCGGCCCGGCTTGTTTTGGCCCTGGATAGCTGGGATTCACCCGGCTCACCGGGCAGGCGGTGGTGCAGACGGTGCACTTAATGCAGTTTTCGAAGCTGGTGTCGTTCATTGTTGGCCTCCTGCGCGTTGGGCAATCTGTTGAGCGGCATGTAAAGCACTGACGGCACAAACTCCGCCGCCGCATCCCTGGGCGATGGGATCAAATCCGCCCAGCACCGAACCGATGGCAAACAGGTTCTCAATGGTTTTCCCTGCCTGTGACGGGCGTAGTGCCTCATCAGTGGTTACACCGAATTGCTGCCACGGTTGCGGCGCAAAAAAATCGCCCTTATACCATTCACCCCGCGTGGCGGTTTGTAGCACATCAAGGCCGACAATCGGCTCACGAATGCCTTCACGTTCCGCTACCAGTCCGCCACTAAAGAAACTGCCGCTGGCGAGCACGGCAAAGCGTGGACGCAGCGGGATATCGGCGTGATTGCGGGTCCAGATTTCATTCACCATGCCATTTTTACAGGTCACTTTTTTCACTTCATCGCCCGGCATCCACACGCCACCCTGGCGCACAAACTGGCGCTGTAACTGGTTTTGCAGACGAATGCCCAGCACGGATGGCGGCAGCGTTGGCAAAAGCATCAGTGAACAAGGTAGTTTTTCATTCAACCAATGCCACAGTTTGTCATCGGCCAGGCCGAAGCAGGCGGGCATCAGGATCATTTCGCAGGTATTGGCGACAGGAATAAGTGCATCAAGTAATAGCGACCAGTTCTCTTCGTTATCAAGGAAACGGGCGATATTCACCGCGCGAAACTCGGTGGCGTTGTTGCGTAGCACATCCAGTTCCGGCAGTTCAATTTCAGCAGTTTCAACCGAAAGATCCAGTTCGCGCAACGAAGCCGCCGCAAGATGCGCCTGAAAATCCATCAGCCCGCTTATCCCCACTACACATATCTTCTTCGCGGGTAGCGGCCAGACGGGAACTTCTGGCGAACTTAACCAGGTAGAGCGCAGAGTGCCGAGCGGCGTAATCCGCTGGTGAGCCTGTTCTACGCTGCCCTGCAATTGCGCACCGCTTTCAGCGATTAATGCCTGCGCCTGGCAAGCGAGATCGAGCACGCGTTGTGGCCCGAGAAGAGAGTAAGGATGGGCAGGTGCCTGCTGACGCAAAGATTCCAGTCCACTGTGAATGTCTGTCACAGCTTGACCATCTGGCAGATGGCTCAGCAAATCCAGCGAACCGGAAGAGAAATGCAGCGCGCTTTGACCACGCGTGACAATGGCACAGCGCAGGCCGTGTTTTTGCAGTTGCAGGCCACAGAGTAATCCGGCGAGGCCGCCGCCCATAATGACAGTATCAAAGCGCATCTTTCTGCTCCTTCTCCAGACCACACAATCCCTGATAAACCCAGCGGGTAAATTCGCTTTCGCGCAGTGCATCTCCCCAGGCGATGGGTTGCACGCCTTTCCAGCGTTCGTTAAGGAAGGTGGAAAGTTGCTCGATAGATTGCGCGGACGTCGTGACGTTAAATCGTTGCAGCAGTCCGGCAGCGCGGCAGGCGCAGAGTTCGCCCTGGCAGGTACCCATCCCCACACGGGTACGACGGCGTAAATCCAGCAGGCTATTAACGTTTAAATTTTCTACCGCGTACTGCACTTCACCCGCAGTTACCGCTTCGCACTCACATACCAGGCTACGGTGCTGACGGCCTTCGCTCAGCCAGGCAGGCGTGCGATCGCCATGACGATAAACCGCAGAACCGCGCAGCGGGGCAGGCAGGGAGATCACTTTACGCAAGGTAACTTCAGCGGGTTCCTGTGAACCTGGAAGTGCCAGATCGGCGGTCGTACAGGGGCGCGTGTTGCCCAGCTTGCGACATACCGCGTCGGTAGCCCATTCCGCCATCAGCCGATAGGTCATCAGTTTGCCACCGGTGATGGTGATAAATCCGTCCAGACCATCGCGTTCAGCATGGTCGAGCAGCACGATACCACGACTGACGTTACGTCCGCTCGGGTCGTCATCGCTGGCAACCAGCGGGCGCACGCCAGAGTAGGCCCGCAAAATGCGTGTTTTCGCCATAACGGGTGCCAGTTTTTCCCCTTCACGCAGCAGAATATCGACTTCTTCTGCCGTGACCCGGTTATCGTCGATCTCATCATAATCAATACGTAATGAGGTGGTGCCAATCAGCGAAATGGTATCGCCAGGCACCAGAATATCGGCGTCAGAAGGTTTACGGCAGCGGTTGATCACATGCTGGTTAATACGGTGATCCATGATCAGCAGCGATCCTTTCGCCGGGAACATGCGAATGCGCAGATCGGCATATTCGGCGATATGTTGCCCCCAGATCCCGGCAGCGTTCACAACGACAGGCGCATGGAGTGCCTGGGTTTCGCCGGTGAGATGGTTACGTACACGAACGCCGCACACCGTCGCGCCTTCACGAATCAGTCCCGTGACTTCATGAGCGGTAAGGATAACGGCACCGTGTTCTTTGGCATCCAGCATGTTTGCTGCGGTCAGACGAAATGGATCAACAGTGCCATCCGGAACTTTCACCGCGCCAATCAGTGCCGGGTTAACGGCAGGTTCGATAATGCGCGCTTGCTGCGGATCAATCGCTTCTGCGCTGATCCCTGCTTCTTCGCAGGCCTGAATAAAAGTGGCCTGGAAGGAGAGGTCATCTTCCGGCAGGGTGATAAACAGGCCGTTGGTTGGTTCAACGCAGTGACGCGCAATACGTTTCAGTATCTGGTTTTCACTAATGCATTCGCGGGCCGATTCCGCATCCGTTACCGCATAGCGTGCGCCGCTGTGCAATAGCCCGTGATTACGCCCGGTGGCGCCTGTTGCGATGTCGTGGCGCTCAACCAAAATCACGCGCAGCCCGCGCAGGGCACAGTCGCGGGCAATCCCGGCTCCCGTTGCGCCGCCGCCAATGATAATCACGTCACCTGTTTGCGAGTCGCGAGTTTTCATTGTTATCCCTCAAAAGTTCGTTTCTTACCATTTAGCCATACAAATCTGATGCTTTGTTTGATTTCGCGCATATTCGCTCAAATATCGAAAGCGATGTGTGATTTTGTGCGCCTTTATGAGCATTTAAACAATCGATTTCAATAATATGTGCGGTAATTCACATTCATATTGTGAATAGTTATTTAACATCGCGGCCACACAAAAGCGGCGACCAGGATTTACATACCGCGCTGTTATTTCTAAGAAAACAGATGTCATGGGGACAAAACATGTTAAGTATTTTTAAACCTGCGCCACACAAAGCGCGCTTACCCGCTGCGGAGATTGATCCGACTTATCGTCGATTGCGCTGGCAGATTTTCCTGGGGATTTTCTTTGGCTATGCCGCGTACTATCTGGTGCGTAAGAACTTTGCCCTCGCTATGCCGTACCTGGTAGAGCAGGGCTTCTCGCGTGGTGATTTAGGTTTTGCCCTTTCGGGGATCTCTATTGCCTACGGATTTTCGAAATTTATCATGGGCTCGGTGTCGGATCGCTCGAATCCGCGCGTTTTCCTCCCCGCAGGTTTAATTCTGGCGGCGGCAGTGATGTTGTTTATGGGCTTTGTGCCGTGGGCGACGTCGAGCATTGCGGTTATGTTTGTGCTGCTGTTCCTCTGCGGCTGGTTCCAGGGGATGGGGTGGCCGCCGTGTGGTCGTACTATGGTGCACTGGTGGTCGCAGAAAGAACGTGGCGGCATTGTGTCGGTGTGGAACTGTGCGCACAACGTCGGTGGTGGTATTCCGCCGCTGCTGTTCCTGCTGGGGATGGCCTGGTTCAATGACTGGCACGCGGCCCTCTATATGCCCGCTTTCTGCGCCATTCTGGTGGCACTGTTCGCCTTTGCGATGATGCGCGATACCCCGCAATCCTGTGGTCTGCCGCCAATTGAAGAGTACAAAAATGATTACCCGGACGACTATAACGAAAAAGCGGAGCAGGAACTGACTGCAAAGCAGATTTTTATGCAGTACGTACTGCCGAACAAACTGCTGTGGTATATCGCCATCGCCAACGTGTTCGTTTATCTGCTGCGTTACGGCATCCTCGACTGGTCACCGACTTATCTGAAAGAGGTTAAGCATTTCGCGCTGGATAAATCCTCCTGGGCCTACTTCTTCTATGAGTATGCGGGCATTCCGGGCACCCTGTTGTGTGGCTGGATGTCGGACAAAGTCTTCCGCGGTAACCGTGGGGCAACCGGCGTCTTCTTTATGACACTGGTGACCATCGCAACTATCGTTTACTGGATGAACCCGGCAGGCAACCCAACCGTAGATATGATTTGTATGATTGTTATCGGCTTCCTGATCTACGGGCCTGTGATGCTGATCGGTCTGCATGCTCTGGAACTGGCACCGAAAAAAGCGGCAGGTACGGCAGCGGGCTTTACCGGGCTGTTTGGTTACCTGGGGGGATCGGTTGCTGCGAGTGCAATTGTTGGCTACACCGTGGACTTCTTCGGCTGGGATGGCGGCTTTATGGTAATGATTGGCGGCAGCATTCTGGCGGTTATCTTGTTGATTGTTGTGATGATTGGCGAAAAACGTCGCCATGAACAATTACTGCAAAAACGCAATGGAGGCTAATGGCATGAAATTGACGCTGAAAAACCTTAGCATGGCGATCATGATGAGCACTATGGTCATGGGAAGCAGTGCAATGGCGGCAGACAGTAGTGAAAAAATAGTGATCGCCCATCGGGGTGCCAGTGGATATTTGCCGGAGCATACGCTGCCAGCAAAAGCGATGGCGTATGCGCAGGGAGCGGATTATCTGGAACAGGATTTGGTGATGACCAAAGACGATCATCTGGTTGTTCTGCACGACCACTATCTCGATCGTGTTACTGATGTCGCCGATCGTTTCCCGGACAGGGCACGCAAAGACGGTCGTTACTACGCGATAGATTTCACGCTCGATGAAATTAAGTCACTGAAATTTACCGAAGGTTTCGATATTGAGAACGGTAAAAAAGTGCAGACTTATCCGGGGCGTTTCCCAATGGGTAAGTCTGACTTCCGGGTGCACACCTTTGAAGAAGAGATTGAATTTGTTCAGGGGTTAAATCACTCCACCGGGAAAAATATCGGTATCTATCCAGAAATTAAAGCGCCGTGGTTCCACCATCAGGAAGGGAAGGATATTGCGGCAAAAACGCTGGAAGTGCTGAAGAAATATGGTTACACCGGTAAGGACGACAAAGTTTATTTGCAATGTTTTGATGCTGATGAGCTGAAACGCATTAAAAATGAGCTGGAACCGAAAATGGGCATGGACCTCAATCTTGTACAGCTGATTGCCTATACCGACTGGAATGAAACGCAGCAGAAACAGCCGGACGGAAGTTGGGTTAATTACAGCTATGACTGGATGTTCAAGCCGGGGGCCATGAAGCAAGTCGCGGAATATGCCGACGGTATCGGGCCGGATTACCATATGCTGATTGAAGAGAAATCCCAGCCGGGAAATATTCAGCTTACCGGGATGGTAAAAGATGCTCAGCATAACAATCTGGTGGTGCATCCTTATACCGTGCGGGCCGACCAACTGCCAACCTACACGACGAATGTGAATCAGCTTTATGACATTTTGTATAACAAAGCCGGAGTGAATGGTTTGTTCACTGACTTCCCGGATAAAGCGGTTAACTTCCTGCAACAACAGAAATAATCCCACCTTCGGCATTCCGGCCTGCCCGGAATGCCGCTTTGCTTCTGTAACAAGTCCATTTTTGTACACAAAAATCTTAAGGATTTCTTAAGGCAACACTTTATATTTCCATCCTGATAATTAACGTGCATATAGTGACGGATGGTAAGTAATGGTGTCAGGAACGGAAGACGAACAATTTGAACGTTGGTGGGCGACCACAGGAGACTGGGTCGAAGAACCAAATTATCGACGTAATGGTATGAGTGGTGTCCAGTGTGTAGAGCGCGATGGTAAAAAGCTTTATGTGAAGCGAATGACTCAGCATCTCTTTCATTCGCTGCGCTATCCCTTTGGTCGCCCGACGATTGTGCGAGAGATTGAGGTGATAAACGATTTAGAGCGCGCGGGCGTTATCGTGCCGAAAATCGTATTTGGTAAAGCAATCAAACGAGAAGGGGAATGGCGGGCGCTACTGGTTACCGAGGATATGACTGGTTTCACCAGTATTGCGGACTGGTATATACAACATGCTATTACTCCTTACCCGGACGACGTGCGTGAAGCAATGCTACAAGCGGTGGCACAAGCGTTTAAAAAAATGCATAGCGTCAAGCGTCAGCATGGCTGTTGCTACGTTCGTCATATTTATGTGAAAACGGAGGGGGTGGCGGAAGCAGGGTTTCTTGATCTGGAAAAAAGTCGCCGCCGATTGCGTCGTCAAAAAGCAGCTCAGCATGATTTCGCCCAACTGGAGAAGTATTTATCTCCCATTCCTCCCGCCGACTGGCAGCAGGTGAAAGCGTATTACTACGCCATGTAATCACGTAGGCCAGATAAGACGCGTAAGCGTCGCATCTGGCACTACAACCAATTCACATCTCGATTTCAATATCGCCTTTTGCCCGGCAACAACAGGGCAAAATTTCCCCCGGCTGAATAAAGGCTAACGGTTCGGCAATCCAGTCCACCTGGCCTGCAACAAGGCGTGTGCGACAGGAACCGCAGTAACCTTCGCGGCACTGGTACTCAACCGCCACATTGTGGGATTCCAGCGCCGCCAGAAGGGAAGGGTGTTCATCCTGGCACAGCAGTTGTGTGCCAGTGATGCGCAGGGTAACGCGAGCCATCAGAGCTGGAAGTTACTCAAATCGTCGGTGTCCACTTCCGAGTCAATCTGCCCGACCAGATAAGAACTGACTTCCACTTCCTGCGGAGCAACCTGTACGTTATCAGACACCAGCCAGGTGTTGATCCACGGGATCGGGTTGGAGCGTGTCTGGAACGGCAGATCCAAACCGACTGCCTGCATGCGGATATTGGTGATGTATTCAACGTACTGGCAGAGAATGTCTTTATTCAGACCAATCATCGAACCGTCACGGAACAGATAATCTGCCCAGTCTTTCTCTTGCTGTGCCGCCTGGACAAACAGGTCATAGCACTCCTGCTTACATTCTTCGGCAATTTCCGCCATCTCCGGATCATCTGCACCGCTGCGCAGCAGATTCAGCATATGCTGAGTACCGGTCAGGTGCAGGGCTTCGTCGCGGGCAATCAGACGAATAATTTTGGCGTTACCTTCCATCAGTTCGCGTTCTGCAAAGGCAAAGGAACAAGCAAAGCTGACGTAGAAGCGGATCGCTTCCAGCGCGTTAACGCTCATCAGGCAGAGATACAGTTTTTTCTTCAGCTCGCGCAGGCTAACGGTCACGGTTTTACCGTTAACGGTGTGGGTGCCTTCGCCCAGCAGATGCCAGTAGCTGGTCATTTCGATCAGCTCATCGTAATAGCTGGAGATCCCTTCCGCACGTTTCTGGATCTGCTCGTTAGTGACGATATCGTCAAACACAACCGACGGATCGTTAACGATATTACGAATGATATGAGTATAGGAACGGGAATGAATCGTTTCTGAGAATGCCCAGGTTTCTACCCAGGTTTCCAGTTCCGGGATCGAGATCAGCGGCAGCAGCGCCACGTTCGGGCTACGACCCTGAATGGAATCTAGCAGCGTCTGATATTTCAGGTTGCTGATAAAGATGTGTTTCTCGTGTTCAGGCAGTGCCTGGTAATCGATACGGTCGCGAGAAACGTCAACTTCTTCCGGACGCCAGAAGAAAGAGAGCTGCTTTTCGATCAGCTTTTCGAAGATGTCATATTTTTGCTGATCGTAGCGAGCCACGTTGACCGGCTGACCAAAGAACATCGGTTCTTTGAGCTGATCATTTTTCGTCTGTGAAAAGGTGGTATATGCCATGAATGTGTCCTGTTGGGGTTTAATGCCGGATAAAGCGTTACGCCGCATCCGGCATCTCAATATCAGATCTTACATGCGCCGCTTTCGCAGCCATCATCCTGAATTGACGGCACCAGATCGTCTTGTGCGTCTTCAGCACCGTCACGGGTGTTCTGATAATACAGCGTTTTGACCCCGAATTTGTAGGCGGTGAGCAGGTCTTTCAGCAACTGCTGCATCGGCACTTTTCCTGACGGGAAGCGTGATGGATCGTAGTTGGTGTTAGCAGAGATCGACTGATCGATAAATTTCTGCATGATCCCCACCAGTTGCAGGTAGCCATCGTTACCCGGCATTTCCCACAGCAGCTCATAGGCGTCGTGCAGGTGCTCGTAGTCCGGCACCACCTGGCGAAGAATACCGTCTTTCGACGCTTTGATGCTGACGTAACCGCGCGGCGGTTCAATACCGTTAGTGGCGTTAGAGATCTGCGAAGAAGTCTCTGACGGCATCAGAGCAGAAAGCGTGGAGTTACGCAGACCGTGCGTTTTGATTGACTCACGCAGTGCTTCCCAGTCGTAATGCAGCGGCTCATTAGCGATGGCATCCAGATCTTTCTTATAGGTATCGATCGGCAGGATCCCTTTCGCGTAAGTGGTTTCGTTAAACCACGGGCACGCTCCTTGCTCTTTCGCCAGCTCATTAGACGCTTTCAGCAGGTAATACTGGATGGCTTCGAAGGTTTTATGCGTCAGGTTGTTGGCGCTGCCGTCGGAGTAGCGTTTACCGTGCTTCGCCAGGTAGTAAGCGAAGTTGATCACACCAATACCCAGTGTACGACGACCCATCGCCCCGCGTTTGGCGGCCGGGATCGGGTAATCCTGATAGTCCAGCAGCGCGTCGAGTGCACGAACCGCCAGAATCGCCAGCTCTTCCAGTTCATCCAGGCTGTTAATTGCACCCAGGTTGAAAGCAGAAAGCGTACACAGCGCGATTTCACCGTTCTCGTCGTTGACGTCGTTCAGCGGTTTGGTCGGCAGGGCGATTTCCAGGCACAGGTTAGACTGGCGCACTGGTGCAATAGCCGGATCAAACGGGCTGTGGGTATTGCAGTGGTCTACGTTCTGAATATAGATACGACCGGTAGACGCACGTTCCTGCATCATCAGCGAGAAC
Source organism: Escherichia sp. GZ89 (assembly GCF_019366485.1). NCBI lineage: Bacteria > Pseudomonadati > Pseudomonadota > Gammaproteobacteria > Enterobacterales > Enterobacteriaceae > Escherichia > Escherichia sp. GZ89. Next base: position 99,184 of record NZ_JAEOHX010000013.1, on the reverse strand, counting down.
AGCTCAACGGCTTTCACACGCTGTTTGCGGATGCTGTCGTCTTTCTCATATTTGGTGTACAGACGTTCAAACTCTTCCTGATCGGCGAAGAATGCGTCGTACAGCCCCGGTACGTCGGACGGGCTGAACAGGGTGATATCTTCACCTTTCAGCAGACGGGTATACATCAGTTTGTTGATTTGTACCCCGTAGTCCATATGACGCACGCGGTTGCCTTCAACCCCACGGTTGTTTTTCAACACCAGCAGGCTTTCCACTTCCAGATGCCACATAGGGTAGAAAAGTGTTGCCGCACCGCCGCGCACACCGCCCTGAGAGCAGGATTTCACTGCCGTCTGGAAATGTTTGTAGAACGGAATACAACCGGTGTGGAATGCTTCGCCACCGCGAATCGGGCTACCCAGCGCACGAATACGCCCGGCGTTAATGCCGATCCCGGCACGCTGGGAAACGTATTTAACAATCGCGCTGGAGGTGGCGTTGATGGAATCCAGGCTGTCGCCGCACTCAATCAGCACGCAGGAGCTGAACTGACGAGTCGGGGTACGCACGCCGGACATGATTGGCGTCGGCAGCGAAATTTTAAATGTGGAAACCGCGTCGTAAAAACGCTTCACGTATTGCAGGCGCGTTTCACGCGGGTAGTTCGAGAACAGGCACGCAGCAACCAGAATATAGAGGAACTGGGCGCTCTCATAGATTTCGCCGGTCACGCGGTTCTGTACCAGATATTTGCCTTCCAGCTGCTTAACGGCAGCATAAGAGAAGGTCATATCACGGTCGTGATCGATAAACGTGTCCATCTGCTTGAACTCTTCTTCCGTGTAGTCTTCCAGCAGATGATTATCGTATTTGCCCATCTCGACCATTTTCACCACGTGGTCGTACAGCGCAGGCGGCTCAAACTGGCCATAGGCTTTTTTACGCAGGTGGAAAATTGCCAGGCGCGCGGCGAGATACTGATAATCCGGCGCATCACGGGAGATCAGGTCTGCGGCAGCCTTGATAATGGTTTCGTGGATGTCAGAGGTCTTGATACCGTCATAAAACTGAATGTGGGAGCGCAGCTCGACCTGGGAAATCGAAACGTTATGCAGTCCTTCTGCCGCCCAATCCAGAACGCGATGGATTTTGTCGAGATTGATGCGCTCTGTGCTACCGTCGCGCTTTGTCACCAGCAGATTCTGATTCATGTATGTCGTACCTGTTTTTGGAATTCTTTCCGCAATAGTTTCATGCAGACTACCTGTAGTGAGGGAAGCTGCTTAGAACACTATATATAGGGGGTATGTTTGGGATTCACTGCAAGATAGTGTGAAAATGGCCCTCTTGCAAGTGCATAACTTTGTGGATAACTCAGGAAGGAAAAAGTGGCTTCCGCGCACCTTAGGTCAGACAAGGTATCCGGGAAAGTCAATGGGAAGAGAAAAATTTGTTAAAAATAACTGTTCGGCGATTTCTTGAACGGCAGAATAGTATGGGTAAATTGATATAGATGGTTTATTAATCTTGTCGCTAATGATTGTCAAAATTGATCTAAGCACGAATCATCACATAATCTGATGTATCAGTTGTGGTCAATATATAAGCGAATGTAAGCGATTGTTGAGTCGGAAATGGTTGTTTTCTATTCGGTTATTGTTAAATACCAAGCCAATTTGTTACTTTTGCATATATTATAAGAATATTATTTATTACTTTAATTCAGTTTAAATATAACCGATTTACCTTAAGGTTATTAATTTGAATTATGACACACTGATATTATTCATCAAATAATAACAAAATAGTCATTGCACCGGCTTGTACAATTTACAAAAGAAAGATACCCCATATCACATAATGCGATTAAATACGCCTTCTCATAGAAAAGGATGGTTAGGGTAATATGCGGATTATTTTTCTACGTAAGGAGTATTTATCTTTACTCCCGTCAATGATTGCGTCTCTCTTCTCCACTAATGGTATCGCAGCGGTTATTGATTCATGCCAGGGATATGATATCAAAGCGAGCTGTCAGGCCAGCAGGCAAAGCCTTTCGGGCAATATGCAGGACTGGAGCATCGCGGATGGGCAATGGTTGATTTTTTCGGGTATGGCCAATAATGCCAGCGGTGGTGCAGTATTTTTGCAGCAAAGTGCTGAATTTACGATATCACCACAAAATGAAACAGGGATGACCCTGTTTGCTAATAACTCGATTAGTGGCGAATATAATAATGGCGGAGCTATCTTTGCTAAAGAAAACTCAACGATAAATCTTGCGAATGTTATTTTCGACAGTAACGTTGCAGGAGGCTATGGCAGAGCAATCTATTCTGCGGGAACAAACGATGCCGGTGATATGGATTTAAATATCACTAATGCAATATTTGCGAATAATATCGCCAATGATGGTAAAGGTGGCGCTATTTATTCTATCAATAATGATATTTATTTAAGTGATGTCATTTTTGATAATAATCAGGCATATACATCAACCAGCTATAGTGATGGGGACGGCGGTGCCATTGATGTTACGGATAATAGTACGGATAACACACATCTTTCAGGAAAAACGATAATTAATAATACCTCCTTTACCAATAACTATGCAGAAGGTTATGGCGGAGCAATTTATACCAGCAGCACCACATCCCCGTATCTTATTGATATTTCTGTTGATGATAATTATGACCAAAACAATGGTGTGATGATTGATGAAAATAACAGCGCCTCGGGATATGACCATTCGGCGACGGCAGCGGCGGGGGGCTTTATGTATATTGGTCATAGTGTGGCTGAATTTAACATTGCCGCCGATAAAACGCTGGTAATAGGCAATACCAGCAACGATGGCGCGATTGATTCTCTTGCCGGAACGGGAGTCATCGTGAAAGAGGGAGCGGGAGAGTTAGTCCTCAATGCCGACAATAATGCGTTTACCGGCGAGATGAGTATCCAGAATGGCGAGGTGACGCTGGGGCGCAGCGATGAGTTAATGAATGTCGGCGACACGCACTGTCAGAGCGATCCGCAGGATTGCTTTGGTCTGATGGTCGGCAGCACTGTTCATTCTGAGTATCAGGCAGAACTGAATGTTGGCAATACACAACAAACGTTTGTGCACTCATTAACCGGTTTTGCTAATGGCATTTTGAATATCGACGCAGGCGGCAATGTTACCGTAAACCAGGGCGGTTTTTCCGGCTCGATTCAGGGTGAAGGACAGTTGACGGTAGCGCAAGATGGCAGCTATCTCCTGACAGGGGCGCAGTCGATGGCATTAACCGGCGATATTGTGGTGGAAGATAACGCCGTATTGTCGCTGGCGGGGAATCAGGCCGATTTACGGGCAATGCAGAGCGATCCGCAATCGATCGTGCTAAATGGCGGAGTATTGGATCTCTCTGATTTCACCACCTGGGATGGCGATAGCTCATACAATGACGGTCTGCAAATCAGCGGCAGTGGGGGGACAGTGATTGGCAGTAATGATGTCGTTGATATCAGCAGTGGCGATGATTTACATATTGGCGGCAGTGATGCCAGCCAGAATGGCGTTTATGTCGTCATTAATGCGGGGGATCAGCGCGTAACGCTGGCGAATAACAACGGTTATCTCGGTAATACGCAAATCGCCTCCGGTACGCTTGAAGTCAGCGATAATTCGCAATTGGGGGACACAAGTTACAACCGTTCAGTGATCTTCACAGATCCCCAACAACACAGTGAAATGGATGTGACGACTGATGTTGACACTCGCTCGGCTACAACAGGTCAGGGCAGGAATATTGAAATGCGCGCTGATGGCGAAATACACGTTGAGGATGGCGTAGATACGCAATGGGGCGGGTTGATGGCGGATAGTACCGGGCAACAACTGGATAGCGTAAGCACGTTGACTAAAAGTGGCGGCGGGACGCTGGAGTTGACCGCCAGCGGCACTGCGACGTCTGCGGTACGTGTGGAGGACGGAACGCTAAAAGGTGAAGCGGAGAATATTATTCCTTATGTTTCTTCACTGTGGGTGGGGGAAGACGGTGTTTTTGAAACCGGGCAAAATCAGGATATTCGTTCAATCGATGCCACCTCTGGCGGTGATATCGACATAACCGATGGTACTGTGTTGCGATTGACGCAGCAGGATACGAACCAGGCGCTGGATGCCTCGCTGTTTAGCGGCGACGGTACGTTGGTGAATGCCACCGATGGCGTGACGCTGACAGGCGAGCTTAATACCAACCTTGAAACTGACAGCCTGACTTATCTTTCAGACGTGACGGTCAATGGTGATCTAACTAATACTTCCGGTGCTGTCAGTCTGCAAAATGGCGTCGCTGGCGACACGCTCACGGTAAACGGTGATTACACCGGTGGCGGTACGTTGTTTCTCGACAGCGAATTAAACGGCGATGACTCGGCAAGCGACCAACTGGTGTTGAACGGCAATACCTCGGGTAACACGACCGTGGTGGTTAACCCCATTACTGGCATTGGTGAACCGACATCTACGGGTATTAAAGTGGTTGATTTCACTGCTGATCCGACGCAATTTCAAAACAATGCGCAGTTTAGTCTTGCGGGCAGCGGCTACGTCAATATGGGAGCGTATGACTACACGCTGGTGGAAGATAACAACGACTGGTATCTGCGATCACAAGAAGTCACTCCGACGCCGCCGCCCGATCCGGACCCGACTCCAGATCCTGATCCCACGCCGGTTCCTGATCCAACACCCGACCCGGCTCCAGCCCCTACGCCTGCCTACCAGCCGGTGCTGAACGCCAAAGTTGGTGGCTATCTCAATAACCTACGTGCGGCAAATCAGGCATTTGTGATGGAGCGACGCGATCACGCTGGTGGCGATGGTCAGACGCTGAATTTACGTGTTATCGGCGGAGATTATCATTACACGGCGGCAGGGCAGTTGGCCCAGCATGAAGACACTTCTACGGTACAGCTTAGCGGCAACTTGTTAAGCGGATACTGGGGCGATGATGGCCAGTGGATGCTAGGGGCCGTGGGCGGCTACAGCGATAACCAGGGTGACAGTCGATCAAACATGACCGGAACTCGCGCTGATAACCAGAACCACGGTTATGCCGTTGGGCTGACCTCAAGCTGGTTTCAGCACGGTAGCCAGAAGCAGGGAGCCTGGCTGGATAGCTGGTTGCAGTACGCCTGGTTTAGCAATGATGTTTCTGAACAAGGTGATGGTGCGGATCATTACCATTCGTCGGGGGTTATCGCCTCTCTGGAAGCCGGGTATCAATGGTTACCGGGGCGTGGTGTGGTGATTGAACCGCAGGCGCAGGTGATTTATCAGGGCGTGCAGCAGGATGATTTCACCGCTGCTAACCATGCGCGGGTATCGCAATCGCAGGGCGATGATCTTCAGACACGGCTGGGGTTACACAGCGAATGGCGTACCGCTGTTCATATCACGCCAACCCTGGATCTGAATTATTATCACGATCCCCATTCGGCGGGAATTGAAGAAGATGGCAGCACTATCAGTGACGATGCGGCGAAGCAACGGGGTGAAATAAAAGTGGGGATAACAGGCAATATCAGTCAGCGAGTTTCCCTGCGTGGCAGCGTGGTGTGGCAGAAAGGGAGTGATGATTTTGCCCAGACGGCAGGGTTTTTGTCGATGACGGTGAAATGGTAATCGCTGTCTGACCGGCACTATTGCCGGATGCGGCGTAAACGCCTTATCTGGCCTACGGGAGCATTTGTAGGCCTGATAAGACGCGGCAAGCGTCGCATCAGGCATTGGCACGGTTGCCGGATGAATCCAAACAACAACCTCACTTATTCTGCGTGTGCAGCATATAGTTCACATCGACGCCGGGGCCGAGCTTAAAAGTATTAGTGATCGGGTTGTAATGCAGCCCGGTCATATGTCGTTCTTTAAGACTGGTCTGATCCACCCAGCCCAGCAGTTCTGCCGGTTTAATAAACTTCTTCACATCATGCGTACCTTTAGGCACCATGCGCAAAATATATTCAGCACCGACCACCGCCATCAGCCACGACTTGCCGTTGCGGTTGAGCGTCGAGAAAAAGACATCGCCGCCCGGTTTCACCAGTTGCGCACAGGCTCTGACCACTGACTGCGGATCGGGAACGTGCTCCAGCATCTCCATGCAGGTCACCACGTCATACTGCCCGGCATGTTTTGCCGCGTGCTCTTCCACGGTTTCCTGCACGTAATTCACCTGAATGCCACTTTCCAGTGCGTGCAGCTTTGCCACCTGTAATGGCTCAAAGCCCATATCCAGACCGGTCACCGTCGCGCCTTCGCGCGCCATACTCTCGGCCAGAATGCCGCCGCCACAACCGACATCGAGTACCTTTTTGCCAAATAAACCGCCAGCACGCTCGGCAATATAGCCCAGACGCAGCGGGTTAATGCGGTGCAGCGGTTTGAATTCACCTTCCAGATCCCACCAGCGGGAGGCGACGGCTTCAAATTTAGCGATCTCTTCGTGGTCTACGTTAGGGGTTACCGGCGATTTTTCGGCATTCATTGGCACTTCTACTCCGTAATTGGCAAGACAAACGAGTATATCAGGCATTGGATGTGAATAAAGCGTATAGGTTTACCTCAATCAGCGCGGCTGTGTTATAATTTGCGACCTTTGAATCCGGGATACAGTAGAGGGATAGCGGTTAGATGAGCGACCTTGCGAGAGAAATTACACCGGTCAACATTGAGGAAGAGCTGAAGAGCTCCTATCTGGATTATGCGATGTCGGTCATTGTTGGCCGTGCGCTGCCGGATGTCCGAGATGGCCTGAAGCCGGTACACCGTCGCGTACTTTACGCCATGAACGTACTAGGCAATGACTGGAACAAAGCCTATAAAAAATCTGCCCGTGTCGTTGGTGACGTAATCGGTAAATACCATCCCCATGGTGACTCGGCGGTTTATGACACGATCGTCCGTATGGCGCAGCCATTCTCGCTGCGTTACATGCTGGTAGACGGTCAGGGTAACTTCGGTTCCATCGACGGCGACTCTGCGGCGGCAATGCGTTATACGGAAATCCGTCTGGCGAAAATTGCCCATGAACTGATGGCCGATCTCGAAAAAGAGACGGTCGATTTCGTTGATAACTATGACGGCACGGAAAAAATTCCGGACGTCATGCCGACCAAAATTCCTAACCTGCTGGTGAACGGTTCTTCCGGTATCGCCGTAGGTATGGCAACCAACATCCCGCCACACAACCTGACGGAAGTCATCAACGGTTGTCTGGCGTATATCGATGATGAAGACATCAGCATTGAAGGGCTGATGGAACACATCCCGGGGCCGGACTTCCCGACGGCGGCAATCATTAACGGTCGTCGCGGTATTGAAGAAGCCTACCGTACCGGTCGCGGCAAGGTGTATATCCGCGCCCGTGCCGAAGTGGAAGTTGACGCCAAAACCGGACGTGAAACCATTATCGTCCACGAAATTCCGTATCAGGTAAACAAAGCGCGCCTGATCGAGAAGATTGCGGAACTGGTAAAAGAAAAACGCGTGGAAGGCATCAGCGCGCTGCGTGACGAGTCTGACAAAGACGGTATGCGCATCGTGATTGAAGTGAAACGCGACGCGGTCGGTGAAGTTGTGCTTAACAACCTCTACTCCCAGACCCAGTTGCAGGTTTCTTTCGGTATCAACATGGTGGCATTGCACCATGGTCAGCCGAAGATCATGAACCTGAAAGACATCATCGCGGCGTTTGTTCGTCACCGCCGTGAAGTGGTGACCCGTCGTACTATTTTCGAACTGCGTAAAGCTCGCGATCGTGCTCATATTCTTGAAGCATTAGCCGTGGCGCTGGCGAACATCGACCCGATCATCGAACTGATCCGCCATGCGCCGACGCCTGCAGAAGCGAAAACTGCGCTGGTTGCTAATCCTTGGCAGCTGGGCAACGTTGCCGCGATGCTCGAACGTGCGGGCGACGATGCTGCGCGTCCGGAATGGCTGGAGCCAGAGTTCGGCGTGCGTGATGGTCTGTACTACCTGACCGAACAGCAAGCCCAGGCGATTCTGGATCTGCGTCTGCAGAAACTGACCGGCCTTGAGCACGAAAAACTGCTCGATGAATACAAAGAGCTGCTGGATCAGATCGCGGAACTGTTGCGTATTCTTGGTAGCGCCGATCGTCTGATGGAAGTGATCCGCGAAGAGCTGGAGCTGGTTCGTGAACAGTTCGGTGACAAACGTCGTACTGAAATCACCGCCAACAGCGCAGACATCAACCTGGAAGATCTGATTACTCAGGAAGATGTGGTAGTGACGCTCTCTCACCAGGGCTACGTTAAGTACCAGCCGCTTTCTGAATACGAAGCGCAGCGTCGTGGCGGGAAAGGTAAATCTGCCGCACGTATTAAAGAAGAAGACTTTATCGACCGACTGCTGGTGGCGAATACTCACGATCATATCCTGTGCTTCTCCAGCCGTGGTCGCGTCTATTCGATGAAAGTCTACCAGTTACCGGAAGCGACTCGTGGCGCGCGTGGTCGTCCGATCGTCAACCTGCTGCCGCTGGAACAGGACGAACGTATCACCGCGATCCTGCCGGTGACTGAGTTTGAAGAAGGTGTGAAAGTCTTCATGGCGACCGCTAACGGTACTGTGAAGAAAACCGTCCTCACCGAGTTCAACCGTCTGCGTACCGCTGGTAAAGTGGCGATCAAACTGGTTGACGGCGATGAGCTGATCGGCGTTGACCTGACCAGTGGCGAAGATGAAGTAATGCTGTTCTCCGCTGAAGGTAAAGTGGTGCGCTTTAAAGAGTCTTCTGTCCGTGCGATGGGCTGCAACACCACCGGTGTTCGCGGTATTCGCTTAGGTGAAGGCGATAAAGTCGTCTCTCTGATCGTGCCTCGTGGCGATGGCGCAATCCTCACCGCAACGCAAAACGGTTACGGTAAACGTACTGCGGTAGCGGAATACCCGACTAAGTCGCGTGCGACGAAAGGGGTTATCTCCATCAAGGTTACCGAACGTAACGGTTTAGTGGTTGGCGCGGTGCAGGTAGATGACTGCGACCAGATCATGATGATCACCGATGCCGGTACGCTGGTGCGTACTCGCGTGTCGGAAATCAGCATCGTGGGCCGTAACACCCAGGGCGTGATCCTCATCCGTACTGCGGAAGATGAAAACGTAGTGGGTCTGCAACGTGTTGCTGAACCGGTTGACGAGGAAGATCTGGACACCATCGATGGCAGTGCCGCGGAAGGAGACGATGAAATCGCTCCGGAAGTGGAAAGCGACGATGATGTCGCAGATGACGCTGACGAGTAATCAAGTTAAAAGGGCCGAAAATTCGGCCCTTTACTTTTCTGACTTAGTCTGTTTCTGGCGCATCGTGGCTGAAACAGATAACCACCCGCCATGCGAGTGGTTCTGATTTGTTAATTCAATCGTTCAATCACCATCGCAATTCCTTGACCGCCGCCAATGCACAACGTTGCCAGACCCAGCGTTTTATCGCGTGCCTGCATTGCATGTAATAGTGTGACCAGAATACGCGCACCGCTGGCGCCGATAGGATGCCCCAGCGCGATGGCCCCACCGTTGACATTCACTTTCTCAGGATCAAAGCCCAGCGTTTCCCCTACAGCAAGGAACTGCGCGGCAAATGCTTCATTGGCTTCGATAAGATCAATGTCTGCCAGTTGCAGCCCCGCCAGTTGTAACGCTTTTTGCGTGGCAGGTACTGGCCCCAACCCCATCATTGAGGGAGCCACGCCGCCGCTGGCATAACTTTTAATGCGTGCCAGTGGGGTAAGGCCTGCTGCCAGTGCCGCAGATTCTTCCATAATCACCAGTGCGGCAGCACCGTCGTTAATGCCAGACGCGTTCCCGGCGGTGACAGTTCCGGCTTTATCGAAGGCCGGGCGCAATGCGCCTAATGATTCAGCCGTAGAATCCGCTTTCGGGAATTCGTCTTGACTGAAGACGAGGGTTTTCTTCCGGGTGACAACATTTACCGGGACGATTTCGGCTGTAAAAGCACCGGACTCAATTGCGGCAACCGCTTTACGCTGTGAATGTAGCGCCATTTCATCCTGCATTTCACGGGTGATCCCATACTCTTTAGCCACGTTTTCGGCGGTAATTCCCATATGATAACCATGGGTGGCGCACATCAGGCCATCGCGCAGGATTACGTCATAAACCTGTCCGTCTCCCAGACGATAACCCGATCGCGCTTTTGCATCGAGTAAGTAGGGCGCTAAACTCATATTTTCCATACCCCCCGCCACAATGCTCTGCGCCTGACCTGCCTGAATTGCCTGGGCGGCAAGCGCCACGCTTTTCAGACCCGAACCACACACCTTATTGACCGTGAATCCGCACACCGTTTCGGCCAGTCCGCTTTTTAACAGTGCCTGACGCGCCGGATTTTGCCCCAGCCCGGCTTGCAACACGTTACCCATAATCACTTCATCGATATGTTGTGAATCGATTTTTGCGCGTTCAATAGCGGCCTGAATTACTGTTGCTCCCAGATCGATGGCGCTGGTGGAGGCGAGTGAACCATTAAAACTACCGATGGCAGTACGTACCGCACTGACGATGACACAATTTTTCATTTTTCTTCCTTTTATAAAGTTGCCGTCAGAACAGCGTTAAACCAATAATGAAAATGACACCGGAGAAGAGCAGGGCAGTAATGCAATAGCCCATGATGTCGCGGACACCGAGTCCAGCGATTGCCAGTGCAGGCAGCGCCCAGAACGGTTGTGCCATATTCATCCACTGTTCACCGTAAGCTATCGCCATTACTGATTTACCCAGATCGGCCCCTAACGCCTGCGCAGCAGGAAGGACGAATGGTCCCTGAATAACCCAGTGTCCACCGCCAGAAGGCACGGCGAAGTTAATTAGCGCAGAGCTAAAAAAGGTCATCAGCGGGAAGGTATCTTTGTTGGCGACATTGATGAAAAATTCGGTGATCAGGCCACCGAGGCCAGAGTGTTCCATCATTAACTGGATCCCGGCATAGAAGGGGAATTGCACCAGAATCCCGGCGGTACTGCGCGCAGCCGCACTTACCGCCCGCATATAGGCCATCGGCGTTTTATGCAACAACAGACCGGCAATCATAAACATCAGGTTGACGGTGTTGATGGTGATGTTGAATCCCTTCCCGGAGAAGTACAGCACCAGATAAGCAATACCCAGAGCACCAATAATCAACGCCAGGATGCGACTTTCTTCCAGTTTCTCTGAAGGTGGGGCGTCTGCAGGGAGCTTCTTCTGGAAATCCGCTTCTTCCAACAACAGCTTCGGATCGATACTCACCACGTCGGAAGGCTTAGGCGTCATCATGCGGGTGATAAACGGCATCACCACAATCAGGGCCAGGGTGATAAAGATGTTGTAGCCAGTAAACAGGGTATCGCTGACCGGAATTAACCCAGCGACATGCTCAACGGGATTCCCCGGTGTTGCTGCCAGTAGCGGCATTGAGCCGGAAAAACCACCGCCCCAGGTGAGAAAGCCGATATAGGCGCAAGCGATCAACAACGGATAGTCGGAGCCAGGTACCCGACGTGCAACTTCGCGGGCAAACATTGCGCCAACCACCAGACCGAATCCCCAGTTGATTACGCAGGCGACGGAACCAAAAAAGGTGACCAGCATGACCCCCTGGGTTGGCGTTTTTGCTGCTGACGCCGCACTACGTAACAAACTTTTCACCGGGCCAGAACTGGCGAGTGCATGTCCGGTCACGATGATTAGCGCCATCTGCATCCCGAATGCCAGCAGATTCCAGAAGCCGTCACCCCATAGTTTCACCATGCTGAGAGGGGTTTGTGGCGTTAACCAGAGGGCTACGGCAAAGGTGATTAATGTCAGTAGCATGGCGAAGATCAGGGGATCGGGAAGCCAGCGACTGACAAAGCGCGTCATAAAACGCGATATGCGACCGATCATAGCGCCCCCTGTGGGAGCAGAAGATCATCAGCGACGGCGAACTGTGCTTCAGTTTTGGCACGCACAGTTTCTAAATCACAACCTTCGGCAATTTCAGTGAGCCACATCTTGCCATCGATAAAGCGGAACACCGCCAGTTCTGTCACCAGCATATGAACTGCATGAAGCGCGGTTAGCGGCATGGTGCATTGACGTAAAATTTTTGCTGAACCATCTTTGGCGCAATGTTCCATGGCAATGATCACTTTGCGCGACCCGGTCACCAGATCCATCGCACCACCCATACCAGGCACCATTTTTCCGGGCACGACCCAGTTGGCGAGATTGCCTTGTTCATCGACCTGTAAGCCACCGAGTACACAGGCATCAATATGACCACCACGAATCAGCGCAAATGACATGGCGCTGTCGAACATCGCTGCGCCGGGTAAAACGCCACACGGTTGTCCGCCCGCGTTAACCAAATCTGGATGCGCTTTCGTGACCGGGCCTAAACCGAGGAAGCCGTTTTCCGATTGCAGAGTGATATGAATACCCTCCGGCAAATGGTTGGCGACCATTGTGGGTAAACCGATCCCTAAGTTAACGATGTCACCATCACAAAGTTCCTGCGCCACGCGGCGCGCAATACGTTGTTTCGCGTCCATTATTTACTCTCCTGTGGGATGATGATGTGGTCGATAACGGCACCGGGGGTGACTATGTGGTCAGGTTGCAATTCTCCCGTGTCGACCAGTTCGTCGGGTTCCACCAGCGTGATGTCTGCTGCGAGAGCAATCAGGGGATTAAAGTTGCGGGCGCTGAGTTGGTAAGTGAGATTTCCGAGTGCGTCGCAACGGTGGGCGCGGATCAACGCCAGGTCTGCCCGCAGCGGGCGTTCGAGCAGCCAGGTTTTGCCATCGAGGGTGAGCGTTTGTTTGCCTTCTTCGACGACGGTGCCGACACCGGTTGGTGTGAGAAAACCACCAAGTCCGGCACCGCCACAGCGAATTTGCTCAATCAATGTACCTTGCGGTACGAGAACGACCTCCATTTCGCCAGAAATCATGCGCCGTCCGGTTTCCGGGTTGGTGCCGATATGTGAAGCAATCACTTTGCTGACCCGACCGTTGACGATCAGCGGGCCAGTACCAGTATCAATAAATGCCGTGTCATTGGCGATTAATGTCAGATCCCTGACACCGGATTCCAGTAATGCCTCAACGAGGCGGGGAGGCGTGCCAATTCCCATAAAACCGCCAACCATAATGGTCATGCCATCACGAAAGAAGCTGGCGGCGTCCTCTATGCTCATCAATTTTGTTTTCATTTTTTATCCCTCTTGAATACACCGTTGTGGGTACACAGAAGGCATAGCAAGGGGAGTGCCAGAATGAAATTATGCGAAAATAATTTCTAATAGATTGAAAAAATTGAAATAAAAAGGAGGATGGTGGTGAGGGGAATATTGCACTGCTATGCAGGATTTTGCGCACTGTGCAAATTTCTGCATAGCAGTTTTTGTCTTACGCACCGGCTGGATCAATGCCGTATTCTTGCAGTTTATACATTAAGGCACGGCGACTGATACCGAGCATCAGCGCGGTGCGAGTACGGTTTCCTTCCTGTTGCTCCAGCACTTCAATAATGATCCGTTTCTCTTCGCGCTTAATTTCTTCTTTGAGATTGCGCTCTCCCGGTGGCGTGCTTTTCACATCGTGATTCATACATACAGGCTGGCGAAATTGTGGTGGTAGATCTTCTGCAAAAATCACCGGCCCCGAATTCATTACCACCGCGCGCTCAATGACGTTAGAAAGCTCACGGATATTGCCAGGCCAAGACCAGGCGGTAAGCAGTGACATTGCGCTGGGGTCGATTTCGATAATATCGCGTTGGTTTTCGCTACTGAATTTTTGCAAAAAATGGTTGGCTAACAGGGAAATGTCTTCTCGTCTCTCGCGAAGTGGCGGCAACATTAAATGAATCACGTTGAGTCGATAAAAGAGATCTTTACGGAAAGTTCCTTCTTTTACCATGGCGTCCAGGTTGCGATTGGTAGCGGCAATGATGCGAATATCGACTTTGATGGTTTGATGGCCGCCAATGCGTTCAAATTCCCTCTCCTGCAAAATACGCAACAATTTAGCCTGCAATACCAACGGCATTTCACCAATTTCATCAAGGAATAATGTGCCGCTGTCGGCACGCTCAAACAGTCCCTGGCGCAGGGTCTGTGCACCGGTAAATGCACCTTTTTCATGACCAAAAAGTTCGCTTTCCAGCAGAGATTCTGGTAGCGCGGCACAGTTAATTTTAATAAATGGCCCATTGGCGCGGCGGGAGTTGTAATGGATCGCCCGGGCAATCAGCTCCTTACCCGTACCGCTTTCGCCACTGACTAACACGCTGGCCTGGGAGAGGGCAATTTTTGCCGTGTCTTTGCAGATCGCCTTCATGAGCGGGCTACTGGTTAATATATGGCCCCACTGCCAACTGGCACTTAGCGCTTGATGTAGCTGGCGAATCTCTTTTTTCATTGACTGCAACTGCAATGCGCGCTGCACGACCAGGTTCAGTTCATCAAGATCAAACGGTTTGATGACGTAATCAAACGCACCACTGCGTAAGGCTTCTACTGCCGTTTCGACTTCGGCATACGCGGTCATCAGGACAATGGGCGTGCGTGGATTATGACCACGCATCGCTTTTAACGCACTGATACCATCCATTTCCGGCATACGGATATCCATCAGCACCACGTCCGGTTGCACACGGGTGAACAATGGCAATGCTTCATTGCCGTTACAGGCGCAATGAGTGTCATACCCCTGCAAAGAAAAAGCGGTGGATAGCATGCGACGCACATTCTCTTCGTCGTCAACAATCAGGATTCGGTAAACGGCATTCATAAGGGCAAATTTTCCTGCGGATCAATCGGTAAGATAAGGGTGAATGTGGCACCGCAGCCGGGCAGGCTGGCGACGCGAATATCGCCCTGGGGCGCATTAATAATTCGTTGGCTTAAGGCAAGTCCAAGTCCTGTGCCGGATGCTTTAGTGGTAAAGAAGGGATCAAAGATTTTTCTCTGTAGAGACAGATCGATGCCGCAGCCGTTGTCTTCAATCGTGATCGCCTGCTGGTTGGCTGTATACATCCATGTGCGAATGCGGATTTCACCCCGTGCGGTGATAGCTTGCACGGCATTGATCAACATATTGAGAATAACCTGCTTGAGCAGTTCCCGATCAGCCACGATCGCTGTGAGTGACGGGTCAAGTTCTGTAATAAAGTCGATCCGTGCCTGTACGCCGGAGGTTTGGGCAAGGATCAGCGTCTCTTCGATCAGGGCATTGAGATACACTTGCTGCCACTGACTTTTACGCGGGCGGGAAAAATCCAAAAGCTGCTGAATAACTTTGTTAATAGAATCAATCTCGTTCAGTACAATTGACAGATATTCCTGATGTTCCGGCTGAGGTGTCTGCTGGCGAATGATTTGCACGTAACCTCTGATGGCGGTGAGAGGATTGCGTACTTCATGCGCTACGCCCGCCATCAGTTCCCCAAGGGTGGCGAGTCTTTCTGTCTGCGCCAGTCGCCGTTGGCTTTCTTTACGTGCCGTCAGATCGGAGAAAATCACTAAAGCGCCAATCATTTCACCATGTCCGTCATGGATTCTGCTGGTGGTAGCGCTGATTTCAATAGTACGGTCGCGCCCGGGATAGCTGATTTCCAGCGCCATATGTTCGATACCGTGCGCCAGCGTATCAAGAACCGGACTATAAAAATGGGTGTTGGCAAAGAGGGTAGCGTAAGGCTGGCCTACCAGTTCCTGACGTTTGTATCCGGTGATGGCTTCTGCGGCGGGATTCATGGTGATCACATCGCCTTGTCGGTCAATGGCAATAACCGCATCGGCGGCATTTTCAATAATCAGGTCATTCAGTGTCTTTGATTCACGAAGTGCTTCTGCAAGGTTATTCACACCACGGCTGATTTGCCCAAGTTCACCTGGCAACTGTGGTAGTTGCGTAGGGTTATTTTGCGCCAGGGTCGCCAGCCCTTCGGTGATAATATCGATATTGGCGCTTAATCGCCGGGAAAAAAGTACAATCAACAGCAAGCTAATCAGCAACCCGGCTGAGAGGACAATGATTATTCGCACGTCCATTTTCCATGCCTGACGACGAATATCTTCCGTTAATTCATTTGCCCAGATATAACCCAGCACGATGCCCTGGTGTTCGATAGGGATCATGAAATTCATAATGTCGCCGCGGACTTGCCTGCCGGAAAAGAGTTGTGCTGTATTGGTATGCATGACGATATTGCCGGGATGATCAGGAGTGATACTAATCCCCACATTGCTTTGATAGAGTGCAGACGGAGCATAAGTGATAATTGCGTCCAGTTCTTTGTGGTAATAGCCCGCTCCGACGCCGGGAAATGCCTGGGTAATACGTTCAGTGACAGGAGCCAGCTCCTGATTCAGCGCCCTGATGCGTGCCTCACGAGGCAGATGTTGGTAAAGCGTAAAGCGATCTTCCAGTGCGGCGTTCAGCAACTGCACAACCGCCGCTAATTTTTTCTCTTTTTCAGATAACACCGCTGACCGACCTTCAGTTTCTACGATATAACCAATAGAGAGTGTCGGAATGATGACCATCAGGATTGCCATCATGATGAGCTGGTTGCGCAGACGACGAGGGTACAACCACTTCAGAGAGTACATGCAGAGTATCCGGATTATTATCAGACAAACGACGATTATCAGAGGTTAAGGTGATGATTTCTCGGCGGTGTATCATATTCCAGAGAAGAGAGAACATTGCGGTAACACACTTTTCCCGCTACCTTAACCACACAACATTGATTATCTGAGGCGGAGCTTCGCCCTTTTGAAATATCTTGCTTCCTTTCGCACTACTCTGAAAGTTTCGCGCTATTTATTCAGAGCGCTGGCGTTATTGATCTGGCTGCTGATCGCTTTTGCTTCGGTGTTTTACATCGTAAACGCCCTGCATCAGCGGGAGTCAGAAATTCGCCAGGAGTTTAATCTTAGCTCGGACCAGGCGCAGCGGTTTATTCAGCGTACTTCTGATGTTATGAAAGAGCTGAAATATATCGCTGAGAATCGTCTTACATCTGAGACTGGGGTGATTTCTTCGCGTGGTCGTGACGACAAAGTCGATGTTCCAACTTTTGAGCCGCTGTTTGAAGATTCTGACTGTTCAGCAATGAGTAACGTCTGGCGTGGTTCGCTGGAATCGCTGGCGTGGTTTATGCGTTACTGGCGTGATAATTTTTCTGCAGCCTACGATCTCAACCGGGTTTTTCTGATTGGCGGCGATAATTTGTGCATGGCGAATTTTGGTCTGCGCGATATGCCGATAGAACGCGACAGTGCATTAGAGGCACTGCATGAGCGGATTATGAAATACCGCAACGCGCCCCAGGATGAAACCGGTAATAACCTGTTCTGGATTGGCGAAGGGCCGCGTCCTGGCATTGGTTACTTCTACGCTTTAACACCTGTCTATCTGGCAAATCGTTTGCAGGCACTTCTGGGCGTTGAGCAAACCATTCGTATGGAGAATTTTTTCACTCCTGGTAGTCTGCCGATGGGAGTTACCATTCTTGATGAAAACGGCCATACCCTGATTTCCCTGACCGGACCGGATAATAAAATTAAAGCTGAGCCGCGCTGGATGCAGGAGCGTTCCTGGTTTGGTTATACCTCTGGCTTTCGTGAACTGGTGTTGAAAAAGCATCTACCTCCTTCATCATTAAGCATTGTTTACTCTGTTCCCGTCGATCAAGTGCTGGAACATATCAGAATATTGATCCTGAATGCGATTTTACTCAATGTACTGGTCGGGGCAGCGCTATTTACCCTGGCACGCATGTATGAGCGGAGGATCTTTATTCCGGCAGAAAGCGATGCCCAGCGACTGGAAGAACATGAGCAGTTTAACCGCAAGATTGTGGCTTCCGCACCGGTAGGGATCTGCATTTTGCGGACCATTGATGGTGTCAATATTCTGAGTAATGAACTGGCGCATACTTATCTCAATATGCTAACTCATGAGGATCGCCAGCGGCTGACACAAATCATTTGCGGCCAACAGGTAAACTTTGTTGATGTCCTGACCAGTAACAACACTAACTTACAAATCAGCTTTGTGCATTCGCGCTATCGCAATGAAAACGTAGCGATTTGTGTGCTGGTGGATGTATCCTCGCGTGTCAAAATGGAGGAATCACTCCAGGAGATGGCACAGGCAGCAGAGCAGGCGAGTCAGTCTAAATCTATGTTCCTTGCTACTGTCAGTCATGAATTACGCACGCCACTGTACGGCATTATTGGCAACCTGGATTTATTGCAAACTAAGGAGTTACCGAAGGGGGTTGATCGTCTGGTGACGGCAATGAATAACTCCTCCAGTCTGTTGTTAAAAATCATCAGCGATATTCTCGATTTCTCGAAAATTGAATCAGAACAGTTGAAGATTGAGCCACGGGAGTTTTCACCCCGTGAAGTAATGAACCACATCACTGCCAACTATTTGCCGTTGGTAGTGCGTAAACAGTTAGGGCTGTACTGTTTTATTGAACCGGACGTTCCTGTCACGCTGAACGGTGATCCGATGCGTCTACAACAGGTGATTTCTAACTTGTTGAGTAACGCCATTAAATTTACTGATATTGGCTGCATAATTTTGCATTTAGCGCGTGACGGCGATTATCTCTCCATTCGTGTACGCGATACTGGCGTCGGGATCCCAGCCAAAGAAGTAGTACGCCTGTTCGATCCTTTCTTCCAGGTGGGGACGGGAGTGCAGCGTAATTTCCAGGGCACCGGACTGGGGCTGGCGATCTGTGAAAAATTGATTAACATGATGGATGGCGATATTTCTGTAGACTCAGAGCCCGGTATGGGCAGCCAGTTTACGATTCGTATTCCATTGTATGGCGCGCAGTATCCGCATAAAAAAGGTGTTGAGGGGCTGGCAGGAACACGTTGCTGGCTGGCAGTCCGTAACGCTTCGTTGTGTCATTTCCTCGAAACCAGTCTCCAGCGTAATGGTGTAGAAGTGGTGCATTATCAGGATCAAACTCCAGCGCCTGAGGATGTGCTCATCACTGATGATGAAATCAAAGAACCCTGGGCGGGAAGGGCCGTTATCACTTTCTGTCGTCGTCATATCGGGATGCCTCTTGAACGCGCGCCGGGTGAATGGGTCCATAGCGTGGCAACCCCCCATGAATTACCTGCGTTGCTGGCACGTATTTATCGCGTTGAGCTGGATGACGAAGAGTTAGGTACCTCGTTGCCAGTGGCAGATAAAGCCACAGACAGCAACGATGACATGATGATCCTGGTGGTAGATGATCATCCTATTAACCGTCGCTTGCTGGCCGATCAACTGGGATCTCTGGGTTATCAATGTAAAACCGCTAATGACGGCGTGGATGCGCTTAATGTAATAAGCAAGAACGCGATTGATATCGTACTGAGTGACGTCAATATGCCAAATATGGATGGTTATCGCCTGACGCAGCGTATTCGCCAGTTAGGGCTGACATTACCCGTGGTTGGCGTTACGGCTAACGCTTTGGCAGAAGAGAAACAGCGTTGTCTGGAATCGGGAATGGACAGCTGTTTATCGAAACCGGTAACGCTGGACGTGCTGAAACAAACGTTGGCCATTTATGCGGAGCGGGTCAGGAAAACGCGGGGAACGTAGGCGGCAGTCAGACTTAAAGCTTAAAATATGAGGCCGGATAAGGTGTTAGACCTTATCCGGCGCTAAGGGAGTAGCGGGCAATATTAATCTTTATCTGCCGGGCTTAACGTCACAGAAGAGAGATAGTTCAACAGAGCGATATCATTTTCAACGCCCAGTTTCATCATTGCCGATTTTTTCTGGCTACTAATGGTTTTAATACTGCGATTCAGTTTCTTGGCGATTTCTGTTACCAGGAAACCTTCTGCAAACAGGCGTAGAACTTCGCTTTCTTTCGGTGACAAACGCTTGTCGCCGTACCCACCCGCACTGATTTTCTCCAGCAGACGGGAAACGCTTTCCGGGGTAAATTTCTTGCCTTTTTGCAGTGCTGCCAGCGCTTTCGGCAGGTCGGTTGGCGCGCCTTGTTTCAGTACAATCCCTTCAATATCGAGATCTAAAACTGCACTCAGGATCGCCGGATTATTGTTCATGGTCAGAACAATAATAGAAAGACCTGGGAAGTGACGCTTTATATATTTAATTAAGGTGATCCCATCACCATATTTATCTCCAGGCATGGAGAGGTCGGTAATCAACACATGCGCATCCAGTTTAGGCAGGTTGTTGATTAATGCTGTTGAGTCTTCAAATTCACCGACTACATTCACCCACTCGATCTGCTCAAGTGATTTGCGAATACCGAACAGTACAATCGGATGGTCATCGGCAATAATAACGTTCATATTGTTCATGTATTAGGCTACCTTGCTACAGCAAGCTCTTGACATAAGAGTCAATGTCGCTGATGTATTTTTCTATACCTGGAGCATCTTTTTCACGAATGAGATGTTCCAGCGTTTCACATAACTGCTTGCCGGGTACCAGATTTAGCATGGCAAACACGCCTTTCAGACGATGAGCCGTTTGAGCCAGCGCAGCAAAATCACTGACAGCTGCCTCAGTATACAACCTCTTAACATCATCCGGTACTGTGTCTACAAAGAGCGAATAGTAGCCACTGGCATGAAGTTCGGCATTCTCATCCCCGCCGAGTGGCGACTCTGGAATATCTTCCTGCGCCAGTTGCTCTTCAATAAGTTGTAGAACAGCCTCCTGCATAGCGTTGCTCATATTAAAGTTGACGCGTAGTTGACCGGGGCCAATTTTTCGTACGCCAGACTCATCATCGCTTAAAAGTACGCCTGAGGATGTAAGATTAGACGGATTATCAGTTAAAAAGAGATCATATTCTTGACTTATCAGTCTTTCATCTGGAGTGATGCACGTAGCACCCCAGTTTTCCAGTTGCCTAAGCACGATGTTACGAACTTCGTTTGAAGTGACATCTACCATAACGCAGACATCATCCAATAGACGTTCTTCTATTTCCATATGTTCATCGTGCGGAGTCATTTTAACATGAATGGTGTAGCGTGTACCCAATGCTTCTCGCGCTTTAATATTTAAATGGCCACCTAATTTGCGAGCCAACTGATCACAAAGCCAGAAAGTCAGAGGATCTGCACTGCCATAACGGTCACTTTGTGTCTGATTAATAAACGGGAAATGCAGATTATCAATTTCACTCAGCGTGACACCTTCACCTGTATCAAGAATACGGAAGGTGAGGCGTTCTTCTGATGATTCATCTTGATCAACTTCGAGGGTAATTTTACCAATTTGCGTGGAAGTCACCGCATACTGCATCAATAACAGCAAAATACGCCGCAGAGCATCACGGTCGCCCCTGCGTTGGTCGTTGGCATGCAGGCGATTGTTGATCAGTAGCTGCAGCCCCTTACGTTTTATGGCTGGAAGCACTTCAGGCACGACTTCATCGATCAAGTCCTGCACGGAAAAAAGAACGGATTCACTTTTCCAGCTGTCGTTTTCCAGCATATTTGCCAGTTGAATTTCGTCTACCAGACGCACCAACTGGTCGGCGCGATCCGTCAGCAACTGGCTTTCTGCTGTCTCGATTTTCGCTGCAGTTTCAGCCAACGCGCGAACAGGCTCCTTCAGGGCATTGCCGATATTGTTCATAAAGGCAGCACGCCCCTGCTGATTCTTCTCATACAGACGTTGCGCCTGCTTGAGTTTTTTATTCACCAGCACTTCCCGGTCCTGATCACGAATAATAAAAATCTGCGTATGCGGTGTGACCTGGCTACGGAACAGACGGATCTCATACAATTCATTATTAATTGTCGCCTGGATGATCCCCTGATGTTGTTCCGCCATACTGGTAATATTTTGCAGATTCAAATGAGGCAGTAAATGGTCGGCGATTTTGTTGCTAATCAAGGTACGATTAGCTTCCTGGTCGTGTACCAATAGCCCCAACGGTAGCAGAGAAACAATCTCTTCATTTAGGGCCCGTAAGACACGCAATTCGTTACTTATTACCGGAGAAGGCGTGGTTTCACCACTTTTCCCGGCATAGTGACGAAAAGTGGTGAATCCAAAAACGGCCAGCACCAACAGACCAATATTCAAAAGCAGCGGCAAAAATATATTTTGCAGGGTATCAAGCAGCAACGTGCCATAAGGAACCTGCCATACCAGACGCATATCGGTGGAATTTAATGCCGAGGAGATTTCGATTTTGGAACTGTTAAAACTGATGCTGACGCTATCGGGAGTGTCTTTATCATTGGTGGTTGCCCCCGTGGAGGTCACATCAGGTTCCAGGCGGAAACTGTCCAGTGGCATTCCTGGGGGAATTAAATCATTGATGGGTAAATCGAAAGCCACTACTGTTGCCAGATGCCCAGGCTGATTGAAAGTGGTTCGCAAAGTAAAGTAATGACCGTTCTGCCAGGTCAAATGGCGTAAAGCAGAAAAGCTTTCACGTTCGTCGAGGGCGTTCGCTTGTTGAAGCATTTCGGCGCGACGCGAATCGACAATGCTATCAATCGTTGATTCTTTAAAACCGGAAGAGAGATCTTTAAGTGGTAACGTTGAGATCAAAATCAGACTGTTATCCTGGCCGTTAAGATAGTACATCGACCACGGCACGTTTTCAGCACCCCATAGCGTGTCGAGATAAGTCGACATCCTTTGGGTCATCTCTAAAGTTGCGCTGTCATGAGAACCAAAGATCAGGGCTTCGGTTTTACGCCGAGGCTTCTCCAGGTAATAAACATCTTGTTTTAACCGAGTTTCCTGTAAACCTTCACCACCGGAAGGGGTAGTTGTTGCAGCAATGCTGTCATAAATCTGCCAGGTAACATACCGCCAGGTATCTACTCGCTTCTGAATAGCATGGGTGATATCAACAATTTGATAACTTTTATCTTTGAGCCAGGCGTTTACAGCGCTCTGCACCATCACGCCCATCGTCACCAGCAACACTATGATCAATAGTAAAAAGAAACGGGTAATGCTTCCCGGCAGAAGGGAGAATCGGGATGTAGCCGTTGTGTCAGACTGACTCATTGGTGTTGGTGACCTGTTAAAAACATCGTAAAAGTGAAAAGCAGTATAAAGGCTATGAGATGAATTTCCACACCCTCTGAACACAACGGGAGTGATATTTATCAGTAATATTAATGAGCTGCCCTGTGATTGGGATATGTACAAATTTCGTTCTGGTGTACAAATAAAGAACAGAACGAATAAGAAAATATATGAAAATAACAAGAATTATTAATTAGTTTTAACATTCGTGACATATTGCGAAATAGTTAATTACTGTAACAGTTTTGCAGGGGTAGCATATGCGGGAAAATTATGTGTAAAGAAAGGTAAAAAAAACCGGATGCGAAGCATCCGGTAGAAATAGGGGTAAACAGACATTCAGATATGAATGACGGTAATAAATAAAGTTAATGATGATAGCGGGAAATATTTTAGTTGCGAGTGAAGGTTCTGTTTTGACATTCAGTGCTATGAAATAAAGTTGCGTAATATACTGATTATAAAAGATTTGAAATATTTTCTTCAGAAAATTGCTTATTTTTTGATTTTTTGAGTGATTGAAAAAAGTTCCATGATATTTACATTTTGAAACACCTATGTAGAACTATGAAACATTTTAAAAGTTTTAGTATCATATTCGTGTTGGATTATTCTGCAATTTTAAGGAGAATGAAGTTGCCGGCTGATTAATGAGGGTTAATCAGTAAGCAGTGGCATAAAAAGCAAATAAAAGGCATATAACAGAGGGTTATTAACATGAAAGTTAAAGTACTGTCCCTCCTGGTACCGGCTCTGCTGGTAGCAGGCGCAGCAAATGCGGCTGAAATTTACAACAAAGACGGCAACAAATTAGATCTGTACGGCAAAGTAGATGGTCTGCACTATTTCTCTGACGACAAGTCTGTAGATGGTGACAAAACCTACATGCGTATCGGCTTCAAAGGCGAAACTCAGGTTACTGATCAACTGACCGGTTATGGTCAGTGGGAATATCAGATCCAGGGCAATGCTCCGGAAAGCGAAAACAACTCCTGGACCCGTGTAGCATTCGCTGGTCTGAAATTCCAGGACGTTGGTTCTTTCGACTATGGTCGTAACTACGGTGTTGTTTATGACGTAACGTCCTGGACTGACGTGTTACCAGAATTTGGTGGTGACACCTACAGCTCTGACAACTTCATGCAGCAGCGTGGTAACGGCTTCGCGACCTACCGTAACACCGACTTCTTCGGTCTGGTTGATGGCCTGAACTTTGCTGTTCAGTACCAGGGTAAAAACGGTAGCCCGTCTGGCGAAGGTATGACTGGTGTGACCAACAATGGTCGTGATGTTCTGGAGCAGAACGGTGACGGTGTTGGTGGTTCTATCACTTATGACATTGGTGAAGGCTTCAGCTTTGGTGGTGCGATCTCCAGCTCCAAACGTACCGCAGAGCAGAACAATTATGGCATCGGTAACGGCGATCGTGCAGAAACCTACACTGGTGGTCTGAAATACGACGCTAACAACGTATACCTGGCTGCTCAGTACACCCAGACTTACAACGCAACTCTGGCTGGTGATTTAGGTTGGGCGAACAAAGCTCAGAACTTTGAAGTGGTTGCCCAGTACCAGTTCGACTTCGGTCTGCGTCCTTCTGTAGCTTACCTGCAGTCCAAAGGTAAAAACCTGAATGCCAACATCGCTGGTCGTACTTACGACGACGAAGATCTGCTGAAATATGTTGATGTTGGTGCTACTTACTACTTCAACAAAAACATGTCGACCTATGTTGATTACAAAATCAACCTGCTGGACGACAATAACTTCACCCGCGCTGCTGGCATCAACACTGATGACATCGTAGCTCTGGGTCTGGTTTATCAGTTCTAATCTCGATTTCTGTTGACCAAAGGGCCTGCGGGCCCTTTTTTCATTGCTTTTTCATACTCTTCAACGCACAAATGCTGATTTTTGGTGTACTCTTGCGCCCGTTCGCATGAGGATAATCACGTATGGAAATAAACTTTGCTCGTGTGGCGCTGTTAGCAGCGGCACTCCTCTTTGTTGGCTGTGATCAAGCCCCGAAATCCACTAAAGTCTCATCTGCAGACGTTACGGTACTGGAAGGTAAAACCATGGGTACTTTCTGGCGTGTCAGCGTGGTGGGCATTAATGAGAAACGCAGTAACGAGTTGCGTAATCGCATACAGACACAACTGGATGCAGATGATCAGTTGCTCTCAACATATAAAAAAGATTCGGCACTGATGCGTTTTAACGATACTCACAGTCTCTCTCCCTGGCCGGTAAGTGAAGCGATGGCTGATATCGTCACCACTGCAATACGAATTGGCGAAAAAACTGAAGGGGCAATGGATGTCACCGTGGGGCCATTGGTTAACCTTTGGGGATTTGGCCCCGATAAACAGCCCGTGATGATCCCCTCGCAGGAGCAAATCGACGCTGCAAAAGCGAAAACTGGATTGCAGCATCTGACGGTGATTAATCAGTACCACCAGCAATATCTGCAAAAAGATCTGCCAGAGCTATATGTGGATCTTTCCACCGTGGGAGAAGGTTATGCGGCGGATCATCTGGCACGCTTGATGGAGCAGGAAGGCATTTCCCGCTATCTGGTGTCGGTGGGCGGCGCGCTGAACAGCCGTGGTATGAACGCTGAAGGCCAGCCGTGGCGGGTAGCGATTCAAAAACCGACCGATCAGGAAAATGCGGTTCAGGCCGTGGTGGATATCAACGGTCATGGCATTAGCACCTCTGGCAGCTACCGTAACTATTACGAACTGGACGGCAAACGTCTTTCTCATGTTATCGATCCGCAAACCGGGCGTCCCATCGAACACAATCTGGTATCCGTGACGGTGATTGCTCCGACGGCGCTGGAAGCCGATGCCTGGGATACTGGCTTAATGGTGCTCGGACCGGAGAAAGCGAAAGAAATTGCTCGTCGTGAAGGACTGGCGGTCTATATGATCACCAAAGAAGGCGATAGTTTTAAAACCTGGATGTCGCCGCAGTTTAAAAGCTTCCTGGTGAGCGAAAAAAATTAAAGCGCAAGATTGTTGGTTTTTGCGTGATGGTGACCGGGCAGACTAAAGGCTATCCTTAACCAGGGAGCTGATGATGAAAAACGCCACATGCTTAACTGACGATCAACGCTGGCAATCTGTCTTAGCCCGCGATCCGAACGCCGACGGCGAATTCGTTTTCGCCGTGCGGACCACGGGTATCTTTTGCCGACCGTCTTGCCGTGCCAGACATGCCTTGCGGGAAAACGTCTTCTTCTACGCGGACGCCAGCGAGGCGCTTGCCGCTGGCTTTCGCCCCTGCAAACGTTGTCAGCCAGACAAGGCCAACCCCCAGCAACATCGCCTTGATAAAATTACCCACGCCTGCCGACTTCTGGAACAGGAAACGCCTGTAACGCTGGAAGCCTTAGCCGACCAGGTGGCGATGAGTCCATTTCATCTGCATCGGTTGTTTAAAGCGACTACCGGAATGACGCCGAAAGCCTGGCAACAGGCCTGGCGCGCTCGCCGTTTGCGCGAATCACTGGCGAAAGGGGAGAGCGTGACGACGTCCATTCTTAACGCCGGATTCCCCGACAGCAGCAGTTACTACCGCAAAGCCGACGAAACGCTGGGCATGACGGCTAAACAATTCCGTCACGGTGGCGAAAATCTGGCGGTGCGTTACGCGTTGGCTGATTGTGAGCTGGGCCGGTGCCTGGTGGCAGAAAGCGAGCGGGGGATTTGCGCGATATTACTGGGCGATGATGACGCGACATTAATCAGCGAGTTGCAGCAGATGTTTCCCGCTGCCGACAACGCGCCTGCCGATGTGACGTTTCAGCAACATTTGCGCGAGGTGATCACCAGTCTGAATCACCGCGACACACCGCTGACGTTACCGCTGGATATTCGCGGCACCGCTTTTCAGCAACAAGTCTGGCAGGCACTGCGCACGATACCTTGCGGTGAAACAGTCAGTTATCAGCAACTGGCTAACGCCATCGGCAAACCGAAAGCGGCACGTGCCGTTGCCAGCGCCTGTGCCGCTAACAAGCTAGCTATCGTTATACCTTGTCATCGGGTGGTCCATGGTGATGGCACACTTTCCGGTTACCGCTGGGGCGTGTCGCGCAAAGCGCAACTGCTGCGCCGCGAATCTGAAAATGAGGAGAGGTAATGTTGGATCTGTTTGCCGATGCTGAACCGTGGCAAGAGCCACTGGCGGCTGGTGCGGTGATTTTGCGCCGTTTTGCTTTTAACGTTGCGGAACAACTGATCCGCGATATTAATGACGTTGCCAGCCAGTCGCCGTTTCGCCAGATGGTCACTCCAGGCGGTTATACCATGTCGGTGGCGATGACCAACTGTGGGCATCTGGGCTGGACGACCAATCGGCAAGGTTATCTCTATTCGCCCATTGATCCGCAAACAAATAAACCATGGCCCGCCATGCCGCATAGTTTTCATGATTTATGTCAACGTGCGGCGACGGCGGCGGGCTATCCAGATTTCCAGCCTGATGCTTGCCTCATCAATCGCTATGCCCCGGGCGCGAAACTGTCGCTGCATCAGGATAAAGACGAACCGGATCTGCGTGCGCCAATAGTTTCTGTTTCTCTGGGCTTACCCGCGATTTTTCAATTTGGTGGCCTGAAACGAAATGATCCGCTCAAACGTTTATTGCTGGAACATGGCGATGTGGTGGTATGGGGCGGTGAATCGCGGCTGTTTTATCACGGCATTCAACCGTTGAAAGCGGGCTTTCATCCACTCACCGCCGACTGCCGCTACAACCTGACATTCCGTCAGGCAGGTAAAAAAGAATAAAAATAAGAATTATTATTGCTGTGCGCGCGGAGATGTTTAAACTGCGGGCTGTAATTCATTGTCCGGGTTTTCTGCATGGAACTTCTTGTACTTGTCTGGCGGCAGTATCGCTGGCCATTTATCAGTGTGATGGCGCTAAGCCTCGCCAGTGCGGCATTAGGCATTGGCTTAATTGCTTTTATCAATCAGCGCCTTATCGAAACGGCGGATACCAGTCTGCTGGTGTTGCCAGAATTTCTGGGTTTATTGCTGCTGCTAATGGCAGTGACTCTGGGATCGCAACTGGCACTTACTACGCTGGGCCATCACTTCGTTTACCGATTGCGTAGCGAATTTATCAAGCGGATTCTGGATACCCATGTCGAACGTATTGAACAACTGGGCAGCGCCTCACTGCTGGCAGGGTTAACCAGCGATGTGCGCAATATCACCATTGCTTTTGTTCGCCTGCCGGAACTGGTGCAGGGGATCATTCTCACTATCGGTTCGGCGGCGTATCTGTGGATGCTGTCGGGCAAGATGTTGCTGGTAACGGCTATCTGGATGGCGGTCACCATCTGGGGCGGTTTTGTGCTGGTGGCGCGGGTTTACAAACATATGGCGACCCTGCGCGAGACCGAAGATAAGCTGTACACGGATTTTCAAACTGTACTCGAAGGGCGCAAAGAGCTGACTCTTAACCGTGAACGCGCCGAGTATGTGTTTAACAACCTCTACATTCCTGATGCGCAAGAGTATCGCCACCATATTATCCGCGCAGACACCTTCCATCTTAGTGCCGTGAACTGGTCAAACATCATGATGCTGGGCGCAATCGGGCTGGTGTTCTGGATGGCGAACAGTCTCGGTTGGGCAGATACCAACGTTGCTGCAACCTATTCGCTAACGCTGTTGTTCCTGCGTACGCCGCTGCTTTCGGCGGTTGGTGCGTTGCCGACGCTACTGACTGCGCAGGTGGCGTTCAACAAGTTGAACAAATTCGCACTCGCGCCTTTCAAAGCGGAGTTTCCGCGCCCGCAGGCGTTTCCCAACTGGCAAACGCTGGAGCTGCGCAACGTGACGTTTGCTTATCAGGATAACGCATTTTCCGTTGGGCCGATTAACCTCACCATTAAACGTGGCGAACTGCTGTTTCTGATTGGCGGCAACGGTAGTGGCAAATCGACGCTGGCAATGTTGCTGACGGGCTTGTACCAGCCACAAAGTGGCGAAATTTTGCTGGATGGAAAACCTGTCAGCGGCGAACAACCGGAAGATTATCGCAAACTGTTTTCGGCAGTGTTTACCGATGTCTGGCTGTTTGATCAACTGCTGGGGCCGGAGGGAAAACCGGCTAATCCACAACTGGTTGAGAAGTGGCTGGCACAACTGAAAATGGCTCATAAGCTTGAGTTAAATAACGGGCGTATTCTTAACCTCAGGTTATCGAAAGGCCAGAAAAAACGAGTGGCGCTGTTGCTGGCTTTGGCAGAAGAACGAGATATTATTCTGCTTGATGAATGGGCGGCGGATCAGGACCCGCATTTCCGTCGTGAGTTTTATCAGGTACTGTTGCCGCTGATGCAGGAGATGGGTAAAACCATATTCGCCATTAGTCATGACGATCATTACTTTATCCACGCTGACCGCCTGCTGGAGATGCGCAGTGGGCAACTGAGTGAACTGACGGGTGCGGAGCGTGACGCAGCTTCCCGCGACGCAGTTGCACGTACTGCGTGATGTTCTGTTCCAGCCTGGCGGCGTTCTGCCGGCGTTCTGCCGGCAGGTAAATATCCTGAAAATTCCGCCTTTGCAATGCCCTTATAATTTATCAACGAAATTATAATGTTTCAAAAATGGAATATAATTTATAAACAATATTTAAATATTGTTGCTTAAGTGTTACCGTTGATGCCGCGCAAATATCACCTGCAATAAAGTGACTAAAAGTAAGGCATTAACAATATGAAAAAAGTGACTGCCATGCTCTTCTCAATGGCCGTGGGGCTTAACGCCGGATCTGCGGCGGCAAAGGCGAAAGCGTCCGAGGAGCAGGAAACTGATGTACTGTTGATTGGCGGCGGCATCATGAGCGCCACATTGGGGACCTATTTACGGGAGCTGGAACCGGAATGGTCGATGACCATGGTGGAGCGCCTGGATAGTGTAGCTCAGGAGAGTTCGAACGGCTGGAATAATGCCGGAACCGGGCACTCGGCGCTGATGGAACTGAACTACACCCCACAAAACGCCGACGGCAGCATCAGCATTGAAAAGGCAGTCGCCATAAACGAAGCATTCCAGATTTCCCGCCAGTTTTGGGCACACCAGGTCGAACGTGGTGTGCTGCGAACCCCACGTTCATTTATTAATACCGTTCCACATATGAGCTTTGTCTGGGGCGAGGATAACGTTAACTTCCTGCGCGCACGTTATGCGGCACTACAACAAAGTTCACTATTTCGCGGAATGCGTTATTCGGAAGATCACGAGCAAATTAAAGAATGGGCACCGCTGGTGATGGAAGGGCGTGATCCGCAGCAGAAAGTCGCTGCTACACGGACTGAAATTGGCACCGATGTGAACTACGGCGAGATCACCCGTCAGTTGATCGCTTCATTACAAAAGAAATCAAACTTCTCGCTGCAACTCAGCAGCGAAGTTCGGGCACTGAAACGTAATGGCGACAAAAGCTGGACGGTGACGATTGCTGATCTGAAAAACGGTACAGTTCATAACATCCGCGCAAAATTTGTCTTTATTGGGGCTGGCGGTGCGGCACTGAAACTGTTGCAGGAGTCAGGAATCCCGGAAGCGAAAGACTACGCTGGTTTCCCGGTGGGCGGACAGTTCCTTGTCTCGGAAAACCCGGACGTGGTTAACCATCATCTGGCGAAGGTTTACGGTAAAGCGTCCGTGGGCGCACCGCCGATGTCTGTTCCGCATATTGACACCCGAGTTCTGGATGGTAAACGCGTGGTGCTTTTCGGGCCATTTGCCACTTTCTCAACCAAATTCCTCAAAAACGGTTCGCTGTGGGATCTGATGAGTTCTACCACAACGTCAAACGTGTTGCCGATGATGCACGTCGGGCTGGATAATTTTGATCTGGTGAAATACCTGATTAGCCAGGTGATGTTAAGTGAAGATGATCGTTTTGCCGCACTGAAAGAGTACTATCCGCAGGCGAAAAAAGAGGACTGGCGTTTGTGGCAGGCAGGGCAGCGTGTGCAAATTATCAAGCGTGATGCCGACAAAGGCGGTGTGTTGCGTTTAGGAACTGAAGTGGTTAGTGACCAGCAAGGCACCATAGCCGCGTTGTTGGGCGCATCGCCGGGAGCGTCAACCGCGGCACCAATTATGCTGAATTTACTGGAAAAAGTGTTTGGTGATCGTGTCTCCAGCCCGCAATGGCAGGCCACGCTGAAAGCGATTGTTCCGTCTTACGGCAGTAAATTGAACGGTAATGTGGCAGCAACAGAACGAGAATTGCAGTACACCAGCGAAGTGCTGGGTCTGAAATACGACAAGCCGCAGGCTGCGGACAGCACGCCAAAAGCACAATTGAAACCGCAACCGGCACGCAAAGAAGTGGCAGATATTGCGCTATAAATATTTGTCCGCAGCGTTAAAACAAACCCTCACCGATTGGCGAGGGTTTGGCGTGTTGACCGGATGCAGCATTAACGTCTTATCAAGAGACGTGTTGTAAAAATTCCTGCAAACGCTGGCTTGGCGGGTTTTTAATCAACACTTGCGGGTTACCATCTTCAGCAATCCTGCCCTTGTCGATAAAGATCAGTCTGGACGCTACTTTCTCGGCAAAACCGATTTCATGGGTCACGATGACCATCGTCATACCTTCCTCAGCCAGATCCTGCATAACTTTCAAAACTTCATGGCGCAGCTCCGGGTCAAGCGCAGATGTTGGCTCATCAAACAGCATCATTTTTGGTTTTACTGCCAGCGCACGGGCGATAGCCACACGCTGTTGCTGCCCCCCGGAAAGCTCAGAAGGGTAGTGGTGAGCACGTTCTGCCAGCCCCACTTTTGCCAACAGGTCGCGTGCCAATTTTTCGGCATCTTCTTTTTTCGACCCGCGTACGCGCAGCGGACCAAACATGACGTTTTCCAGTGCCGTCAGGTGCGGGAAGAGATAAAACTGCTGGAACACCATCCCCGCTTCCTGACGAATCAGACGCTCGTCAACTTTCGGATCATTCACTTTCAGACCATCAACAATCAGGTCGCCGGAGGTAATTTCTTCCAGTTTGTTAATGCAGCGCAGTAGTGTCGATTTCCCCGAACCTGATGGCCCGATAATCACCACCACTTCACCCTGGGCTATGTTTAAATCGATGTTGTGTAGCACCTGGGTAGGACCAAAGTGCTTGGAGACGTTTTTAAATTCAATCACAGGATTTTCATCCTTCTTTCAAGACGACGCAGAATAAAACTCAGGACCAGGGTAATAATCAGATAGAACACCGCAACGGCGCTCCAGATCTCAAGGGCGCGAAAGTTACCGGCAATAATTTCCTGCCCCTGACGGGTTAATTCCGCCACGCCGATAACAATAAACAGCGAGGTATCTTTAATGCTGATGATCCACTGGTTACCCAGCGGCGGCAGCATACGGCGCAGTGCCAGCGGTAAAATGACGTAGCGAATGGTTTCCCAACGGGAAAGCCCGAGTGCCAGCCCCGCCTCACGAAAACCTTTATGGATCGACAGTACTGCGCCACGAGTAATTTCCGCAATATACGCGCCGGAGTTGATCATGATAGTGACCACCGCCGCCGTAAACGGATCGATACGCAGGTCGTTAAACGCCATCGGCAGGGCGAAGTAGATAAACATCACCTGGACAACAATAGGTGTGCCGCGGATCACTTCAATAAAGACCAGCGCGATGTGGTTGGCTATCCAACCACCGAAGGTGCGTGCAAAGCCTGCCAGCAGTCCAATCACCAGGCCGCCAGCCAGACCGAGGACAGAAATCCACAAGGTCATTTTGGCGCCTTCAATCAGAAGCGGAATAGCAGGCCAGATGGCACTCCAGTCAAACTGCATAGGTTGTTCCTGTTACCGTGGTGTCAATAATCAAATTTTCACAAGCCCGGTCAGCACAACGGCTGCCGGGCAAGACGTTGCAAAACAGCATTATTATTTCGGTTCAGTACCGAACCATTTTTTGTAGATTTCGTTGTAAGTACCGTTCTCGCGCAGAGTTTTTAACGCACCGTTGACTTTGTCACGCAGTTCGTCGCTACCTTTCGGGAAGGCAATGCCGTACTGCTGTGCTTCCAGAGAGTCACCTACAGCTTTGAACTGCCCGTTACCTGCGGTTTTGATGAAGTAGAGAATGTTTGGTGTGTCGTGAAGTACGGCGTCCGCGCGGTTAGTGCCCAATTCCATATAGGCGTTATCGATGTTCGGGAACTGACGCAGATCTTTGGTTTTGATATTTGCTTTTGCGTAATCAACAGAACCTGTGCCGCTCTTCACTGCAACTACTTTTCCGTCGAGATCTTTCACGCTTTTTACATCGTTGTTGTTGGCTTTTACCATCACTAACAGACCGCTTTTGTAGTAGCCGTCAGAGAAATCGATCGCTTTTTTACGCTCGTCGGTAATGGTGATACCAGCCAGCGCCAGGTCAACGTTTTTGGTTTGCAGCGCCGGAATAATACCGCTGAAATCCATCGGTTTAAGTTCATAATCCAGCTTTAGTTCTTTGGCGATGGCCGCCCATAAATCCACATCAAAGCCGACGTATTTGTCGCCTTGTTTAAATTCAAACGGAACAAAAGCGGTGTCCGTCGCCACAACCAGTTTTTTATCTGCGGCATGAGAAGAAACCGCAAAAGCCAGGGTAAGTGCAGCCAGTGAAACTTTAAATACAGACTTCATAGCATTTCCTTTTTTCTATCCACGGGACGATCCCCTGATTGACATTGAGCGTTATGAAAAAAACGTGCCAGTTTTACAACTTCTTGTTTTTACTGGATGCCTTTAGAGCGTTATGCACGATCATTGGGGCAAACAGCCGGGTATGCACCATCGCAGGGCACCATACTGGTGCATGAAAATCCTGCAAAAATCTCAAGGGTTATTTAGCGTAAAAGATGATGAAAAAACAATCTTTATGTAACCATTGTGTGATGGTGTTGATACAAAAAATTTACTTTATCAGATGTGAAGCGAGGACAGATGCACTAAAAAGGTGCATTGAGAGGAGAGACAGTAAAAAAACGGCCTCCTGAACAGGAAGCCGCAATTCTTACTCACTACAATCTTCATCCGTTAGCGACGGTTTTATTCGATATTTGATTCAATGAACCACAGGAATTTATCCAGGTCGCGGGAAGCGGCAGTCAGGATATCGGCGGTGTCGTCATCCTTCGCTTCGCCAATCGCTTTACGCACGTCATTAGCGACAATCGCGTAACGGTCAGCCAGCTCTTTCAGGTGATCCTGGACGTTATGGATGTCCAGCGGGTAGCTTTTCAGCGGAGTTTTGCTGTTGATAACCTGAGTAGTACCAAGGGCAACGCCGCCCAGTTGTACCGCGCGCTCAGCCATAGTATCCAGATGATCGATCAGTGCGGTACGGAAGCCATCCAGCATTTCGTGTACAGCAATAAAGTTAGCGCCACGCATATTCCAGTGCGCCTGTTTGGTGATCAAAGAGAGATCAATGAACTGGATTACCTGGCGATTCAGCAACTCAACTGTCGCTTTTTTCTCGCTGTCAGAGACATCGTTACGGGTATAAAGCAGATTGGTCGCTTTTGATTTAACTAATTTAGCGGTACTCATAATTTCATATCCTCTTGATGTTATGTCCCAGTAATTAACGAAACTAAGTATAGCACCGGCTATATGTTTCGCTATTCAGTCTGTTCCTATCACATTAATAGAATATACAGGCGTGCAAATGGTTAAGTTAACAATATCAAGAAGTTAAATTAAAATTATGGGAATGATTCTTAATTTGGTCACAATCAGGTTATCTTGCATAAATATGCGAGCCTTGCTCGGGAAATAGTGGAGTATATAAAGAGAAATATATCTGCATGGTTATGCAAACCATGCAGAAAAAGTTATTTAATTGACATCGATTTCTTTTATCTTGCTTGCCTGACGCATCGTCAGTGTCGATCCCATGGACGCCGCTATGATGGCACCAAGTGCCAGCAACTGCACAAGCGTCAGTGTTTCACCCAAAAAGATCATTCCGGAAATTGCCGCCAGCGCAGGCTCCATACTCATTAACGTACCAAAGGTACGAGTGGGCAGGCGGGTAAGGGCAATCATCTCCAGTGAGTAAGGCAGTGCCGTTGAGAGTACGGCAACTGCCAGGCCGAGTGGAATCACCGACCAGTGCCAGAGGGCTTCACCGGCCTGAATGGCACCAATTGGTACAAAGATCATTGCCGCTATCAACGACCCGATAGCCACGGTTGCCGGGCCATGCTCAGCGCCAGCGCGTTGCCCGGTAAGGATATAGATAGCCCAACAAGCACCTGCGCCCAGGGCCATAGCTGCACCTTTGAGATCGACATGCGATACATCCTGTCCCAATGGTAATAAAAACCACAGGCCAAGAACGGCCAATACGACCCAGATAAAGTCAACGGGGCGACGAGAAGAAAACAGTGCTACTGCCAGAGGGCCGGTGAACTCAAGCGCTACGGCAATACCCAGAGGCACTGTCTGAATGGCGAGATAAAACAGATAGTTCATTGCCCCCAGTGACAAGCCATAAAAGAGAAGTGGCAGCCGTTGTTCCTTCGCGAAACGCAGTCGCCAGGGCTTAAAAAAGGCAATCAGGATAAGTGTGCCCAACGCCAGGCGCAGAGCTGTCACACCCGGTGCACCCACCAGTGGAAATAACGATTTTGCCAATGAGGCTCCGCTCTGGATTGAGCTCATCGCCACCAGCAAAATCAAAATGGGTAACCAGACTGGTAGCTTACGTTTTGACCCTGGCATCCTTACTCCTGTTTATGTTCGTAGTGATAATCGCCAGGGAGTTTAATGGAAATACCTGATGACGGTTGAGTGTTTGTTGAAAAAAATTTTGCCAAATCTCCTAAAATGACTTTTTGTTGATGGATTAATAAGCTGCGTGATTAGGATTAATCTGGATGATGCACCATTGTAATTACGTATTTAAGGTGCTTTTATTGAGATAATTTCTTTAAATTTAAATGGTTAACAGCTTGTGGAAACGTTCTGTTACACGAAATGGCGCGTTAGACAGCGCAAATCGCAAAGAGTTTCCCATCAATATTTGATATATTTAAAACTTAGGACTTATTTGAATCACATTTGAGGTGGTTATGAAAAAAATTGCATGTCTTTCAGCACTGGCCGCAGTTCTGGCTTTCACCGCAGGTACTTCTGTAGCTGCTACTTCTACCGTAACTGGCGGTTACGCTCAGAGTGATGCTCAGGGCAAAATGAACAAAATGGGCGGTTTCAACCTGAAATACCGCTACGAAGAAGACAACAGCCCGCTGGGTGTAATCGGTTCTTTCACTTACACCGAGAAAAGCCGCACTGCACACTCTGGTGACTACAACAAAACCCAGTACTACGGCATCACTGCTGGTCCGGCTTACCGTATCAACGACTGGGCAAGCATCTATGGTGTAGTGGGTGTTGGCTACGGTAAATTCCAGACCACTGACTACCCGACCTACAAACACGACACCAGCGACTACGGTTTCTCCTACGGTGCTGGTCTGCAGTTCAACCCAATCGAAAACGTTGCGCTGGACTTCTCCTATGAACAAAGCCGCATCCGTAACGTTGACGTTGGCACCTGGATTGCTGGTGTAGGTTACCGTTTCTAATAATCACTTCGGTGATATAAAAAATCCGCCTCTTGTGGGCGGATTTTTTTTACAGCTATCAACAGAATTACGATTTGGTATCGAAAATATCAGCGCCCAGGTGAGTATAGTCCACCTTCTCGAGTTTGAAGTTGGTGATATAAACCGGTCCGGCATTGTGTTCAGAAATAAAACGATAATTTGGCTGGATTTCTTTCGCACTGATCCCCGTCCACTGCGAGAAAAAGCTCAGAAAATCATTCGCTGAACGGCGGGCTTTGATTTTGCGATGCGCTTTATCATCACTGGAAAGGACCATAAAAGGCACCTGAAAATTTTGCTGGAATTTATCGTCATGGGCCAGATACTGTACTTCTTTTCCACGCTCTTTAAACGCCAGTCCGTGGTCGGAGAAATAGACCATCGAGAAACTCTCGCCACTATTGCGTAGTTGATCGTAGATTTTTTTAAGCAAATCATCTGTTTGCTTAATACTGTAGAGATAGCAGGATGTCTCTTTTGACTGCACAAAGGTTTCATATTTTCCTTGTGTACGGTCACAAGCTTGCGGGTGTGAGCCCATTAAATGCAGAACAATCAGCTGCGGCTGTGAGCGGTCAGTTGCCAGCACTTGTGCTGTCATCTGCAGTAAATCTTCATCACGACTATTTTTATCTGCTTCAAAATCGCCATTTTTCAGAAAATGGACTTCATCCGCGCGTTTGGCGATGCTGGCAATTGCGGTGTCATATTCACCAATTTGCCCCTGGTTGGAAAACCACCATGTCTGGAAACCTGCCCGGTTCGCCAGAGTGACAAAGTTGTCCTGATATTGTGGTTTACCATCGACGACACGGTTAAGTGTCAAACCAAGAGATTTTTGTGTGGAGCCGCTGGCAGCGACGTAATCAGTAAACAAGTAGCCGTTAACGCTACTGGCGAAAGGCGTGTTATCCCAATGACCGCCAAAGGCACCAAGCGCATCACGACGGACACTCTCGCCAATGACCACCACGTAGGTATGATATTTTGGTTTGACGGCAGTAACAGTCCAGCTATCTTTCATGCCTGCAAGTTTCGCCATCCGCTCCTGCTCTTCAATGACCTCGTTATTATTAACGATGACATCCTTAGCAAAACGAAATACCGGATAGCCTGTATCTTTCAGTTTAAAGACGCCACCCCAGGCCAAATTTTGCAAGGGCGCTACAAAGAAAGCGGCCACGCTAAACACCAGACACAGGCTGTCGAATTTATTCCAGCGTGCTTTTTCTGCTTCTTTTTTACGACGCAGGGCAATCACCCCAAGGGCAAAAATAAACACACCTATCAGGTAGCTGTACCACGGAAAAATGGTCAGCATCTCGGTGGACTCTTCCATATTCGTGGAATGTAGCGCCAGCAGAGTGTTGAAGTTTGGTGCGCCGTAGGTCTGCGCAAAGGGAAAATAGCAAGCAGCGACCAGTGAGCAGATACCGATCACCCCTTTTTGCAAACGAGGAACTGTCCGCCAGAGCAGTAATAAAATAGCGGTGAATGCAACGGTATATAGCAGACTAAATGGATAGCCCAACCCAAGGTTAATTAACAGAGACTGCAAAAAGTAAAACCCGGTCCACGGGCTTAAAACCCGGCGACGGGAGATTAGAGACTCTTTCAGAGTTAAATTCATATGCCAGTATCGCAAAAACGCCATGTGCTAACCCTGGCGCCAAGGGTCAAAACCTGCTGAGAGTGCGTGAAGAGGGGATTGGGTCCGCATCTGCGAGCCGCATATTACGCAGGGCTGCGCAAAGATAGAGCGAGCCGCTGTTAAGGTCAACTGTTGGCAGTAAATCTTTTGCGAAGAAGTTAGCAAAACCGATAAAAAGTGTGGCTATTAGCAACAGTTTAAGACAGTCAATAACCTGGCCGTGAGGAGCGGCGTACCGCGACGCCGCTATTTATCGGAAGGTTTATCTTGCTGCGGTTTGTTGTTGAACATATCGCACAGCATGGAGAGCAGCATTAACCGTACTTTAAAGGGAGAGTGACTGAACACGCGCATACACCTCTTGAACTCGTTCATAAGACCTCCTGACTTGCTAATCCCGTCGATCCTTGCGGAATGATTGCGTTACATACAGATATAGCACAGGCTATATTATATAGCTATTGCTAAAACGTTAAATTTTTGTGCCTGGACAACTCTGGTTTACAATGTGCGCACTTAAAGAGAACGCCATAAATGCGTCACCAGAATGAGGAAGCACAATGAGTCGTCGCGCAGGTACGCCAGTAACAAAAAAAGTGACGCAGTTAGTGAATGTTGAAGAGCATGTTGAAGGGTTTCGCCAGGTCCGGGAGGCGCATCGTCGTGAGCTTATCGACGATTATGTTGAGTTGATTTCTGATTTGATCAGAGAAGTTGGTGAAGCGCGGCAAGTGGATATGGCTGCCCGACTTGGTGTTTCGCAACCTACCGTTGCAAAAATGCTTAAGCGTCTGGCATCAATGGATCTGATTGAAATGATCCCGTGGCGTGGGGTGTTCTTAACGGCGGAAGGGGAGAAACTGGCGCAAGAAAGCCGTGAGCGCCACCAGATTGTAGAAAATTTTCTGTTAGTGCTTGGTGTCAGCCCGGAAATTGCCCGCCGTGATGCTGAGGGTATGGAACATCATGTCAGTGCAGAAACACTTGAAGCGTTCCGTCTGTTTACTCAACAGCAGGGCGTAAAATGAGTTTTCCTCTTTTACGATCGCTTCAGCGCGATCATTTTTTTCAACTTTTAGTTCTTGTTGGTATTGGCCTAAGTTTTTTTGTTCCCTTTACCCCAAAATCCTGGCCTGGCGCCATTGACTGGCACACAATCATTACTCTCAGTGGGCTAATGTTGTTGACCAAGGGCGTGGAGTTAAGTGGCTATTTTGATGTGCTGGGTCGCAAAATGGTGCGCCGCTTTGCCACAGAGCGTCGGCTGGCAATGTTTATGGTACTGGCAGCGGCGCTGCTTTCTACCTTTCTGACCAACGATGTCGCGCTGTTTATTGTTGTTCCGCTGACGATCACGCTCAAAAGACTGTGTGAGATCCCGGTGAATCGGCTGATTATTTTTGAGGCCCTGGCGGTGAACGCCGGATCGCTCCTGACGCCGATTGGCAATCCACAAAATATCCTTATCTGGGGACGTTCTGGCCTTTCGTTTGCCGGGTTTATTGCCCAAATGGCACCGCTGGCGGGGGCGATGATGGTGACTTTGTTGGCATTGTGCTGGTGTTGTTTCCCTGGAAAGGCGCTGCAATACCATACGGGGGCGCAAACACCAGAATGGAAACCGCGGCTGGTGTGGAGTTGTCTGGGGCTGTATATCGTCTTTTTGACGGCGCTGGAGTTAAAACAAGAGCTGTGGGGACTGGTGATTGTGGCGGCGGGCTTTGCGCTGCTGGCACGTCGCGTGGTGCTCAGTGTGGACTGGACGCTGCTGCTGGTGTTCATGGCGATGTTTATCGACGTCCATTTACTAACCCAACTGCCAGCTTTGCAGGGCGTCTTGAGTAACGTGAGTCATTTATCCGAACCCGGATTATGGTTAACGGCAATCGGTTTATCGCAGGTGATCAGTAACGTGCCGGGTACTATTTTGCTGCTGAACTATGTACCGCCGTCGTTGCTGCTGGCCTGGGCGGTGAATGTTGGCGGTTTTGGCCTGCTGCCTGGCTCACTGGCGAACTTGATTGCGTTACGCATGGCGAATGATCGCCGTATCTGGTGGCGTTTTCATCTTTACTCGATACCCATGTTACTGTGGGCGGCTCTGGTAGGATATGGGTTGATTCTACTCAAGGCTGGGTAAGGGCTGGCAAATAAAAAAGGCGGATTATCAGTCCGCCTTTTACATTCAGTCAGTGAAGATTAATTCAGACGAACGGGCATCCCGGAACGGTTTTTAATCGCTTCATCCAGAACAACCTGATCGACGTCTGGCTGGCTGGTGACACTCTGTACACTCTTCGTCAGCTTGATCGGCACAATTTCCTGACCTTCAAATTGCGCTTCCGTGGTAGACAGCGGGTTATGGACTTCAATGTAACGGCTGCCGTCTGGTTCGGTGGTTGCTTTCACTGGCTCATCAATAAACTGTACGCGAGTTCCAACGGGAACTTGCTCGAACAGGAACTTGATATCTTCATTACGCAGACGCACACAACCGTGACTTACACGCAAGCCAATGCCGAAGTTAGCGTTGGTGCCGTGAATCGCATACAGACGACCGATATACAATGCATAAAGCCCCATCGGGTTATCCGGGCCAGCCGGAACGACTGCCGGAAGCGGTTCGCCCGCAGCGCGGTACTCTGCGTGCATTTTGGCGGTTGGCGTCCAGGTCGGGCCTGCTTTCTTACGTTCAACCTTCGTCGTCCAGTTGATTGGGGTGTCTTTACCTAACTGACCAATACCAATTGGTAGCACAATTACGGTGTTGGTGCCTTTCGGATAGTAGTACAGACGCATTTCTGCGCTGTTGATGACGATACCTTCATGAACGGTATCTGGCAGGATCAGTTGCTGAGGAATATTCAGTACTGTACCGCCTTTTGGCAGGAAGATATCCACACCTGGGTTAGCTTCCATCATGTTAGATAAGCCCATCTGGTACTCGGTCGCAAAGTACTCCAGCGGCTGAGAGTTACCTTCCGGAATGGTCACGACCTGATTCTGACCAACCAGGCGACTCCCGTCGGTTGGCAGGGGATAAGTTACCGCAGAAGCGGTACTGCAAAAGCCGACAACAGCGAAGGCCGCTGCGAATAACGTTTTCAATTTCATGTTCATGTTATGCGAGATTTAGTGCCTGGCAGGCCATTGGGTTGAGAATATTAGAGTATTGGAAGCGCATTATAAGTTCATTCCTGCTCACAGTGAAATCAGATGTGTACGAAATCACATTTTTTGCCTTTGGGAAGAGTGTAGACCTTAAGCGGGGGACGGGATCTTCTTTCAGACTTATGGCATAATACGCGGTTTGTCATATCTCTTTTCAGGATACGCCTGTGTTAGTTTCCAGTAACGTCACCATGCAGTTCGGCAGTAAGCCGTTGTTTGAAAACATTTCCGTCAAATTTGGCGGCGGCAACCGTTACGGCCTGATTGGCGCGAACGGTAGTGGTAAATCCACCTTTATGAAGATCCTCGGCGGCGACTTAGAGCCGACGTTGGGTAACGTTTCCCTCGATCCCAACGAGCGCATTGGTAAGCTGCGTCAGGATCAGTTTGCCTTTGAAGAGTTCACCGTGCTGGATACGGTGATCATGGGGCATAAAGAGTTGTGGGAAGTGAAGCAGGAGCGCGACCGTATCTATGCTTTGCCGGAAATGAGTGAAGAAGACGGTTATAAAGTGGCCGATCTGGAAGTAAAATACGGCGAAATGGATGGTTACTCTGCGGAAGCTCGCGCCGGTGAACTGTTGCTTGGCGTGGGAATTCCAGTGGAACAGCACTACGGCCCGATGAGTGAAGTAGCTCCTGGCTGGAAGCTGCGTGTGCTGCTGGCGCAGGCGCTGTTTGCTGATCCAGACATACTCCTGCTCGACGAACCGACCA
Source organism: Escherichia sp. GZ89 (assembly GCF_019366485.1). NCBI lineage: Bacteria > Pseudomonadati > Pseudomonadota > Gammaproteobacteria > Enterobacterales > Enterobacteriaceae > Escherichia > Escherichia sp. GZ89. The sequence goes on along the minus strand of NZ_JAEOHX010000013.1, from coordinate 56,870 downwards.
ACAACCTCGACATCGACACCATTCGTTGGCTGGAACAGGTGCTGAACGAGCGTGACAGCACCATGATCATCATCTCGCACGACCGTCACTTCCTTAACATGGTTTGTACCCACATGGCGGATCTGGATTACGGCGAACTGCGCGTTTATCCAGGCAACTACGATGAGTACATGACGGCGGCGACTCAGGCGCGTGAACGTCTGCTGGCTGATAACGCCAAGAAGAAAGCGCAGATTGCTGAGTTGCAATCTTTCGTTAGCCGCTTTAGCGCCAACGCCTCGAAATCTCGCCAGGCGACTTCGCGTGCGCGCCAGATTGATAAAATCAAACTGGAAGAGGTGAAAGCCTCCAGCCGTCAGAACCCGTTCATCCGTTTTGAGCAGGATAAGAAACTGTTCCGTAACGCGCTGGAAGTGGAAGGTCTGACCAAAGGGTTTGATAACGGTCCACTGTTTAAAAATCTCAACCTGCTGCTGGAAGTGGGCGAAAAACTGGCGGTATTGGGTACCAACGGCGTCGGTAAATCAACGCTGCTGAAAACGTTGGTGGGCGATCTGCAACCGGATAGTGGCACCGTAAAATGGTCTGAAAACGCGCGCATTGGTTACTATGCTCAGGACCACGAATATGAGTTTGAAAATGATCTGACCGTGTTCGAATGGATGAGCCAGTGGAAGCAGGAAGGCGATGACGAGCAGGCGGTACGCAGCATTCTCGGTCGTTTGCTGTTCAGCCAGGACGACATCAAAAAACCAGCGAAAGTGCTTTCCGGTGGGGAAAAAGGGCGGATGCTGTTTGGTAAGTTAATGATGCAGAAGCCGAATATTCTGATCATGGACGAACCGACCAACCACCTGGATATGGAATCTATCGAGTCGCTGAACATGGCGCTGGAACTGTATCAGGGTACGCTGATCTTTGTTTCTCACGACCGTGAGTTTGTAAGTTCCCTGGCGACCCGTATTCTGGAAATCACCCCGGAACGCGTGATCGACTTTAGCGGTAATTACGAAGATTACCTGCGTAGTAAAGGGATCGAGTAAGTTATTGTCAGTAGCCCTGATATGGTCAGGGCTACTGAAACTGATGACAAATGCAAAATTGCCTGATGCGCTACGCATATCAGGGCTGGCAGTGTATCGCAATATATTGAATTTGCATGATTTTATAGGCCGGATAAGGCGGTCACGCCGCATCCGGCATAATGACGTGCATTTTCTCAATGAACTGAATTGGCAATTATCAAAGAGTAAAAGGCGGTTTATTTTCCAGCACCGCCTGAATCACATTCAGTGCGCCTTCATGATTATTATCATCGGTAGCATAACGGGCGATTTGTTTAATATTTTCCGCAGCATTGCCCATCGCAAAGGAATAACGTGCCATTTTCAGCATCTCTGCATCGTTACCGCTGTCGCCAATCGCTACCACATTTTGCGGTGACAGATCCCAGCGTTTCAGTAACCGTGAAATACCATTCGCTTTATGCAGGCCAGGAATAATCAGGTCGATAAAGCCAAAACCACTGGTAACCGGCTTCATAATGCCATCGAGTGCTACGTGCAGTTTGTCGATCACTAACGGGATTTGTTCATCCGGCAGGTTGAGCGAAAACTTGAACAGTACGTCGTCAATCTCTTGATAATCTTTTACAGGTTTCAGGCGATGGTAGTGTTTTGCCATCAGTGCGACGAATGCTTCGGGGGCATTTTCGCTGACATATGCACTTTGCAGACCGCAGGCGACAAAATTGAGTTGCTTATCTTTTAGCAACTCGCCAATCACAATCCGCGATTCATGTCGGGTCAATTCGCCGTGGAATAACTGCTTGCCATGTTCGTAAACCAGTGCGCCGTTTTCCGCGACAAAAGAGATCTCATCCTTTAGCTCAGGAAAGAACGAAATAAGCTGGTAATACTGATTACCGCTGGCGACAACGAACTCAATGCCGCGCTTTTTAAGTTCCTGATACTGCGCCATAAAACGTGGTTGGTTGTACGTTTTGGCGTCGTTAAGAAAAGTACCGTCCATGTCTGTGACGATAACTTTTACGCTCATAGGTGTGCTCCTGGCTCGAAAATGAAACCTTAACAGTGTAATAACAATGTGACGCAGAGCACAAATTATATTTCGAATGAAAGTGAGAGCGAAATTGATGATGTGAATGATTTGGCCCGGCGACGACGCCGCCGGGCTGAGGGGATTACAGCATGTGTTCGGTACGGGCGATGATATCGTCCTGTGCGTCTGGAGAGAGCGCGGTGAAGAAGGCGGAATAACCCGCTACGCGTACCACCAGATCGCGGTATTGATCCGGATGTTTCTTCGCCTCCAGCAATGTTTCGCGGGAAACAATGTTGTACTGAATATGCCAGCCTTTATGCACCTCAAAGAAGGTACGTAGCAGGATCATCAGTTTCTGCTTGTCAGATTCGTTCTCCAGCGTTGCCGGATTCAGTTTCTGGTTGAGCAACACGCCGCCGAGAATCGCTGCCGTAGGCAGTTTACCCACCGAGCCAATGACCGCCGTTGGGCCGAGATGGTCAGTACCGGAGGCCGGACTAGCGCCTTCTGCCAGCGGGGTATGTGCTTTACGTCCGTCCGGCGTTGCCATAGTCTGCGCGCCAAACGGTACGTTAGCGGAGATAGACGATGTGCCCGCATAATAGTTGCCGCCAATCGGACCACGACCGTAGCGCGGGTTATGGTACTGCTTCAGTTCGTCGATATAGGTCTGATAAGCGCGAGCCAGCAGCGTATCGACAGTATCATCGTCGTTGCCGTACTTCGGCGCGCCGTTAATCAGCCGCTGACGCAGCTGCTCGTGCGTCAGGTCGTCGAAGTCATCCGCCAGTGCGGCAGCCAGTTGTTGCTGACCAATCGCGCCCTGTTCAAACACCAGTTTCTTCACTGCCGCCAGGCTGTTGCCGAGGTTAGCAATGCCGACCTGCAGGCCAGAAACCCAGTCATACTTCGCGCCGCCTTGTTTAATGCTTTTCGCTCGCACAATACAGTCATCCACCAGCGCCGAGCAGAGAATATCGTGCACGTTCTCTTCCAGCATGGTGTCGACGACATATTCGATTTCGATCGATTTGCGGGTGTAGTAACGGATTTGCGTATCCCACGCGTCCATTACTTCATCGAAGTTGTTGAAGTTACCCGCTGACAACGCTTTTTCTTGTGGCAGGAACACTTTGCCGCTGGTGGCATCACGACCGCCTTCCAGCGCCGCCAGCATCACGCGGGCGAAGTTGATAAAGCTCATCCCGGTGCAGCGATAGCCCCATTTACCGCCGACAGCGGTTTCGATACAACCAATTGCTGCGTAGTCGTAAGCGTCCTGCGGTTCAATACCGAGTTTAATAAATTCCGGGATCACGATTTCGTCGTTGTTGAACGCCGGCATCCCGAAGCCGCAGCGGATCACCTGTACGCAGGCATCGAGGAAATCGTTACTCATTCCCGCGTGGTAGCGCACGCTGAGGTTAGGCTGAGTGGAACGCAGGCGGCCGCAAGATTCGAGGATTGCGTAAGAGAGTGGATTCACCGCGTCCATCGGCTGACCATTAACCAGATTTTGCCCGCCAATGGTGACGTTCTGATACAGCGGACTTCCCGCAGAGGCTTTTGAGTGCGAGCCGGAGCGGATCTTGTTCACTTCCAGCAGTTTCAGCCAGCAGCTATGTAGCATCTCGATGGCGTGTTCGCGATCCAGCGTCTGGTTCAGTTCAACGTCGCGGCGATAGTACGGGTAGAGATACTGGTCCATACGACCAAACGATACCGAGTGTCCGTTGGATTCGATCTGCAAAATCAACTGGATGAAGTAGCACAGTTGCAGCGCCTGCCAGAAAGTCTGCGGCGGCTGGTGGGCGATAAGGTCGCAGTTTTCGGCCATCGCCAGCAGTTCATCGCGACGGCTTTCGCGGGGTTCGGTATCGGCCATTTCACGCGCCAGGGCAGCGAAACGTTCAATATGTTCACTGACCGCCACCAACACGATATCAATCGCTTTCAGGAACTGCTCGCCGTGCAGATCTTCCAGCACGGTCAGGTTAATACGCGAGCGGCGCTCCGCCACTTTCTCGCGCAGACCATCAAGCCCTTTTTCCAGCAACAGCGGGAAATTGACCGCCAGGTGCGCATCGCCGGAGGTCATATTACCTTCCGCTTTAATGATACCGGTCGCCAGCAGGCCTTTTTGCTCATCGGTAAACATGCCATAGCAGCGATCTTGTACGGTCTGACCGCGCCACCACGGGCACACTTCATGCAGAACGCGTTTGTTCTCTTCGCTCACCGCAAAACCTGCACCCGGACGATCCGCCAGATCATCAATCTCTTTTTCGATCCAGGAGACGGTATATTCCGGGAAGATCGGCGCGGCGCGAACTTCGCTTGCCTGGTTGCCGATGATCAACTCATCGTGCTTGATCCAAATAGTGCGATTCGCCAGGTGATGGGCCAGCGCCAGAGCGCGACGTACCGGGATCGGCTTATCGAGATGTTGTTGATACATCTCGGTATAGTGCTGCGCGCGCTCGGTACAGACCGGCGGTTTCACAATATTCACCAGCGCATTTTTGTGCGCTTTAATGCGGTCGCTGAGCGTGTCCAGTTTCAGTGTGGTCATGGTTGTTATCCTCGTAAGGTCGCGGTTAACCCTTTCTGGCAGGCATACTGCTGGGCAAAGTCGAGCAGTTCTGGCGCATCAAGCGGTTTTTCCGGGGCGTCATAGGGCAGATTAAGTAAGTGATATTTGTTGATGCCCAGCGTGTGGTAGGGCAGGAAATGAATTTCGCCGACGTGCAGCTCGTCGGCGGCAAAATCAGTAATGGCTTTCACAGAGGTTTCATCGGCATTAAAGCCCTGAATCAACGGCACGCGGATGATGATTTTTTTCCCCGCCGCAGCGAGTTTTTTCAGGTTATCCAGCACTCTGGCGGCGTTACCGTCGGTCCACTGTTTAAACGGCGCGTCGGCAACATGTTTTAAATCGGCAAGAAACAGATCGATATAGGGCAGAGAAGGGGCGATATATTTCCACGGCACATGCAGACAGGTTTCTACCGCAGTATGAATGCCGGCCTCGTGGCTGGCTTGCAGTAGCCCCATCGCCATTTCCGGCTGCATAAACGGTTCACCGCCAGAAAGCGTTAAGCCGCCGCCGCTGCGATCGTAAAACGGTTTATCACGCAGAACAGTCGCCATGATCTCCTCTACGCTTTTCACTTCACCACACACGGTTAACGCCTGTGTCGGGCAGCAGTCGGTTAACGCCGTCAGATGCTCCGGGGTTAACTTTTCCCGATGAATAAGCAAACCATTCAGCGCGCGCTCAATCACTTCCGGCGCGGTCTTAGCGCACAGCTCGCAGCCTTCCAGACACAGACGTGCGTCATACAGAAGATCCTGCGTGCGGGCGCGGCTTTCCGGGTTCTGACACCAGCGGCAGCCCAGTGAACAGCCTTTAAGAAAAACGACCGTGCGGATACCGGGGCCGTCATGGGTCGAGTAGCGCTGAATATTGAAAATCATAGTTGCCTCTCTGTTTCGTTCAAACATTAAAATACTTTCGAATGAAAGTTAGATTGATGTGCGTCAACTGTTCAGAGAGTTTTCCCGTGATAGTCTACATTCAGACAAAAAGTACATTTTGAGGATGGTTATGGAACTGTATCTGGATACTTCAGACGTTGTTGCGGTGAAGACACTGTCACGTATTTTTCCGCTGGCGGGTGTGACTACTAACCCAAGCATTATCGCAGCGGGTAAAAAACCGCTGGACGTTGTACTTCCGGAGCTTCACGAAGCGATGGGCGGTCAGGGGCGTCTGTTTGCCCAGGTAATGGCTACCACTGCCGAAGGGATGGTGAATGATGCACGTAAACTGCGTTCTATTATTGCAGATATCGTGGTGAAAGTTCCGGTGACTGCTGAGGGGCTGGCTGCTATTAAAATGTTAAAAGCAGAAGGGATTCCGACGCTGGGTACGGCAGTGTATGGCGCGGCACAAGGGCTGCTGTCGGCGCTGGCAGGTGCGGAGTACGTTGCGCCTTACGTCAACCGAATTGATGCTCAGGGCGGTAGCGGTATTCAAACTGTGACCGATTTACACCAGTTATTGAAAATGCATGCGCCGCAGGCGAAAGTGTTAGCCGCGAGTTTCAAAACCCCGCGTCAGGCGCTGGACTGCTTATTGGCAGGATGTGAATCAATTACTCTGCCACTGGATGTGGCGCAGCAGATGATTAGCTATCCGGCAGTTGATGCCGCCGTGGCGAAGTTTGAGCAGGACTGGCAGGGTGCTTTTGGCAGAACGTCGATTTAACCGGACGTTCTGCATCCTCATAAATTGCTGATGACGTGGCGGAGTGCACCGATGCTTGCCGCGTCTTATCAGACCTGGAGGTGGCAATTACTGCCCGCACACCTCGCACCCCGGATTACGCATCAGTTTCATTTCGCGAAACTGGCAAGTCATCGCATCGTACATGACGATTTTTCCGTTGGCAGGTTTGCCATAACCTGCCAGCAGTTTGATCGCTTCCATTGCCTGCAACGAACCAATCACCCCGATCAACGGTGCCATCACGCCCGCTTCTACGCAGGTTAACGCATTTTCGCCAAACAAACGGCTAAGGCAGCGGTAGCAAGGCTCGCCGTCCTGATAAGTGAAGACCGTGATTTGTCCTTCCATGCGAATTGCCGCACCGGAAACCAGCGGCACCTTTGCGGCAAAACAGCCAGCATTCAATTGATTACGTACCGCAACGTTATCCGTACAGTCGAGCACCAGATCGTGTTCAGCAATTAATGCAGCAAGCTCAGCGTCATCAAGTAACGCATTCACCGGCGTAATCGCGATATGTGGATTGATCCGCGCCAGTGCGTCACGGGCTGATTCCACCTTCGGTTGCCCGACCGTGGCATCACTATGTAGTGTCTGGCGTTGCAGATTTGAGAGCGAAACCGTGTCGAAGTCGAGCAGCGTCAGGTTGCCGACACCGGCGCTTGCCAGATACTGCGAAGCTGCACAGCCGAGTCCACCGAGGCCGACGATCAGCACACGAGAATCTTTTAGCGCCTCCTGACCGTCAAAATCAAAACCGCGCAGAATGATTTGCCGGTTGTAGCGCAGCATCTCCTGATCGCTGAGTTCCGCCATTACAGGCCTCCGAACAACGCGTTAAACGGTTCTACTTCCACCCATTCGCCCACTTCCACATTGCCGCGCTCGCGCTCCAGTACGATAAAGCAGTTGCCGAGGCTAAAGGAGCTAAATATATGTGAACCCTGATGTCCGGTGGTCGTCACTTCCAGTTCGCCATCGGCGTTGCGTTGCAGCACGCCGCGCTGGAAATCAAGGCGTCCTGGCGATTTCTTCAGAGGCGATGCCGTGCGCACACGCTGGCGCGCGGGCAGGCCGCTGGCGGTATTGCCGCTTAGTTTTGCCAGCAAAGGCTGTACCAGTTGATAGAAGGTCAGCGTTGCTGAAACCGGGTTGCCCGGCAGGCCGCAGAACCAGCTATTGCTGAGTTTACCGAACGCGAACGGTTTACCTGGTTTAATCGCCAGCTTCCAGAAGGCGATCTCCCCCAGCTCTTCAAGAATGGTTTTGGTGTAATCCGCTTCACCCACTGAAACACCGCCGGAACTGATCACCACATCCGCCTGGCTGTCGGCTTCAATAAAAGCGGCGCGAAGGGCATGGGGATCGTCGCGGATAATCCCTAAGTTGATTACCTCGCATCCCAGCTGTTCTAACATCAGGTGTACGGCGAGACGGTTGGTATCGTAGATTTGGCCGTCGCCCAGCGGCTGGCCTGGCAACTGGAGTTCATCACCGGTAGAAAACAGCGCTACACGCACTTTACGAATCACCGGAACTTCGGCAATCCCCAGTGAAGCAATTACTGGCAGCTCTGCGGTAGTCAGGCGTGTTCCCGCTGGGAAAACAACCGCACCCGCAGAGATATCTTCACCGCGACGGCGAATATTTTGCCCGCTACGCACTTCAGCAGTAAAACACACGCCATTGTCCGTTTGTTCAGTCTGTTCCTGCATGACCACCGCTTCGCAGCCTTCCGGCACTGGCGCACCGGTCATAATACGAATGCAGGTACCCGCAGGCCATTCACCATGGTACGGCTGACCGGCAAAGGATTTACCGGCAACGGGAAGCGGTTGCCCGGAGGCAATATCGGCTAAACGCACCGCGTAGCCGTCCATAGCGGAGTTATCAAACCCCGGGACATCAAGCGGCGAAACGACATCGCTCGCCAGAATACGACCAAAACACTGTACCAGCGGCAATGTCTCAACGGCTGTCAGCGGGGAAACTCGCGACAACATCTCAGAAAGGGCCGTATCAAGCGGCATAAGTCCGGCGTTAAATTCCATGAATCGACTCCTGCGGGGCAAAAATGAGATCTTTCTATTATGTCAGAAAAGCGCCTCAGACTGTATGCCACCTCGGATGTAGCGTTTTACATGCCGGGCGATACTTTCTTTATGCAAAAATCGAATGAATATTTGCCAGGAAATCTGATATTTATAAAAAGTTATAGAGTTGTATCAATTGTATGTTTATGTTGTTCGACACCTGACTTTCCATGCTATGTAAGGAGCTGACGTTGCCACACAGTGCTGAACTTGAGGTCAATGATGTGCTGGCAGTCAGCAATCTGACTATCCACTTTCATCATGAACAGCAACAAATCGCAGCCGTGCGTGATCTCTCATTTACGCTTCAGCGGGGAGAAACGCTGGCGATTGTGGGGGAGTCAGGTTCTGGCAAATCAGTAACGGCACTGGCGTTGCTGCGACTCATTGAACAGTCTGGTGGTCAGGCTGGCAGTCAACAAATGTTGTTACGCAGACGTAATCGCGAAGTGATTGAGCTAAGTGAGCAAAGCCAGGCGCAAATGCGGCATATTCGTGGTGCCGATATTGCGATGATATTTCAGGAGCCAATGACCTCGCTCAACCCGGTGTTTACCGTCGGTGAGCAGATCGCGGAATCTATTCGCTTGCATCAGGGCGTTGGTAAAGAAGAGGCGCTGGCTGAAGCGAAACGGATGCTTGATCAGGTACGTATTCCTGATTCCCACACCATTCTTTCACGTTATCCGCATCAGCTGTCTGGCGGAATGCGACAGCGTGTGATGATTGCTATGGCGTTATCATGCCGCCCGGCGATTCTGTTAGCAGATGAACCGACCACAGCACTGGATGTCACAATTCAGGCGCAAATCCTGCAATTAATCAAAGTATTGCAACAGGATTTATCCATGGGGGTTATTTTTATTACCCATGATATGGGCGTAGTCGCTGAAGTAGCTGATCGTGTGTTGGTCATGCATCAGGGGCAAGCCGTTGAGACGGGGAGCGTGGAGAACATTTTCCATGCGCCACAGCATCCCTACACTCAGGTGTTATTAGCTGCAGTCCCGCGCCTTGGTGCAATGAAAGGGCAGGCATTTCCGCGCCGTTTTCCATTGATCTCGCTGGACGACCCGCAAAAACGGGAACCTCAGGCAGAACAAAATACCGTAGTGCCGGGGGAGCCAATCTTACAGGTGCGCAATCTGGTGACACGTTTTCCCTTGCGTAGTGGCTTGCTTAATCGCATTACCCGTGAAGTTCATGCCGTTGAAAATATCAGTTTTGATCTCTGGCCGGGCGAAACCCTGGCGCTGGTGGGAGAGTCAGGATGTGGGAAATCTACCACCGGGCGGGCATTGCTCAGACTGGTAGAGATGCAAAGCGGAGCGATTACTTTTCAAGGTCAGCGTATTGATTTGTTATCTGATTATCAGTTGCAGCCGTTGCGTCGTGATATTCAGTTTATTTTTCAGGACCCGTACGCTTCGCTCGACCCACGTCAGACGGTAGGGTACTCCATCATGGAGCCACTACGTGTCCATGGGTTACTACAAGGAAAAGCGGCAGCCGCACGTGTTGCAGAGCTGTTGGAGCGCGTCGGGTTACTCCCGGAACATGCGCTGCGCTACCCTCATGAGTTCTCTGGTGGTCAGCGGCAACGGATCTGTATTGCCCGTGCCCTGGCCCTTAATCCAAAAGTTATTATTGCCGACGAAGCTGTCTCGGCACTGGATGTTTCGATCCGTGGGCAAATCATTAATCTCTTACTTGATCTTCAAAAAGAGTTTGGTATCGCCTTCATTTTTATTTCTCACGATATGGCAGTTGTTGAGCGTATCAGTCACCGCGTGGCGGTGATGTACCTTGGGCAGATTGTCGAGATAGGCCCACGTCGCGCGGTATTTGAAGATCCACAGCATCCTTATACCCGTAAATTGTTAGCTGCAGTTCCGGTGGCGGAGCCTGGCCGCCATCGACCACAACGCGTTTTACTGTCAGATGATTTACCCGGCAACATCTACAAACGGGGCGAATCTCCTCCCCCAATGACATTGCAATTCGCAGGACCTGGGCACTACGTTGCGCGCCCAACAACAGAACATGTGCTATCGCGTGTTTAACTACAGACAGGGTTCAGGAAAACAATATGACAATCAAGAAAGCCCGTAACTGGTGGCTAGCCCTCGGCGTGACCAGCGTTCTGGTGGCACCTTCGGTGTTTGCAGCGAAAGATGTGGTCGTTGCAGTAGGATCAAATTTTACGACTCTTGATCCTTACGATGCCAATGACACGTTATCGCAAGCGGTAGCGAAATCGTTTTATCAGGGATTATTTGGTCTTGATAAAGATATGAAGCTGAAAAATGTGCTGGCAGAGAGTTATACCGTTTCGGATGACGGTCTGGTCTATACCCTGAAATTGCGTGACGGGATAAAGTTTCAGGATGGTAGCGATTTTAATGCCACGGCAGTTAAAGCCAATCTCGATCGCGCCAGCAATCCGGGCAATCATCTCAAGCGTTACAACCTGTACAAAAATATTGCAAAAACAGACGCGATTGATGACAGGACAGTTGCTATCACCCTGAAACAACCATTCTCAGCGTTTATTAATATCCTTGCCCATCCGGCAACCGCAATGATCTCGCCTGCGGCACTGGAAAAATATGGTAAGGACATTGGTTTTCACCCGGTAGGTACGGGGCCGTATGAGCTCGAGACCTGGAATCAGACCGACTTTGTAAAAGTGAAAAAATTTGCCGGGTACTGGCAACAAGGTCTGCCGAAGCTTGACTCCATTACCTGGCGTCCGGTCGCTGATAATAATACCCGTGCGGCGATGCTCCAGACCGGAGAAGCGCAGTTTGCCTTTCCCATTCCTTATGAACAGGCCGCGTTGCTGGAAAAAAATAAAAACTTACAGCTGGTTGCCAGTCCGTCAATTATGCAGCGTTATATCAGCATGAACGTGACACAAAAACCGTTCGATAATCCGAAGGTGCGTGAGGCGCTGAACTATGCCATTAACCGTCAGGCATTGGTGAAAGTGGCATTTGCTGGTTACGCCACTCCGGCAATGGGTGTGCTGCCTCCCGCAATCGCCTATGCGCAAAGTTATCAACCATGGCCTTATGACCCGGCAAAAGCACGGAAATTATTAAAAGAGGCCGGTTATCCCAACGGATTCAGTACTACGCTCTGGTCATCGCATAATCACAGTACTGCCCAAAAGGTGCTGCAATTTACCCAACAACAACTGGCACAAATTGGTGTAAAAGCGCAAGTGACGGCGATGGATGCCGGGCAACGTGCGGCAGAAGTGGAAGGTAAAGGGCAAAAAGAGAGTGGTGTGAGGATGTTTTATACCGGCTGGACGGCATCCACCGGCGAAGCGGACTGGGCATTGTCACCGCTGTTCGCTTCACAAAACTGGCCGCCCACTCTGTTTAATACTGCTTTTTACAGTAATAAACAGGTGGATGAGGATTTAGCGGCTGCACTAAAAACAACTCAACCGGCAGAAAAAGCGCGACTTTATAAAGATGCTCAGGACATTCTCTGGAAAGAGTCGCCGTGGATCCCGCTGGTGGTGGAAAAGCTGGTGTCGGCGCACAGTAAGAATCTGACAGGCTTTTGGATTATGCCCGATACCGGTTTCAGTTTTGATGATGCAGATTTGCAATAAGCAATAAGCAATAATCAAGGAGTTGAATGCTTAATTATGTACTCAAGCGCCTGCTGGGGCTGATCCCAACACTGTTGATTGTGGCGGTGTTGGTGTTTTTATTTGTCCATCTGCTGCCAGGTGACCCCGCACGTTTGATTGCCGGGCCGGAAGCTGACGCACAGGTAATTGAACTGGTGCGCCAACAGTTAGGGCTGGATAAGCCATTACACGTTCAGTTCTGGCATTACATCACCAGTGTAGTGCAGGGCGATTTTGGCACGTCGATGGTTTCTCGTCGCCTGGTATCTGAAGAGATCGCCAGTCGCTTTATGCCGACATTATGGCTAACTCTTACCAGTATGATCTGGGCTGTCTTGTTTGGTATGGCGGCAGGAATTGTTGCCGCTGTCTGGCGTAATCGCTGGCCAGATCGGCTTAGTATGACGCTGGCGGTATCGGGTATTTCCTTTCCGGCCTTTGCCCTTGGCATATTGCTAATGCAGATCTTTTCCGTTGAGCTTGGTTGGTTGCCGACAGTGGGCGCTGAAAGCTGGCAACACTATATTTTGCCATCTGTTACCCTGGGTGCTGCGGTGGCATCGGTAATGGCGCGTTTTACCCGAGCTTCTTTTGTCGATGTGCTGAGCGAAGATTATATGCGCACAGCACGAGCCAAAGGGGTGAACGAAACCTGGGTTGTGCTAAAACATGGACTGCGTAATGCCATGATCCCGGTGGTAACCATGATGGGGCTGCAGTTTGGCTTTCTGCTGGGCGGATCGATTGTTGTCGAAAAAGTGTTTAACTGGCCGGGGCTGGGGCGTTTGCTGGTCGATTCGGTGGAAATGCGAGATTACCCGGTAATTCAGGCGGAAGTGCTGCTATTTTCGCTGGAGTTTATTCTAATCAACTTGCTGGTGGATGTTCTGTACGCCGCCATCAATCCCGCAATCAGGTACAAGTAAGGATGCAATTATTTAACTGGCGCCGTCAGGCGATCATGAAGTCTATGCCACTGGTTGAACCTGGGCATGTGAGGACCCCCTGGTATGAGTTCTGGCGTCGTTTTCGCCGTCAGCGAGTGGCGATGCTCGCCGCAGTGTTTGTTCTGCTGCTGATTATCGTGGCGATCTTTGCGCCGTGGCTGACTCCATATGATGCAGAAAACTATTTCGATTATGAAAGTCTGAACAGTGGTCCCTCGTTGCAGCACTGGTTTGGTGTCGATTCACTTGGGCGTGATATTTTTAGTCGGGTACTGGTCGGAGCCCAAATCTCGCTGGCTGCCGGGGTTTTCGCTGTTCTGTCAGGCGCGGTGCCCGGCACTTTATTGGGGTTGTTTGCGGGTTATTACGGTGGCTGGTGGGATCGCGTAATTATGCGAATTTGTGATGTGTTATTCGCTTTTCCGGGGATTTTGCTGGCCATCGCCGTGGTAGCGATTCTCGGTAGTGGTATCGCGAATGTGATTATTGCCGTGGCGATTTTCTCGATTCCGGCGTTTGCCCGCCTGGTGCGTGGCAACACATTGGTATTGAAGCAGCAAACATTCATAGAGTCAGCGCGCAGTATCGGCGCCAGCAATATGTCCATAATTTTCAATCACATCTTGCCAGGTACGGTGTCGTCCATTGTGGTTTTTTTCACCATGCGTATTGGCACCGCAATTATCTCTGCTGCCAGTCTTTCGTTCCTTGGCCTGGGGGCGCAACCACCTACGCCAGAATGGGGCGCAATGCTTAATGAGGCAAGGGCCGATATGGTGATCGCTCCGCACGTTGCTATCTTTCCGACGGTGGCGATTTTCCTGACAGTACTGGCGTTTAACCTGCTGGGTGATGGACTGCGGGATGCATTGGATCCAAAGATGAAAGTATAAAACCTGTGAAATAATTGCATCACGTAAGTATTGTGTATTTTGCCTGATTTTGTAGAATCAGGCCATTTGATTAACCGCCGCGCCATACTTAGCGGTGTAATGAGTAACCAATACTTAGTTAATTATTGTCATGCATAGTTTGTACGAAAAGATTAAGATTAGATTGATAATTCTTTTTCTACTGGCTGCGCTATTATTTATTGGCCTGTTTTATGTATTAAACCTTGAACTGGTTTCTGACAGAGCCATAAAAAATGCTGAAAACAGATTTGAGCTAATTGAAAAGAATATTGGCTATTTTTTTAACGATATTGAAAGAGATGCCCTGACACTTAAAGATTCTCTTTATATGCTACGTAGAGAAGATGAGATTATCCGCGCAGCATTATTAAAAATGGAATCAATGCCTTATCTCGATACCATTGGTTTGGTCATGGATAACGGTAAATATTTACTCTTTACCCGTGGTGTGAATAATAAAATAAATGTTTATCACCAGAATAAAATCAACGGACCGTTAGTTGATCAGGCAGGCAGGGAGGTCTTTAAACAGTTTAATCCTAATAAACGCCCGTGGTCGGAAACGTTAGTCAATGAAAATAGTGGCTGGAGTGAAGCTTATAATTGCTTCGAACGTCCGGGTAAAAAATGTATCTCATGGACATTAGCCATTAACGGTAAAGATCGAGAGCTACTGGCAATTGACAGAATACATGTTGATCTGAACTGGCGACACTTAAATGAGTATCTTGATAAAATCAGCAGTGGTGGTGAAGTTCTTTTCCTGCAACAGGGTAACGTGGTTATCGCCAAAAACAACAACGCACGAGAAAAACTGATCGTTTATAATGGAGAAGGTAATTATCACATTATAGACTCGAACGACACCTATTATATTTCACAACGCGCTCAGGTGCCGAATCATCCACTATTTGATATTTATTTTTATTATCCAACCGGGAGTTTCTTCAGTACTGCAGATAAATATGTCTATATCTCCTTTGTCTTTATTATTGCAGTATTGGTAGTGCTGTATGCAATAAGTGTCAGGATCTTGCGTGGGCAGTTTTCAGAAATGACCTCACTGGTAACCGCGCTTGAATTCTTACCAGACTCTGCAGACGAAAACCAGGCATTAAAAATTCATGATGGCGATGCGAAAGAGATAATCAGTATTAAAAATTCGATTGCTGAAATGAAAGGGGCGGAAATTGAGCGCTCGAATAAACTACTGTCACTGATCTCTTATGATCAGGAAAGTGGCTTTATAAAGAATATGGCGATTATTGAATCGAATAATCGTCAGTACCTGGGGGCCGGGATGATTAAATTCTGCGGTCTGGAATCTCTGGAGGCTGTTTTTGGTGTAGAAGAGCGTAACAAAGTCGTCAAAGTGCTCTGCCGCCGTATTGCCGAAAAATTTGCTCAAAGTTGCGATATTGTCACGCTTTCCAGTGATCTCTACTTCCTGTTATGCCGGGAAAATGTGCGTGCTTTTGCGAATAACATTGCCCTGGTTGAGACGTTTGAAAAAGGTCTGGGTTACCGGAATATCCGTATTCATAATTCGGCGATTTATGAGTTTCTCAAAGGTGAGGCTGCTTACGGTTACGTTGAGAAACTCAAACTGGCCCTATCCAGTATTCGCAATCATATGTTCTCTGAGTTCATTCTTTGCGATAACGATAAACTTAATGAAATAGAAGAGAACATCTGGATCTCGCGTAATATTCGTCGGGCAATGAAAGAGGGCGAACTTTTCCTCGTTTACCAGCCTATTGTTGATATTCGTAGCCAGGAGATCCTTGGGGCAGAAGCACTCTGCCGTTGGGTGTCTGAGGAACGGGGTAATATTTCGCCACTGAAATTTATTTCGATTGCAGAAGATATCGGTTTTATTAATGAGTTAGGGAACTGGATCATTGAGACCGCTATGCACGAATTTGCGGAGTTCAGGGCAAAGGCGCAACTGCGGGAAGATTTCCATCTGCATATTAATGTCTCGCCCTGGCAACTTAATGAACCTCTGTTCTATGAACGGATTATGGCGTGTCTCAGCAGTAGTGGTCTGCAACCGCAACAGATTTGTATTGAGATCACTGAAACAGTGGTTGAACGTATTAATGACTATTTCTATCAGAATATTGCGGTATTCAGAGAACAAGGTTTTACCATTGCTATCGATGACTTCGGTACAGGTTTATCTAACCTGAAACGCTTTTATGAGATTAATCCTGACAGCATCAAGATTGATTATGAGTTTACATCCGATATTTTTGGTACTGCGGGGAAAATTATCCAGGTGATATTAGATCTTGCGCAAGATAACCATATTCCGGTTGTTGCAGAAGGTGTCGAAACACCAGAGATTGCCAGTGCGTTAATGGATATTGGCTGTGTACAGTCGCAGGGGTATCTGTATCAGAAACCGTTGCCATTTTCAGCATGGGATATCAGTGGAAAGTTAGTGAAAGAGTAAAAAAGGTTTATGTCCAGAATCAATAAAATCGTACTTATGGTGAGTCTGCTGATTTTTTTGTTAATATCGGCAGTCGCCTGCGGAATCTATACCCAAATGGTAAAAGAGCGGGTGTATAGTCTGAAACAGTCCGTTATTGATACTGCGTTCGCCATTGCTAATATTACTGAGTATCGGCGCAGTGTGGCAATTGAACTGATTAACACGCTGGATTTAAGTGAACAACAACTTTTAACTGGCTTACGTACGGCATATGGTGACAGCATGTCACCTTCCTATCTTTATGATGTGGGGCCGTATATGGTTTCTAAAAACCAATGTACGCCTATAAAAGAGCTTGATACGAATTATTGTGATGAACTTTTACGGAATATCAACTATTTGCATGTAAGAAATGCCGGATACACAGTACTTGATGGGAAAACTTTTGTTTATTATCTTTATCCAGTAGAAAATAACCAAAGTTTACTGTTTCTTCTGGGGTTGGAGCGCTTTTCATTGCTGGCAAAATCACTGGCAATGGATGGTGAAAATCTGATGTTCTCCATGTTTAAAGATGGCAAACCGATCCTTGGCGATGACTATAATGCTGCTGATGCTGTATTTACAGTGTCGGAAGCCATGGATCGCTTCACTTATCTCCCATCGGGTTTATATGTTTTTTCTTATAAACGTTCGGTGTATATCCAGATTTGTGCGTTAATTTTACTTTTTGCTGCTGTTGTTGCCTTTATATCCTATTCCAGTAGTATTTACCTGGTTCGTCGGGTGATTAATCGTGGCATTGTGGAAAAAGAAGCTATTATTAATAATAATTTTGACCGGGTAATGGATGGTGGGTTGTTTTTTAATCCGGCAGATGTCAAAAAACTATACAGCATGTACAACTCGGCGTTTCTCGATGATTTAACCAAAGCGATGGGACGTAAATCATTTGATGAGGATTTAAAACTCTTACCAGACCAAAAAGGCTATTTGTGTCTGTTTGATGTTGATAAATTCAAAAATATCAATGATACCTTCGGACACTTATTTGGCGATGAAGTGCTAATGAAAGTAGTTAAAATTCTCAAAGCCCAAATGCCAGCGGAAAAAGGTAAAGTTTATCGCTTTGGTGGTGATGAGTTTGCCATTATTTATACCGGCGGTACGCTTGAAGAATTACTGGCAATCTTAAGGGAGATTGTCCATTTTCAGGTAGGAAGTATTAATTTAAGCACCAGTATTGGTGTGGCGCATACTGACGAATGTAATGATCTGCAACGGCTTAAAATGCTGGCAGATGAACGTCTGTATAAGAGCAAAAAGAACGGCCGGGCGCAGATTACCTGGCAATAATAAAGGAAAACCCGGCGAACAACTCGCCGGGTCAGTGAGATTAAACCCGACTTCCCCACAAATCGTACTCATCGGCATGTTCAACTTTCACGCGAACAATATCGCCAGGTTTAACGTTGCTTTCACCGTTGAGATAGACCGCTCCGTCGATTTCAGGGGCATCTGCCATGCTACGACCAATCGCACCTTCATCATCCACTTCATCGATAATCACCAGAATTTCTTTGCCGACTTTTTCCTGCAGGCGCTCGGCAGAGATCTGCTGTTGCAGCTGCATAAAGCGGTTCCAGCGTTCTTCCTTGACTTCTTCCGGTACCTGGTCAGGCAGTGCATTGGCATCTGCGCCTTCAACCGGACTGTATTTAAAGCAACCAACACGATCCAGACGCGCTTCTTTCAGGAAGTCGAGTAGCATCTGGAAATCTTCTTCTGTTTCGCCAGGGAAGCCAACAATAAAGGTCGAACGTAGTGTGAGTTCCGGGCAAATTTCGCGCCACTGTTTAATACGTGCCAGCTGACGATCAACGGATCCTGGTCGCTTCATCAGCTTAAGAATGCGCGGACTGGCGTGCTGTAACGGAATATCGAGGTAAGGCAGAATTTTACCTTCCGCCATCAGCGGGATCACGTCATCAACATGTGGATAAGGATAGACGTAATGTAAACGCGTCCAGATCCCCAGTTTAGATAACTGCTCACACAGACTCACCATGCTGGTTTTAACCGGCTCGCCGTTATAAAAACCGGTACGGTGTTTTACGTCTACACCATAGGCTGAAGTGTCCTGTGAAATCACCAGGATCTCTTTAACGCCCGCATCCACCAGACGTTTGGCTTCACTTAAAACATCACCGATGGGGCGGCTTACCAGATCGCCACGCATAGACGGAATAATGCAGAACGTACAGCGATGGTTACAGCCTTCGGAAATCTTCAGATAAGCATAATGACGTGGTGTTAGTTTGACACCTTGCTCTGGCACCAGGCTGAGGAATGGATTGTGTTTCGGTTTTGGCACGTAGTGATGAACATGCTCCAGAACTTGCTCGTAGCTATGAGGACCAGTGATCTCCAGCACTTTCGGATGGACTTCACGGATCTGATCTTCTTTAGCCCCAAGGCAGCCGGTAACGATCACTTTACCGTTTTCATTCAATGCTTCGCCAATGGCTTCCAGAGACTCCTGTACCGCGCTGTCTATAAAGCCACAGGTGTTAACGATAACCATATCGGCGTCGTCATAGCTCGGCACAACGTCATACCCTTCGGTACGCAGCTCAGTGAGGATACGTTCCGAGTCAACGAGGTTTTTAGGGCAGCCTAATGAAACGAAGCCGATTTTCGGCTGATGGGTTACTTTGCTCATAGCTTAAAAAATATTCAGTTATAGGAATGGTCAGGGCAGGGATTCTACAGAGTTCCGCACAAAAATTGTATCGCTATCTGCCCCCGTGGCCCAGCAACGTAACGGTATCTTTTCACCATTGTGTAAATATTGTTATTAGAGGGGGGATAATTGATCCAGGGCATAAATCTGTACAAAAAACGACCATACTATAAAGTTACACAAGGGCAAAAGAGGAGGAACGAAGAATGTTCGTTGACCGACTGAGAAGCGATCTGCTGAATAAGCTGATCAATGCCAGACTCGACCTTGCAGCCTATTTACAGCTACGCAAGGCCAAGGGGTATATGTCTGTCAGCGAGAGTGAGCATCTACGTGATAATTTTTTTGAACTGAATCATGAAATACATGACAAGTCACTGCGGTTAAATTTACATCTGGATAAAGAAGAGTGGGATGCCCTTCACCATGCTGAAGATGCATTAGCCACAGCTGCAGTTTGCCTGATGACCGGGCATCATGACTGCCCAACATTTATTGCCGTCAATGCAGAGAAACTTGATCGCGCTCTGATGACCTTATCGCTGAGCATTCAGTGCCTGCAGATGCACTCGCCGCTGTCGCACGCGTAAGCCGGGGGAGGCAACTCCCCCTTTTGGTTAAGTTTATGTAAAAATCAGCTCATGCTTCTGACTGATGACTACGCTTGAACGAGAGTCATTAAGGAGGCGTTATGCGTCGTGTTCTTCTTCCCGTTCTCTCTTTACTAATTTCTCCCCTGGTTTTTGCTACGCCCGCTGCGGTAAAAGTGGAAGTATTGCAAACCAAACTCGATCATCCTTGGGCGCTGGCATTTTTACCCGATAATCAGGGAATTCTGATTACGCTAAAAGGCGGACAACTTCGCCACTGGCAGGCAGGTAAAGGGTTATCTGATCCGCTTCCTGGCGTGCCGCAAGTTTGGGCTAATGGTCAGGGTGGACTCCTTGATGTGGCGCTGGCACCTGATTTCACGACTTCTCGCCGGGTGTGGTTAAGTTTTGCCGAAGGAGATGCTAACGGCAAAGCCGGTACGGCAGTCGGTTATGGTCGCCTGAGTGAAGATCTCAGCCATCTTTCTGACTTCAAAACGGTATTTCGTCAGACACCAAAGCTTTCGACAGGTAATCATTTTGGTGGACGATTGGTGTTTGATGGTAAAGGCTATTTGTTTATTGGGCTTGGGGAGAATAACCAACGGCCAACAGCTCAGGATCTCGATAAGTTGCAAGGGAAAGTGGTGCGACTTACCGACCAGGGCCAGATCCCTCCTGATAATCCCTTCGTTAATCAAGCCGCTGTGCGGCCTGAGATCTGGTCTTATGGTATCCGTAATCCTCAGGGAATGGCGATGAATCCCTGGAGCGATGCCCTGTGGCTGAACGAGCATGGCCCGCGTGGTGGCGATGAAATTAATATTCCACAAAAGGGTAAAAATTACGGCTGGCCTCTGGCAACATGGGGAATCAACTATAGCGGCCTGAAGATCCCCGAAGCAAAAGGGGAAATTGTGGCGGGTACGGAACAACCTATTTTTTACTGGAAAAAATCACCCGCTGTCAGCGGCATGGCGTTCTATAACAGTGATACCTTTGCCCAGTGGCAACAAAAGTTGTTTATCGGTGCGTTAAAAGACAAGGATGTGATCGTGATGAGCGTGAAGGGCGATAATGTCAGCGAAGATGGGCGCATTTTAGGCGACAGAGGTCAGCGTATTCGCGATGTACGTACAGGACCCGACGGCTATTTGTATGTCCTGACCGACGAGTCCGATGGCGAGTTGCTGAAAGTCAGCCCACGTCCCTGATGCTTTAACTGACCGGAATCATGACGACTTTACGAAACGCCGGGCGCTTTGTGAGTTGTTGATACCAGCGCTCAAGGTTAGGGCGCGGAGTCCATGTCAGGCCAACGTTGAATAAATTGTAGATAAACGGCGAAAGGGCAATATCACCAACACCAAACTCGTTGCCAGAGAACCATTTCTGCTTTGCCAGTTCGTCATCCAGAATGGCGAATAATTCATCACATTCTTTAGCACTGGCTGTAATGGCTGCCTGATCCCGCTGTTCTGGCGGTGTTCTGACTAAGCCCATTAATATTCCACGATGTGCCGGAGCAAGCGTCTGGTTTGCCCAGTCCATCCATTTTTCGCCTTCAGCGCGACGTGCGGGATTATCGATCCATAAGCGATTCACTCCATATTGTGCAGCCAGATAGCGCACGATGGTGTTGGACTCCCAAAGCACAAGTTCGCATTCGTCATCGCGCAGTAGTGGCACAAGGCCATTGGGATTCATCGCCAGATAATCCGCGTCATGGTTAACACCGTACTCACGGCCTGCCAGGATTTGCTGATAAGGTAATTCCAGTTCTTCGAGCGTAAACAACACTTTTTTTACGTTAGTCGAGTTATTGCGACCCCACAGCGTAATCATCGTCACCCCCTTTTTAGTATGTCAGCCACCGACTGATTCGCTCCACATGGTCGGTTAAAAACAACAATTACGCAACAAAGGATAAAAAAGTGTCGCTTATCGCAGCGGAGCGCGAAGATATTGCATAAACTTTAAAAACTTTACCAACTTCCGGTTTTTTTAGGCTCTTGAGTGCGTTATTAATCACCGTTCTTATTGTTCGGTGATGAAACGTATATTTTTTGAATGGATACTCGGGTGGCATTTATGACGCAATACTCCTCTTTCCTTCGCGGTCTCGTAGCGGGTTCTGCTCTTTTATTTCTTTTTGCCCCAACGGTTCAGGCTGCTGAACAAGCCATTGATGCGCCCAGCGTGGATGCGCGCGCATGGATCTTAATGGATTACGCCAGCGGGAAGGTACTGGCAGAAGGCAACGCTGATGAAAAACTTGATCCGGCCAGCCTGACAAAAATTATGACCAGCTATGTAGTTGGTCAGGCGCTGAAAGCCGACAAAATTAAACTGACAGATATGGTCACCGTGGGCAGAGATGCCTGGGCGACAGGAAATCCGGCGCTGCGCGGTTCGTCGGTGATGTTCCTTAAGCCTGGCGATCAGGTGTCTGTTGCCGATCTTAATAAAGGGGTGATTATTCAATCTGGTAATGATGCCTGTATTGCACTGGCCGATTATGTCGCGGGAAGTCAGGAGTCATTTATTGGGTTAATGAATGGTTATGCCAAAAAGTTAGGATTGACCAATACTACCTTCCAGACTGTTCACGGCCTTGATGTACCGGGGCAGTTCAGTACCGCACGTGATATGGCGCTACTGAGCAAAGCACTTATTCATGACGTGCCAGAAGAGTATGCCATCCATAAAGAAAAAGAATTTACTTTCAATAAGATTCGTCAGCCTAACCGCAACCGCTTGTTATGGAGCAGCAATCTCCATGTTGATGGGTTGAAAACCGGGACGACTGCCGGGGCCGGGTATAACCTGGTGGCTTCCGCGACACAGGGCGATATGCGTCTGATCTCAGTTGTTCTGGGCGCGAAAACTGATCGCATTCGTTTTAATGAGTCTGAAAAACTGCTCACCTGGGGATTCCGCTTCTTTGAAACCGTCACTCCGATAAAACCTGACGCAACCTTTGTCAGCCAGCGAGTCTGGTTCGGCGATAAGAGTGAAGTCAAGCTGGGGGCGGGTGAAGCCGGTTCTGTAACCATTCCTCGTGGGCAACTGAAAAACCTGAAAGCCAGCTTTACACTTAACGAGCCGCAGTTGACTGCGCCACTGAAAAAAGGTCAGGTTGTTGGCACCATCGACTTCCAGTTGAATGGAAAATCTATCGAACAACGCCCACTTATCGTGATGGAAGCGGTTGAAGAAGGGGGAATCTTTAGCCGGATGTGGGATTTCGTGATGATGAAATTCCACCAGTGGTTTGGCGGTTGGTTCTCGTAATCGGTGAACGCGCCGGAGGGTACATGAGACTATCCGGCGCAACGGGGTTAATACAGTAACCTGATATTATGCGCTTTCGCGTACTCAATAATTTCATCATCCGGGCGACAGTCACTCGCCAGCACATCAAACTGTTTTAAATCGCCCATTCGTGCCGGGCGTACTTTACCGAATTTACTGTGATCCACCACCAGTACATGTTGTTGCGCCATCGACATCGCCCAGTGTTTTACCGGCAGCTCTTCGAGATTAAAACAGGTTGCCCCTTTACTGACATGCACGCCTGCTGCGGAGTAGAAGGCAATATCCGGGCAGATGTTATTAAGCGTTTCCTGAAAGCTAAGTGGCTTGAAAATTGCGTTACTGGCATGAAATTCGCCACCACAGAGTATTGCCCGGCAATGTGGTTTCTCTTGTAGTGCCATGAAGGTATTCAGCGAATAACACACTGCCGTAAAGGGAATATCCTTATTGATGGCTTCTATAATCCAGGGCGTCGTGGTGCCGCAGTCGAAAAACAGCGTCTGATGTGGTTGTACAAGTTCAGCAGCCTGTTGAGCCGCGCGACGTTTTTCTTCGACCAGTCGTGATTTTTGATCGCTTAACAGATAGTGGCTGGCACTGCGTGGCTCCAGAACAATATAACCGCCCAGTAAGACTACAGGGGCATTGTTATTATTCAGATCGCGGCGAATGGTCATCTCCGACACACCCAACAAGGTAGCGGCCTCTTTAAGATGAAGTTTATCGCTGCGTTTTAACGCCTGTAATAATTGACTAATACGCTCGTCACGACGTGTTTCCATAATCCCTCTGAAGAATAATTTAAGCGCGCAGTCGAACACTGAGCGCTTAATACTACACGTATTACCAGATATCAGTCACGCACCCAGCCTTTGCGAATCGGCAGGGCGAAGCATACCCGATAACCTGTTTGCAGAAGTGCGTAAATCTTTTCTCCAAAAAGTTGCCAGATAATCTGCGCACTCAGGCAACCAATCATCCCCGCCAGCAGCCCGCCGAGCATATCCACCGGCCAGTGAACGCCAAGATAAACCCGTGACCAGGCAATGGCTATGGCCAGTAGCATTAACAGGGCACCAGACCACAACCGATGCCAGCACAAAAATGCCAGTGCAAAAGTAAAAATCACTGTGCCATGATCACTGGGGAATGAGTCATCCGCAGCATGATGCAGGAAGTTATAGCCAATATGATCAACAAACGGTCGATCATGGGGGAAAAGATGACCGATAATCCACGAAACAATCAAGCTAATAACTATCGCCAATGCAATTTTGATCACCAACTGACGTTGCGCTGAAAGTTGTCCGCGCGGTCCCCATAACCACAGTATTACTGCCAGAAACGGCACTACGAGGATGAGATCTTTGGCGATAATAATTGCCAGTGTAATCATCCATGGCGCAGAGTCTGGCGTGGCGTTGATAAAGTTGAAAAGCGAGTAATTGAGGTTTTCCAGCATAACATCCTGTTCCGGTACAGTTTTAAAGAGTTGGCGCAGGAGAAAGCATAAATTTGCCGAATGAGTCGGTAAAGCAGCATTATCTTATTCCTGCAGCCCGGACGCTGAAACATTGCACAACGAAGAGTAACCCCGGCAACTTAAATAAAGCTTAAAGCGTTTCGTGAAGAACAACGGTTTTCAGTAACATTGTGCGTATTTAACGTTAAAAGCCCACTAATGACTATCTCTGCTGCGATACTTTCATTACACTTTGCGCGGATTTTTATTAGTGAAGCGAATAGATGCAAAACAGATTACAAACCGGCGCACGACTGGGGCGTTCGGCGTTACTTTTTCCTCTTTGTCTGGTCCTGTACGAATTCTCGACATATATCGCTAACGATATGATTCAGCCCGGCATGTTGGCTGTAGTGGAGCAATATCAGGCTGGAATTGACTGGGTGCCAACGTCCATGACTGCCTATCTGGCAGGTGGCATGTTCTTACAATGGTTACTTGGGCCGTTGTCGGATCGTGTTGGTCGCCGTCCGGTGATGCTGGTGGGGGTGGTGTGGTTTATCGTCACCTGTCTCGCCACGTTACTGGCACAAAATATTGAACAATTTACGGTGTTACGTTTTTTACAAGGAATTAGCCTCTGTTTTATTGGTGCTGTGGGCTATGCTGCAATTCAGGAGTCTTTCGAAGAGTCGGTATGTATTAAAATTACAGCGCTTATGGCGAACGTCGCTCTGATTGCTCCTCTCCTTGGCCCTTTAGTAGGGGCCGCCTGGGTGCATATGCTGCCCTGGGAGGGGATGTTTATCCTCTTTGCAGTGCTGGCGGCCATTTCCTTTGTGGGCCTGCAGCGTGCAATGCCAGAAACAGCAACCCGTATCGGTGAAAAGCTCTCTTTAAAAGAGTTAGGTCGTGACTACAAACAGGTATTAAAGAATGGTCGCTTTGTAGCCGGAGCTCTGGCCCTGGGATTTGTTAGCTTTCCATTACTGGCGTGGATTGCCCAATCACCCATTATCATTATCACGGGCGAGAAATTAAGCAGCTATGAATATGGCCTGTTACAGGTGCCTGTTTTTGGCGCACTGATTGCTGGCAACCTGGTACTGGCACGGTTAACTGCACGGCGCACAGTACGTTCGTTGATCATTATGGGTGGCTGGCCGATTGTTATCGGGCTGGTCGTTGCTGCGATCGCGACGGCTTTCTCCTCACATGCCTATTTATGGATGACAGCGGGATTAAGTATCTATGCTTTTGGTATTGGCCTGGCCAATGCCGGATTGGTTCGTTTGACCTTGTTTGCCAGTGATATGAGTAAAGGTACAGTGTCGGCGGCCATGGGAATGGTACAGATGCTGATCTTTACGGTGGGAATTGAAGTCAGTAAACACGCATGGTTAGGGGGTGGTAATGGCATGTTTAACCTGTTCAATCTGGCGAATGGTGTTATCTGGCTGCTGTTGATGGTGATTTTTTTACGTGATAAAAGCGTTGGAAATTCACAGAAAGCTTAATGAAATGCCTGATAGCACAAAGCGATCAGGCACTTAATGATTAATGGTGATGGTCATCAATCTGATGTTCAATCACCATTCCTTCACCTACGCTTGCAAGGTGGCGAACATAAGGATGCGGACGATACGCAGGAGCAGGCGCCGGGGCAACATAAACAGTTTGTGGCGCAGTGGTGGTGTTAATGGCTTGTGGAACACTAACGGAAGAGGGAACGACCACAACTTTATAGCCGTTTGGCACATCAACAGTGACATTTTGCGCGAATGCCGCACCGGTAAACGCCATCAAGAACAAGCCCGGCAGAACACAATTTTTCATAATAATTCGCCTGAAAGAAGGCCGGAATAATTATCCGGCGAGTATGTTTGTGCGAATTATGCTGAGTTCATTTATGCATTGTGTTGCCGGGCGTGCTGCTGTTTTATTGATTAAATGGCGCTTCGTGATTTAAAATTTTGTCGATAACATCCAGCACTGCTTCCTGATTATTCGAACCTGCACGGTACTTCGCAGCAGCGACAACAGCTTCTCCCGCGTGAGACATAGCAAAGCTGTAGCCCGCATGACGCAACATTTCAATATCATTTCCGCCGTCGCCAAAGGTAACAACTTCCTCATCTTTTATACCCCAGCGTTGCTGTAACAAACGGATACCATTAGCTTTGTGAACACCAGGGATAATTAAATCAATGCTGCCGTAACCTGTATGTACTGGCACCATAATATCGCCGATAGATTCATGCAGGGCTTTTTGTACTTCAGGGATGCGCTCATCAGAGATATTAAGACCAAATTTGAAAAATACATCATTGATATTTTTGAAGCTATCGACAAATTCCAGACGGTGATAATACATGGCTGCCACCGTTTTTAACTCATCGTTATATTCTTTCAGGGTATAAGCGCTATTTTTACCACAAGCGATAACTTCTATATCCGAACGCGTTAGTAAATGATCCACAATGGTATTAAAATCGTCTTTTGCCAGTTCGCCATTAAAGATATCCTCACCTTCGCTGACCACCCATCCACCGTTTTCTGCCACAAAAGAGATCTCACTGGCAATCTCCGGGAAAAAAGAGATCAACTGGTAATATTGATTGCCACTGGCGACCACAAAGCGAATTCCTTGTGCTTTCATCTGTTGATACTGAGCCATAAACCGCTCGCGGTTATAGGTTTTTTGATCGCTGAGAAACGTACCATCCA
Source organism: Escherichia sp. GZ89 (assembly GCF_019366485.1). Classification (NCBI taxonomy): domain Bacteria; kingdom Pseudomonadati; phylum Pseudomonadota; class Gammaproteobacteria; order Enterobacterales; family Enterobacteriaceae; genus Escherichia; species Escherichia sp. GZ89. The sequence continues at coordinate 29,632 of NZ_JAEOHX010000013.1, read as the reverse complement.
TATCTACCGCAATTAATTTGATGCTCATTATCCATTCTCCAAAGCAGATTGCGTTTTTGTATCCGGTTTAGCGACGGCTTTGGCGACCAGTGCTGCTAATATCACCAGTGCCAGCACCACTAACATGGCACTGCGTAAGCCGTAGTGTTCACCAAGATAGCCTAACAATGGCGGCCCTACGAGGAAGGCCAGATAGCCAGTGGTTGCCACCACGCTGACACGGGTTGGCGCATCGGGTCCGGTGTCACTGGCGGCGGAAATAGTTAACGGGAATCCGAGTGAAGCACCTAATCCCCAGAGAATAACAGAGACACCGGCCACCCAGGCGCTATCGACAAAGATGATCAGGCCAATTCCTAACGCTCCCATTAGCGCACTGGCACGAACAACAGCCACGCGACTGTAGCGATCAATAAACCAGCCACCGGTAAAGCGTCCGACGGTCATTCCCAGTGTAAAGCCTGCATAAATCAATGAACCCGATGTTGGGCTAAATCCGTGTCCATCTACCATCAACAGGGGTAACCAGTCGTTGGCGGAACCTTCAGCAAACGCCATCGCCAGTACCACGACACCAATCAGCATTAACTGGATGTCACGATAAAAAGGAATGCCTTTTTCGCTATGTCGCTTATCTTCTGCGGTGTTTTTGCCAGTACCATCGGGTATTGCTTTAATCGCAATCAAGATCGGTGCGATGCCAACCAGGGCGGCGAGTAAAATATGTAGCGTTGCCGGAATACCAAATGCTGTCAGAGCCATCCCGATGCCAGCACCTACCAATGTACCGAAGCTGTAGAAACCGTGCATCATGGGGAGCACGGTTTTATTCATCTCACGTTCGACAGCAGCACCTTCAACGTTAATGGCGACCTCTGCGGAACCAAAACTAGCGCCAAATATGCCCAGGCCAATAGCAAATAACCACGCAGATGAAAGCCAAAGGGCGAGACTTAAGATCATCATTCCGAATAATGCGCAGGACATCGTGGTGCGAATCACATTGCGCGTGCCAAAGCGTTTAACCAACCAGGCAGAACAGAGTATGCCGCTCATTGAACCAACAGAAAGGCCGAATAAAACCGTGCCCATTTCGGCAGTCGAAACCGACAAGATGTCGCGAATGGCGGGGGTACGAGTAGCCCAGGAAGCCATTAGCAGACCGGGCAAAAAGAAAAACATAAACAATGCCCAGGTACGATGCCTTAAAGCTTTACGAGATGATCTGGCAGTCATAAATCCTGTCAAATAAGAAGAAGAGAGAGGACAACAGTAGCAAGGTTGTGTACATTTGTACACATACCTGTTTAATGAGGAAGTGCAGTGCGACGGAGCAACGATCCCCAAAGGCGAGAAAAGATTATTGCTGCCACTCTGGAAGCCATTGCGACGCACGGTATCCATGCCGTGACACACCGTAAAATTGCGATAATTGCGCAAGTCCCGTTGGGATCGTTGACTTATTATTTCTCGGGAATCGATGAATTATTGACCATTGCATTTCGTCGTTTTACGGAAACCATGACAGAGCAATACCAGTCTTTTTTTACCGGAGTCTCGGAACCGATAGAAGCCTGTGAAGCCATCACTGAGATGATCCATAGTGCGCAAATCACCACGCCAGAGAAAATGGCGTTGATGTATCAGTTATATGCTTTTGCCAGTCGTAAACCTGCTTTGAAAAAGGTCATGCAAAACTGGATGCACAGCAGCCAGCAGACGTTGCAACAGTGGTTTGATCCCGATACGGCCCGGGCACTGGATGCATTTATTGAAGGTATGACATTGCATTTTGTGACTGACAGTAAGCCACTGACACGCGACGATATTTTAAAAATGGTAAAAAGAATCGCTGGGGAGTAATACTTACGTTATGTGTATGCGAGAAGAAAGGAGAAGTGGCATATATGAGGATAAACATCGAATAGATGGACTAGCAGTATATAAATAATTTATCGATATTTGTACAGGATGCTAAAGATGTCAGCAAAAATTATACTGCTGTTTAATGATTTATCATGGTATGAAAATAATAAATACAATATTGTGCAGGTAATATCATCATTACCTTCCTACTGGAAGAATGATGGAGCTATTTATCATCTTTCTAGTGATGCGAATAAAGAGAATTACAGTGTGCACATATTTATTGAAGATAAGAGTTTATTTATTGAAATATGAGCGCGACCTGAAATAATTCAAAATGATTTACATTATTTGTTTAGTAGGATTAGATGCCGTACACGAATAAAAATATATGATCATGATGGAGAAGAATCGGGGTGGTAACCACATGAAAATATCAAAAATTTATCATCCAGTTGGCTAAATCATAGCGAGCTTTTAACAATTTGGCGATCTGCCTGAACTATCCTTAAGAATCAGCGTTTCTGCAACTGTCATCTTTGATGTTTCACAGCATGATGTTGTTCTTATGTGTTTTTGACTATCAGTATTGGAAGCAAAGTAAACCTGCCATATTTCACGTTTCATGTGGGGGTATTCTGTCAATCCACGGGCTTCACCATTACGGTATCGCTGCAGGTAGCGTTCAAATCCACTCCATGCACAACCTGTCGCCATCGCCGTATAGCGGATTACCTAATCTCATGATTTTAAACGGCATAAATTTCAGGCAACAAAAAACCCATCAACCTTGAACCAAAACGGCGGGGTTGATGGGCTCCACAAATTGGGGACATCAAAGAAAAGCAGTGGCACTAATTAAGACTGACGCCTTGAGGAAAAGTTCTGCGCATTACGCAAAAAATTTTCTTTTCAGGGCAACTTCAGTTTTATCCGAGTCCTGGCCACACCATAACAATGATTGTCCCTGCCAACGTTAAAAGAACATTGGCGATGGCATAGGTGCCTGCGTAACCCAGCGCAGGGATATTGCTACGCGCGGTATCGCTGATAATTTCCATTGCAGGTGCGCAGGTACGTGCGCCCATCATCGCGCCAAACAGTAACGCGCGATTCATTCGCAACACATACGCACCAAACAGGAAGCAGATCACCACAGGTACCAGACTAACAATAAGCCCGGCCACCAACATTTGGCCGCCAATAGCTCCAAGCCCGTTATTGATCCCACTACCCGCACTTAAACCGACGCCAGCCATAAACACCATCAGGCCAAACTCTTTCACCATACTTAACGCACCTTGCGGTATGTAGCCGAAAGTAGGGTGGTTTGCACGCATAAAGCCAAGCATAATCCCGGCGAATAAAAGACCGGCGGCATTACCCATGCCAAAACTGAATGAACTGAACTGGAAGGTAATCATCCCGATCATCAGACCAATGATAAAGAAGGCGCAGAAGGCCAGAAGGTCGGTGACCTGGCTGTGAATCGAGATAAAGCCGATGCGGTCAGCAATGGTTTTTACACGGCGAGCATCCCCGCTCACCTGTAAAACATCGCCTTTGTTGAGTACAACATTGTCATCGATTGGCATTTCAATCTGGCTGCGAATTACCCGATTCAGGAAGCAGCCGTGATCGGTAAGTTTCAGTTGTGCCAGGCGTTTACCAACGGCGTTGTGGTTTTTTACCACCACTTCTTCGGTAACGATACGCATGTCGAGTAGATCGCGATCGAATACCTCTTTACCATTTCGGAAGCTGGGATCAAGCCGGGCGTGAGCATCTGGATAGCCGACAAGTGCAATCTCATCGCCCATTTGTAAAACAGCATCGCCGTCCGGGTTTGCTAAAATTCCGTTACGACGAATACGTTCGATATAGCATCCCGTCTGACGATAAATCCCCAGTTCACGAAGATTTTTACCATCAGTCCACGCGACCAGTTCGGGCCCCACGCGGTAAGCACGAATAACGGGTAGATACACTTTACGCGTGGTGTCGGTATCGAGGCCGCGTTCACGGGCTATTTGTTGGGCGCTGGTCTGTAAATCCTGGTGTTGCAGCTTCGGCAGATAACGCGCACCGACAATCAGACTCACCAAACCAATTAAGTAAGTTAAGGCATACCCGAGACTTAGGTTATCCAGTGCGGAGGAGAGTTCTGTACCACTGATCCCGAAATGACGTAATGTGTCTCCGGCACCTACCAGCACCGGCGTTGACGTCATTGAGCCTGCCAGCATACCTGCCGTCAGGCCGATATCCCAGCCAAACAGCTTACCCAGGCCCAGGGCGATCAGCAGCGCGCTACCGACCATTACCAGAGCCAGCATCAGGTAGTTTTTCCCGTCGCGAAAAAAAATAGAAAAAAAGTTTGGTCCGGCTTCCACCCCAACACAAAAAATAAACAGCATAAAGCCAAGATTAAGTGCTTCAGTGTTAATACTGAAATGCTGCTGCCCTAATAACAGGGAGACGACTAAAACGCCAATGGAATTACCGAGTTGGATGGAACCAAGACGCAATTTTCCGAGGCAAAGTCCGAGCGCCAGGACCACAAATAATAACAGGATGTAATTCCCGTTTAACAATTCTGCGACGTTTATATTCACGGAGACTAACTTCTTGTTTACGAGTAAGCTGTTGAAAGAAATGGTAATTTAGGCTAATGTTTTGCGTACCAATTAAGGGTGATATCGGCCCTGTACCGCACCCACTAAAAGCAACACTGCTATATATTCAGCTAGTTTAATATCATTACGTATCAACGGCTATAAGAAATGTGTTGACGTATTTAAGCATGGAATGCTGAACAGCTTTATCACACTGAGCACTACAGGCGAAAAGCGTGTTCGATAGAGACAGTATCAGGAGGAACAAGTGAAACGTAAACGAAGTTGGGCAGGGGCCATTTGCTGTTTCGTACTGTTTATCGTTGTGTGTCTTTTCCTTGCCACGCAGATGAAAGGCGCGTTTCGGGCCGCCGGGCATCCTGAACTTGGACTTTTGTTCTTCATTTTACCGGGCGCGGTTGCCAGTTTTTGCTCTAACCGTCGGGCGGTAATTAACCCGTTGCTGGGAGCGATGATGGCAGCTCCCTGCTGCATGCTATTGTTACGGCTTTTCTTCACCACTCACAGGTCTTTATGGCAAGAGCTGGCGTGGTTGCTGAGTGCGGTATTCTGGTGTGCTCTTGGCGCATTATGTTTCTTGTTTATCAGTAGCTTATTCGATCTGCGACAAAAACGAGAACGAAAACGTAATAGCTAAAATTTGGCAGAGGCGACGATCTGAATCGCCTTGCCATTCATTCTCCTGTTTCCCCATTCTCGCTCTGAAAGACGATAACTGTTAAGCATTCATTACCGTTACGTTTTACACTTGTGCTTTGTATTGCATAGGGATGTTTTCCTTTTCTCTGAGAGAACAATGTAATGACACCAACAATTGAATTACTTTGCCAACATCGATCCATTCGCCATTTCACTGATAAGCCCATCACTGCAGAGCAGCGCGAAGCCATTATCAAAAGTGCTCAATGCACCTCGAGTTCCAGCTTTTTGCAGTGTACTTCCATCATCCGCATCACCGACAGGGCGTTACGCGAAGCATTGGTACCGTTGACGGGCGGGCAACAGCATGTTGCCCAGGCGGCAGAATTTTGGGTTTTCTGCGCTGATTTTAATCGCCACTTACAGATTTGCCCTGATGCGCAACTCGGTCTGGCTGAGCAGCTTCTGCTTGGGGTTGTTGACACCGCATTGATGGCACAAAATGCCCTGACCGCTGCGGAATCCTTAGGTTTGGGTGGGGTATATATCGGTGGGCTTCGCAACAATATTGAAGCAGTGACTGAGCTACTGAAATTGCCAAAACATGTCCTGCCATTGTTTGGTTTGTGCCTGGGTTGGCCAGCCGATAATCCGGATCTCAAGCCGCGTTTGCCTGCCTCTATTTTGGTACACGAAAACAGCTATCAACCGCTGGATAAAGAGGCTCTGGCGCAATATGACGAGCAACTGGCGGAATACTATCTTACTCGCAGTAGCAATAATCGTCGTGACACCTGGAGCGACCATATCCGTCGGACCATCATTAAAGAAAACCGTCCTTTTATTCTTGATTATTTACACAAACAGGGTTGGGCGACGCGTTAGCCAGTGTATGATACGCAGGCTTTTGCCAGTTTTGACTGAGAGGTGCAGGGTGAAGATTGCCATACTGTCCCGGGATGGAACGCTCTATTCATGTAAGCGGCTACGAGAAGCTGCTATTCAGCGTGGTCACCTGGTTGAAGTTCTCGATCCGCTGTCTTGCTACATGAATATCAATCCGGCAGCCTCCTCGATCCACTATAAAGGGCGCAAGCTTCCCCATTTTGACGCGGTGATCCCGCGTATCGGCTCAGCTATTACTTTTTACGGTACGGCGGCGCTACGTCAGTTTGAAATGCTGGGCAGTTACCCGCTAAATGAATCGGTCGCTATTGCCCGTGCGCGTGACAAGTTGCGCTCTATGCAGCTACTGGCGCGTCAGGGGATTGATCTGCCGGTAACGGGGATCGCCCATTCACCGGACGATACCAGTGATTTGATAGACATGGTCGGTGGTGCACCGCTGGTGGTTAAGCTGGTCGAAGGCACACAGGGAATTGGTGTGGTGCTGGCAGAAACGCGGCAGGCTGCAGAAAGTGTCATTGACGCTTTTCGCGGCCTTAATGCGCATATTCTGGTGCAGGAATATATAAAAGAAGCAAAAGGTCGCGATATCCGCTGTCTGGTCGTGGGTGATGAAGTCGTCGCAGCCATCGAACGGCGGGCGAAAGAGGGCGATTTTCGTTCCAACTTACATCGCGGTGGTGCGGCTAGTATCGCCTGTATTACAGAACGAGAACGTGAAATCGCGCTTAAGGCTGCCCGGACTATGGCTCTGGATGTAGCAGGCGTTGATATTCTGCGCGCAGAACGTGGACCGTTGGTGATGGAAGTGAATGCATCTCCTGGTCTTGAAGGGATAGAGAAAACCACAGGTGTGGATATTGCAGGCAAAATGATCCGCTGGATTGAACGCCATGCCACGCCAGAATTTTGTCTTAAAACTGGCGGATAAGCGTAATATCGTGCCGGATCATAGCATCCGGCCTTCTTTTTACGTAAGCTGTGCCGGAATTTTTCATCGTTAGAGGTAGTACAGAATTATGACATCGCTGGTCATTCCTGGTCTGGATATGTTGCGTCAATGGCTCGACGATATGGGTATGAGCTTTTTTGAATGTGATTCATGCCAGGCTCTGCATTTACCGCATATGCAGAACTTCGATGGCATTTTTGATGCGAAGATCGATCTGATCGATAACACTATTCTGTTTGCGGCAATGGCTGAAGTGCGCCCTTCAGCGCTGTTACCGCTGGCAGCCGATCTCTCGGCTATTAATGCCAGCTCACTCACGGTAAAAGCGTTTCTTGATATGCAGGATGATAATCTGCCGAAGTTGGTGGTTTGCCAGGCTTTATCCATAGCTCAGGGGATTACTTACGAACAGTTTGCCTGGTTCGTTCGCCAAAGCGAAGAGCAAATTTCAATGGTGATCCTTGAAGCGAATGCCCACCAATTATTATTTACTGCAGACGATGATGGGCAAAAAAGCAGCACTGAAAACCATTTTCTACACTAATAATTGTTCTCGTATCCGCAGTCGCCACCGAAGCGGCTGCGTGTTGCAAACGTTTATGCTACATTTAACCTTTCATTAAAGAATTATTCACCTGTCTTTCCTCTGTAATCCTTTATCACATAGACAATTCCTGCATAAAAAATTGTTAAAAGGCGTTTTTTAATCTGAGCTATAGTCTCAAACCCTGGCTAAAGTTATTCTTGCGAGGCTTTTATATAGCGAGCAGTGCTGGCCGGGAGAGAGTGCTCTTTTCTTACACCGCGCCGATAAAAAAATATGCACGTTTATTGCATATCTTTGATTGTGACAACTTTTGTTCGTTTGTTAACGAACTTTCAGAAGGAAAGAGATATGACTGCCTTAAATAAAAAATGGCTATCGGGTCTGGTTGCGGGTGCTCTGATGGCCGTCTCTGTCGGCACGCTCGCGGCTGAACAAAAAACACTCCACATTTATAACTGGTCTGATTATATCGCCCCGGACACGGTGGCCAATTTTGAAAAAGAAACTGGTATTAAAGTCGTCTACGATGTTTTCGACTCTAACGAAGTACTGGAAGGCAAATTAATGGCGGGGAGCACTGGCTTTGACCTGGTGGTGCCGTCAGCAAGCTTTCTTGAGCGCCAGCTGACAGCGGGAGTTTTCCAGCCGCTGGATAAAAGCAAATTGCCGGAGTGGAAGAATCTCGATCCGGAGCTGCTGAAGCTGGTCGCCAAACACGATCCCGACAATAAATTTGCTATGCCCTATATGTGGGCGACGACCGGGATTGGCTATAACGTCGATAAAGTCAAAGCGGTACTGGGTGAAAACGCGCCCGTCGATAGCTGGGACTTGATCCTCAAACCTGAAAATCTGGAAAAACTGAAAAGCTGCGGCGTCTCTTTCCTCGACGCGCCAGAAGAAGTTTTTGCTACCGTGCTGAATTATCTCGGTAAAGATCCCAACAGCACTAAAGCGGATGATTACACCGGGCCGGCAACCGATCTGCTGTTAAAGCTGCGCCCGAACATTCGTTATTTCCATTCATCTCAATACATTAACGACCTGGCAAACGGCGATATTTGCGTCGCTATAGGCTGGGCGGGCGATGTCTGGCAGGCGTCAAACCGCGCGAAAGAAGCGAAGAATGGCGTGAATGTCTCGTTCTCGATTCCGAAAGAAGGGGCGATGGCATTCTTTGATGTCTTCGCCATGCCTGCGGATGCCAAAAATAAAGACGAAGCCTATCAGTTCCTGAATTATCTGCTGCGCCCGGATGTGGTAGCACATATCTCTGACCATGTGTTCTATGCTAATGCTAATAAAGAAGCCACGCCGCTGGTGAGTGCAGAAGTGCGTGATAATCCGGGTATTTACCCGCCTGCGGATGTCCGCGCCAAACTGTTCACTCTGAAAGTACAGGATCCGAAAATCGACCGTGTGCGCACCCGCGCCTGGACCAAAGTGAAGAGCGGAAAATAATCCGCAGCCGTAGATGCCGGACGGGCGCACCACACCCGCCGGCAATTCGCACCATCAGGGTGCGCTTGCACACATTCAATGCCGGAGAGCAGCCGTGAATGACGCTATCCCTCGCCCCCAGGCGAAAACCCGTAAGGCGCTGACGCCGCTATTAGAAATCCGTAATCTGACTAAATCTTACGATGGTCAGCATGCGGTCGATGATGTCAGCCTGACCATTTATAAAGGCGAAATCTTCGCGCTGCTGGGCGCATCCGGCTGTGGCAAGTCCACGCTGCTGCGTATGCTGGCAGGTTTCGAACAACCTTCTGCCGGGCAGATTATGCTCGATGGCGTCGATTTATCACAGGTGCCGCCTTACCTGCGCCCTATCAATATGATGTTTCAGTCTTACGCGCTGTTTCCGCATATGACCGTGGAACAGAACATCGCTTTTGGCCTGAAACAGGACAAATTGCCGAAAGCGGAAATTGCCAGCCGGGTCAATGAGATGCTTGGGCTGGTGCATATGCAGGAGTTCGCCAAACGCAAACCGCATCAGCTTTCCGGCGGTCAGCGACAGCGTGTGGCCCTGGCCCGAAGCCTCGCTAAACGCCCAAAACTATTACTGCTCGACGAGCCGATGGGTGCGCTGGATAAAAAATTGCGTGACCGGATGCAGCTTGAAGTGGTGGATATTCTGGAGCGCGTTGGTGTGACTTGTGTGATGGTCACCCACGATCAGGAAGAGGCGATGACCATGGCGGGGCGTATCGCCATTATGAATCGTGGGAAATTTGTCCAGATTGGCGAGCCGGAAGAGATCTACGAGCATCCGACCACCCGCTATAGCGCTGAATTTATCGGTTCGGTAAACGTCTTTGAAGGTGTACTCAAAGAGCGTCAGGAAGATGGTCTAGTGCTTTATTCGCCGGGGCTGGTGCATCCACTGAAAGTCGATGCGGATGCTTCGGTGGTCGATAACGTGCCGGTGCATGTGGCGCTGCGTCCGGAAAAAATCATGCTCTGCGAGGAGCCGCCCGCCAATGGTTGTAACTTCGCGGTAGGGGAGGTGATGCACATTGCCTATCTCGGCGATCTTTCGGTGTATCACGTTCGTCTAAAAAGCGGGCAGATGATTAGCGCCCAGCTACAAAACGCCCATCGTTATCGCAAAGGGTTACCGACCTGGGGCGACGAAGTGCGTTTGTGCTGGGAAGTGGACAGCTGTGTGGTGTTGACGGTTTAAGGAGCAAAGATGAGTACACTTGAACCTGCTGCCCAGTCGAAACCGCCGGGCGGATTTAAGCTGTGGTTGTCGCAGCTGCAAATGAAGCATGGGAGAAAACTGGTCATTGCGTTGCCGTATATCTGGTTGATCTTACTGTTTCTGCTGCCATTTCTGATCGTCTTTAAAATAAGTCTGGCGGAGATGGCGCGCGCTATTCCACCTTATACCGAACTGATGGAGTGGGCTGACGGGCAACTTTCCATCACTCTTAATCTCGGTAATTTCCTGCAACTGACTGACGATCCGCTCTATTTCGATGCATATCTCCAGTCGTTACAGGTAGCGGCGATTTCGACAATTTGTTGTTTACTGATCGGCTATCCGCTGGCGTGGGCGGTGGCGCACAGTAAGCCTTCGACCCGCAATATCTTATTGCTGCTGGTGATCCTGCCGTCGTGGACCTCGTTTCTGATCCGCGTTTATGCCTGGATGGGAATATTGAAAAACAACGGTGTGCTGAATAATTTTCTGCTGTGGCTGGGGGTTATAGACCAGCCGCTGACCATTCTGCATACCAATCTGGCAGTTTATATCGGCATTGTTTACGCCTACGTGCCGTTTATGGTGCTGCCGATTTACACCGCGTTGATTCGTATTGATTATTCGCTGGTGGAAGCGGCCATGGATCTCGGCGCGCGACCGCTGAAAACGTTCTTTACTGTCATTGTGCCGCTGACTAAAGGTGGGATTATTGCCGGATCGATGTTGGTATTTATCCCGGCTGTGGGCGAGTTTGTGATCCCGGAACTGCTCGGCGGCCCGGATAGCATCATGATCGGGCGTGTACTGTGGCAGGAGTTCTTTAACAACCGTGACTGGCCGGTGGCCTCGGCAGTGGCGATCATCATGTTGTTGCTGCTAATTGTGCCGATAATGTGGTTCCACAAGCATCAGCAAAAAAGCGTGGGAGAACACGGATGAATAATTTACCGGTGGTTCGTTCGCCCTGGCGGATTGTGATTTTGCTGCTGAGCTTCACTTTTCTCTACGCACCAATGCTGATGCTGGTTATCTATTCGTTTAACAGCTCGAAGTTGGTGACGGTATGGGCGGGTTGGTCAACGCGCTGGTATGGCGAATTACTGCGTGATGACGCGATGATGAGCGCGGTTGGTTTAAGCCTGACAATTGCAGCCTGTGCGGCAACGGCAGCGGCGATCCTCGGGACTATTGCGGCGGTAGTGCTGGTGCGTTTTGGCAGGTTTCGCGGATCAAATGGTTTTGCCTTTATGATCACCGCGCCGCTGGTAATGCCAGATGTCATCACAGGTTTGTCGCTGTTGTTGTTATTCGTCGCGCTTGCTCATGCCATTGGCTGGCCTGCGGACCGCGGTATGCTCACCATCTGGCTGGCGCATGTCACTTTCTGTACGGCTTATGTGGCAGTCGTTATTTCCTCGCGCCTGCGGGAACTGGATCGCTCCATTGAAGAAGCGGCGATGGATCTCGGTGCGACGCCGCTGAAAGTGTTTTTCGTCATTACGCTACCGATGATCATGCCCGCAATCATTTCTGGCTGCTTACTGGCTTTTACTCTGTCGCTCGACGATCTGGTGATAGCCAGCTTTGTTTCCGGGCCGGGAGCCACCACGTTACCGATGCTGGTCTTCTCCAGCGTGCGGATGGGGGTGAATCCGGAAATTAACGCCCTGGCAACATTGATCCTCGGCGCGGTCGGAATTGTCGGATTTATCGCCTGGTATCTGATGGCGCGCGCAGAAAAACAGCGGATACGCGACATCCAGCGTGCAAGACGTGGCTGAAGACACTAAAATTTGCCAACCTGGCTACATAATGCCGCGCATGTCGCGGCATTGTTTTCATGGAAGACGAAACGTTGGGATTTTTTAAGAAAACATCTTCATCTCATGCTCGCCTGAATGTGCCTGCGCTGGTACAGGTGGCGGCGCTTGCCATTATTATGATCCGTGGCCTCGACGTGCTGATGATTTTCAATACGCTGGGCGTGCGCGGTATTGGCGAGTTCATTCATCGCAGCGTACAAACCTGGAGTTTAACACTGGTCTTTTTAAGCAGCCTGGTGCTGGTTTTCATTGAGATCTGGTGTGCGTTTTCACTGGTGAAAGGGCGTCGCTGGGCGCGCTGGCTGTATCTGTTGACACAAATCACGGCCGCCGGTTATTTGTGGGCGGCTTCGCTGGGGTATGGTTATCCGGAGCTGTTCAGCATTCCCGGTGAATCAAAACGTGAAATCTTCCATAGCCTGATGCTGCAGAAGTTGCCGGATATGCTCATCCTGTTGCTACTGTTCGTTCCCTCGACCAGTCGGCGGTTCTTCCAGTTGCAATAATGTGTATAATCGTCGCCCCTGATGATGTGAAGGTCAATGTATGCAGTGCGCACTTTACGACGCGGGTCGCTGTCGTTCCTGTCAGTGGATAACGCAGCTGATTCCAGAGCAACTCTCCGCTAAAACCGCCGATCTTAAAAATCTGCTCGCCGACTTTTCGGTTGAGGAATGGTGCGAGCCGGTGTCAGGCCCGGAGCAAGGGTTTCGTAATAAAGCCAAAATGGTGGTGAGTGGTAGCGTTGAAAGACCACTGCTCGGTATGCTGCATCGCGACGGCACACCAGAAGACCTTTGCGATTGCCCGCTTTATCCCTCCTCATTTGCGCCCGTTTTTGCGGCGTTAAAACCGTTTATCGCCCGTGCGGGGTTAACACCCTACAACGTGGCGCGTAAGCGTGGCGAACTGAAATACATTCTGCTGACTGAAAGCCAGAGCGATGGTGGCATGATGCTGCGCTTTGTACTGCGTTCCGAAACCAAGCTGGCACAACTGCGTAAGGCGCTGCCGTGGTTACAGGCACAACTGCCGCAGCTGAAAGTTATTACCGTCAACATTCAGCCGGTACATATGGCGATTATGGAAGGGGAGACGGAGATTTATCTGAGCGAACAACAGGCGCTGGCTGAGCGTTTTAACGATGTGCCGCTGTGGATCCGTCCACAAAGTTTCTTCCAGACTAATCCGGTGGTCGCCAGCCAGCTGTACGCTACTGCGCGCGACTGGGTACGACAGTTGCCGGTTAAACATATGTGGGATCTGTTCTGTGGCGTGGGGGGCTTTGGTTTACACTGCGCGACGCCTGAGATGCAGTTAACCGGAATCGAAATTGCGCCAGAAGCCATTGCCTGTGCGAAGCAATCAGCCGCTGAACTGGGCTTAACGCGTTTGCAATTTCAGGCGCTGGATTCCACTCAATTTGCCACCGCTCAGGGGGAGGTGCCGGAGCTGGTGCTGGTTAACCCGCCGCGCCGCGGCATTGGTAAACCGCTGTGTGATTATCTCTCAACGATGGCACCGCGTTTTATTATCTACTCCAGCTGTAACGCCCAAACGATGGCGAAAGATATCCACGAACTGCCAGGGTTTCGCATCGAACGGGTACAGCTTTTTGATATGTTCCCGCATACCGCGCACTATGAAGTGCTGACGCTGCTGGTGAAGCAATAAAAAAGCCGCAGGTGCGGCTTTCTGAATCTTACTGCGGGAACCACTGGTCATTGATTTTTTTATACGTACCATCTGCTTTAATCGCTGCCAGTGCGTTATTCAGTTTTTCCAGCAGGGCTTTATTATCCGGACGTACAGCGATGCCCAGACCGGTGCCGAAGTACTGAGGGTCGGTCACTTTCTCAGTAGCAACGCCCAGTTGCGGATTGGTTTTCAGCCATTCGTTTACCACCGCTGTGTCACCAAATACCCCATCAATACGACCATTTTTCAGGTCGATAAAGGCATTTTGATAACTGTCATAGGAGACAGTTTTTACTTCCGGGTGCTGATCCTGAATATATTTCTGGTGCGTTGTACCGTTTTCCATCCCAATGCGTTTGCCTTTCAGGTCGGCAAACGTTTTGTAGGTATCTTTTTTGGCAATCACAACAGCTGAGTTTTCGTAGTAGGGCGTGGTAAATGATACCTGCTTGCTACGCTCCGGCGTGATATCCATACCGGAGATAACGGCGTCATATTTTCTGAATTTCAGTGACGGGATGAGGCTGTCGAAAGCGTGATTGGTAAAAGTACATTCTGCCTGCATCTGTTTGCATAACGCTTTTGCCAGGTCGATATCAAAGCCGACAATCTCATTATTAGCACCTATAGATTCAAAGGGAGGATAGGTCGCTGATACGCCGAAATTGATTTTCTCTGCGGCAGAAGCGCCGAATGCACAGGATGAAAGTAAAGCGGCAAGAACTAACTTTTTCATGATGGAACTCCCGTCTGTCAATCTTATGATTTTTGGCCGTGTCTGCGGCATGAGATAACAATGCCATCAAGTGAATTTATATGCAATAAATATGATTAAATAATTCATAATGAATAAAAAAAGACGGACAACTTAGTGGGTTGTCCGTCTTTATTATATTAATCTATGCACTATGTAGGCCGGATAAGGCGTGCACGCTGCACCCGGCATTAGCACGTAGATAACATTAATTCCGTCGCTCGAACGCCAGCGCTTTGCGCTCGATCAAACGCATCATCAGTGTCAGCAGGCCGTTGACGACCAGGTAAATAATTCCCGCCGCGCCGAACACCATGACATCGTAGGTGCGTCCGTACAACAACTGGCTGTAACCCATCACTTCCATCAGCGTAATGGTGTAAGCCAGAGAGGTACTTTTAAACACCAGCACAACTTCGTTGGAATAAGAAGAGAGTGAGCGTTTAAAGGCATACGGCAGCAGGATCGCCAGCGTATCTTTTTTGCTCATCCCCAGGGCACTACAGGATTGCCACTGGCCTTCCGGGATCGCACGAATTGCACCGTAAAATAGCTGCGTGGTATACGCCGCACTGTTCAGCGACAACGCAATCAGCGCGCACAACCACGGTTCTGACAACAGATGCCACAGTGCCGGATACTCCTGCAATGTCGGGAACTGGCCTGGACCGTAGTAAATCAGGAAGATCTGCACCAACAGCGGCGTACCGGTAAACAGCGTGATATAGCCCCGCACCAGCCACACCAGTACCGGCGTTTTCAGCGTCAGGATGATGGTAAAAATCAACGCCAGAATCAGCGCCACAATCAGCGAGGCAATCGTCAGCGTCAGGCTGGTGTGCAGCCCTTTCATCAGTTCGGGTAAATACTCAAGCATCAGCCAGGCCTCCGCTCAAAACGTGTCGCGCGCAGGTCAATGCGTTTGAGAATGTACTGACTGAGCAGGGTAATCACCAGATAGATCGCTGCTGCCACAATGTACCAGGTAAACGGCTCCTGAGTACGGGTGGCAATGCTTTTAGTTTGCAGCATTAAATCATTCACACTTATCAAACTGACCAGCGCGGTATCTTTCAGCAGTACCAGCCACTGGTTACCGAGACCAGGCAGCGCATGACGCCACATCTGCGGCATCACCAGGCGGAAAAAGATAGCCGATTTCGACAGCCCCAGCGCCTGACCGGATTCCCACTGGCCCACCGGCACCGCTTTCAGTGCGCCACGCAGGGTTTGCGAGGCATAGGCGGCATACAGTAGCGACAGGGCGATAACCCCACACAGGAACGGGCTAACGTCGAAGTTCTCAATGTCCATCTGCACCGGGATCTGTACGATCCCAAGATTGATGGTGAAGCCATCCGAAAGCGTCAGCAGTAACTGCGAGGAGCCAAAATAGATAAACAGCACCACCAGAATTTCTGGCAGACCGCGCAGAATCGTCACCAGTGCTGAACCTACCCACGCGACAGGACGCCATTTTGCTGACTCCCATACCGCAAAGAACATCGCCAGCGCCAGTCCGACAATCAATGCACAAACGGCAAGGCCGACGGTCATCCCGGCGGCGCTTGCTAAAGGAAAAAATTCATTCATCAGGTATTACTTCTGGAACCATTTGTTGTAGATGGTTTCGTAAGTGCCATCTTTCTTCACTTTTTCCAGCGCAGTGTTGAATTTCTGCTGCAGTTCAGTGTTGCCCTGACGTACCGCGATGCCGAGGCCAGTACCGAAGTAATCTTTATCGGTCACTTTGTCGCCGACAGCCGCCAGTTTCGGGTTATCTTTCAGCCATTCGGTTACCACTGCGGTGTCACCAAAAACGCCGTCGATACGACCGTTTTGCAGATCGAGTTTCGCGTTCTGGTAGCTATCATAAGGAACCGTGGTGATTTCCGGATGTTTATCCATAATGAATTTCTGGTGCGTCGTCCCGTTCTGAACGCCGACTTTTTTGCCTTTCAGCTGATCAACGCTGGTGTATTTACCTTGTTGACCCACAAACAGGGCAGAGTTGTCATAGTACGGCGTGGTAAACAGCACCTGCTTTTCACGCTCCGGGGTGATATCCATGCCAGCCATCACTGCGTCTACGCGACGGAATTTCAGGCTTGGGATCAGGCTGTCAAACGCCTGGTTAGAGAAAGTGCAGGTCGCATCAATCTCTTTACACAATGCCTGCGCCAGGTCGACGTCAAAACCGACGATCTGGTTATTCGCGTCCATCGATTCAAACGGAGGATAGGAGGCTTCGGTGGCAAAACGAATGGTTTCGGCAGCTGTGGCGGAAAGACTAAAACCTGCAATTAACGCGGCAATCAGAACTTTTTTCATTGTTGTTATCCCGAATCTTAGTGAGAGAGATAGTTTTTAAATGCTTCGGTTTGCGGCTCGGTAAAGCAGCTCGCATCGCCTTGTTCTACGATGTGACCATTTTCCATATACACCACACGACTGGCGGTTTTACGCGCCACTTCTACTTCGTGGGTGACGATCACCTGGGTAATATTCGTTTCTGCCAGTTCACGAATGATGCTGACGATTTGCGCCGTAATTTCCGGGTCCAGTGCGGCGGTCGGTTCATCAAACAGCAGTACCTGCGGTTCCATCATCAGCGCACGGGCGATAGCAACACGCTGTTGCTGACCACCAGAAAGATGCAGCGGATAGCGATCACTGAAAGGTTTCAGGCGCAGACGTTCCAGCAATTTTTCTGCACGGGCCAGCGCCTGATCTTTACTCAATCCCAGTACACGGCAGGGCGCTTCAATCAGGTTTTGCTGCACGGTGAGGTGCGGCCACAGGTTGTATTGTTGAAACACCATGCCGACGTTACGACGCAGATCGCGAATCGCTTTGTCTGAGGGCGTCTTAGTGAAATCGAAATGGTTGCCTGCAATGTTGAGCGTACCGGAGCGCGGCATCTCAAGCAGATTGAGTACACGCAGCAGCGAGCTTTTCCCCGCGCCGCTGGGGCCTAGTAACACCAGCGTTTCGCCCTGAGGGCAATCCAGCGTGATATCGAACAGCGCCTGATGCGCGCCGTAAAAGCAATTAATGCCGTTTAATTGAATACTCATTGACACTCGTATACTGGCAGTCTGATAGCTATTGAGGTCGAAGATAGTACCTTTGACAGAATAATTATGCAATATTTATGCTTTAAAAGTTAAAAGCAAAGCGCATTATTCACTAAACATAGCACAAAATAACGGGGGCGGTGGGCGGCGAGCATAAATGTCGGCATTCCTCGCGAAATGCCGGACAATTTACGGGGGTTATTGGTTGATCAAGGTGTTAGCGATTCTCGATAGACTGACGAAGCGTACCCGCCGTGGCATGAACGCTGCCGCCTAAATAGCGTACATCGTCGATCACCCAACACTGGCCTTCCTGAATCATTAACACTTCATCCTGCCAGCTCTGATCACCCTGTTTTAGATCCACACGCAGAGGAATATTTCGCGCATCACGATTCGGGATTGTTGAAGCACTGGCAACACGGGCGCTGTCTGGCAAGGTGGTTCGACTGGAGAACGGATCGCTGCTTAACAATTCACGATGGCTGTTATCGCGGCTGGCATTACTCAGCAAAGTTGCCAGTTTGTCACTTAAATATGGGCGCAGAGCGGTAATGTCGTTACTGCGGTGTGAAATGCGGTAGTCATAAAACTGCTGGGCCACACTGTCAGGGCCGCCCTGGACACAGGAACCGGTACGTGTGCCGTTATCTTTATAAGCTGGAGTGACTGTGGTGCAGGCACTGAGGAGCAGTGCGCAGGGGATAAGCATTGTCAATTTGCTGTAGCGCATAATCATTTCCTTATAAGCGATCGCTCTGAAAGCGTTCTACGATAATAATGATATCCTTTCAATAATAGCGTATCAGTCTGATAATGCTTTTGAGATCGAAGGCTTAGCAAACAAGGGGATCGATCATGCAATTTTCCACAACTCCAACTCTGGAAGGCCAGACCATCGTTGAATATTGCGGTGTGGTGACAGGCGAAGCGATTTTAGGTGCCAATATTTTCCGTGATTTCTTTGCCGGTATCCGCGATATCGTTGGCGGACGCTCCGGGGCTTATGAAAAAGAATTGCGTAAAGCGCGGGAGATTGCCTTTGAGGAACTTGGCGATCAGGCGCGGGCGTTGGGGGCCGATGCCGTAGTCGGTATTGATATCGACTACGAAACGGTCGGGCAAAACGGCAGTATGCTGATGGTTAGCGTCAGCGGTACGGCGGTGAAAACACGTCGATGAGAAGAGTCTTCTGGCTGGTCGCCGCCGCTCTGTTACTGGCAGGGTGTGCAGGCGAAAAAGGCATTGTCGAGAAAGAGGGATATCAGCTTGATACCCGACGCCAGGCGCAGGCGGCGTATCCGCGCATTAAAGTGCTGGTGATCCACTACACCGCAGATGATTTTGATAGTTCGCTGGCGACACTGACCGATAAGCAGGTCAGTTCGCATTATCTTGTCCCTGCGGTGCCACCACGATACAACGGTAAACCGCGCATCTGGCAACTGGTGCCGGAACAGGAACTGGCCTGGCATGCGGGGATTAGCGCCTGGCGCGGGGCAACACGCCTTAACGACACCTCTATTGGCATTGAGCTGGAAAACCGAGGCTGGCAAAAATCGTCGGGGATGAAATATTTTGCTCCGTTTGAACCGGCACAGATACAGGCGCTCATCCCCCTGGCGAAAGATATTATTACCCGTTATCACATCAAGCCGGAAAACGTGGTGGCGCATGCGGATATTGCGCCGCAGCGCAAAGATGATCCGGGGCCGTTATTTCCCTGGCAGCAACTGGCGCAGCAGGGGATTGGTGCCTGGCCGGATGCGCAGCGGGTAAATTTTTACCTTGCCGGGCGTGCGCCACACACGCCAGTAGATACCGCATCATTGCTGGAACTGTTGGCGCGCTACGGTTATGACGTAAAACCAGATATGACACCGCGCGAGCAGCGGCGCGTGATTATGGCGTTCCAGATGCATTTCCGCCCGACGTTATACAACGGCGAAGCGGATGCAGAAACTCAGGCGATTGCCGAAGCATTGCTGGAGAAATACGGTCAGGATTAGCGGGGCAGTTTCCCGTGATCGCGCAGCCAGGCAGCAGTTTTCTCGATGCCCTCATCAAGAGTGATGACTGGCTGATAACCTAATTCTTCCTGTGCACGCGTCATATCCAGCGTAAAGTCAAAATTCAACTTAGAGACGCCGTAGTGGGTCAGCGGCGGCTCTTTTGCTGACTTGCGACCTAAACGCTCCATGCTGCGGGCGATCATGTCCAGCATCGGGTAGGGGACGGAACGAATACGACAGTCAATATTCAACTCGTCGATCAGCTTCTGCACGATGCTGCGTAGAGTGCGATGCTCGCCGTTGGTAATGTTATATGCTCGCCCGGAAGGCAGCTTATCGCAGGCTTCCTGACTTGCCAGCCACATGGCGTGCACGGCATTTTCATAGTACGTCATATCGACCAGCGCACTGCCGCCGTGTGGTAACAGAATGCTGCCGTAGTGGTGCATCATATGCGCCAGACGGGGAATAAAGACTTTATCGTGTGGCCCGAACAGACTTTGTGGGCGTAAAATAGTAAAGCGTGTTTGTGGATTCGCCTGCGAAAGCATATTGATCACTTCTTCGCTGGCCGCTTTGCTGCGGGCAAACTCGTTAGCGAAGCGGTGAGGGCGAAAATCTTCTTTAATATCGCGATGGTGGTGATAATCGAAGTACAGGGAGGGGGAAGAGATATGAATAAAGTTACGTACTCCCCAGGCGACAGCCCATTCACCCAGACGGCGAGTGGCGCGAACGTTAGCCAGATCGAAAGCCTGTTGTGTCCCCCACGGAGAGGTAAAGCTGGAGCAGTGCCACAACGTATCAATGCCTGCGAGCATCACTTTAGCTTGTGATGAGACCAGCTCGGTCAGATCCGCCGGAACAAACTCTGCGCCCATTTTTTCCAGCAATTTACCCATTGCCTCGTTGCGACCGGTCGCACGCACGCTGATGCCTTTCTGGCATAAAAACTCTACCGCGTTTCGACCTAAGCCGCTGGTGGCGCCGGTAACCAGTACCTTCATATCAATCCACTGTTGTTGAGAAAATGACGTGCGCATTCTTCCGTGATTTCCCCCTTGATGCAATGGGAAACATGAAAGAATAACGCAGGTTTTGTCGATTAATCTGTGCTTTGTTCTGCCAGTCTGGCGATTCGTTTTGCCATTCCGCGAAAAATAAACAGATGCGCGGGGATCATCAGTAACCAGTAAAACAGCCCTGGCATCCCATGCGGATGCCAGAACGCGCGAACATCGATGGTGCGGTAGTCGCCTTTATCCTCTAGGGTAAAACACAGGCGCCCCAGCCCCGGCGCTTTCATGCCAAATAACAACGCCAGTTGTTTTTCCGGCTCGACGATAATCACTTTCCAGCTGTCTACCGCATCGCCAGTTTGCAAATATTCACGCTCCGGGCGGCCTTTCGCTAACTTATGACCGATCGCGCGGTCCATCAGCGCCCGGGTCTGCCACAAAATATTGCCAAAGAAATAACGCTCTCTACCGCCGATTTGATTCACCACCTGCCATAAAGCCGCAAGGCTGGCAGAAGTTTTAACGGTAAACCCTGCCTGTTTGGCGAAATAGCCATACTCCGGTCGCCAGCGGGCAAAGGCCTGAGTGTCGTATCCCCAGTCGCTGGAGTTGACCAGTTTTTCTTCTTCTTTCAACGTGCGACGTACCGCGTCATCGAATGCGATCAGTTGTTGTGGAATGAGTGCACGTAGCGCGGTGTCATCCGCCAGCAGATCGTGTTTCAGCCCCTGTATCAACGCTTTGGCTGTGGTGGGCGGTACGGAAGTAATCACATTGAGAAACCACACCGAAATCCAGCGGGTGGGAAAGGGGATGGGGATTAACCAGCGGCGCTTACCGCTCACCGCCATAAAATGTTCAAACTGTTGCTGATAACTGAGCACCTCTGGTCCGGCGGCTTCGAAGATGCGGTGTTCGCTGGCCGGATGATCTAACAGCGCCACCAGATAGTGCAGCAAGTTTTCCAGCGCGATGGGCGTGGTGCGTGAACGGACCCAACGCGGCGGGGTTAACACCGGCAGGTTGTACACCATATCGCGCATGACTTCGAACGCCGCTGAACCTGCGCCAACGATAATTCCGGCGCGCAATTCGGTCACCGGGACACCCGCTTCACGAAGAATATCCGCTGTAGCCTGACGGGCGCGCAGATGGTCCGACTGCTCGTGAGGCGGGGCCTGCAATGAACTGAGAAAGATTAATTGTTTAACCGGAGCTTCGCGCAGCGCATCGCGGACGTTAAGAGCTACCTGGCGTTCCTGAGCGATAAAATCGCCGCCTTCGCCCATGCTGTGCACCAGAAAATAGACGGTATCGATATTCTGCAACAGGGCCGGAAGGTTATCCGGCCAGCTGAGATCGACTTTATGGCAACTGACGTTTGCCAGTTGCAGCTTTGCAAGCCTGTCGACGTGACGTGCCGCCGCCAGGATCTGATGCCCTTTTTGGCTAAGCGCGTGCACCAGATGCTGACCAATATAGCCACTGGCACCGAGAACTAAAATGCGTTGCGGCACGTCTCTCTCCTTAACGCGCCAGGAAAGCGCGCCAGTGGGCTGCGACTTCTGCCAGTTGTTCACGCGAGACATCAAGATGGGTTACCAGGCGGACAATCGGCGAGGCGTTAATCAGTACGTTTCTCGCTTTCATGTATTCGCCTAACGCGGCAGCATTTTCTTGTCCGACGCGAACAAACAGCATATTGGTGTCCTGACGCATCACATCCGCGCCTGCTTCACGCAGTTGCTCCGCCATCCAGGCGGCGTTATCGTGGTCTTCCTGCAAGCGTGCGACGTTATTTTTCAGCGCATACATTCCGGCTGCGGCCAGAATCCCGGACTGGCGCATCCCGCCGCCAGTCATTTTCCGCCAGCGAATGGCACGTTTAATGTAATCACGATTACCGACCAGTAATGAACCGACTGGCGTACCAAGACCTTTCGACAGACAAATGGTGAACGAATCACAATATTGCGTGATTTCTTTCAGTTCGCAGCCGTAAGCCACCACGGCATTAAAGATGCGCGCACCGTCAACATGCAGTGCCAGATTGCGCTCGCGGGTAAATACCCATGCTTCTTTTAAGTATTCACGCGGCAGCACTTTGCCGTTGTGGGTGTTTTCCAGACTGAGTAATTTGGTGCGGGCAAAGTGGATATCGTCGGGTTTGATTTTCATCGCCACTTTATCCAGCGGTAGCGTACCGTCGGCGTCAGCATCGATAGGTTGCGGTTGAATGCTGCCCAGTACCGCAGCGCCACCGGCTTCGTACAGATAATTATGTGCAGCCTGCCCGACAATATACTCTTCTCCGCGTTCGCAGTGACTGAGCAGCGCGACCAGGTTTGCCTGGGTGCCGGTAGGTAGAAAAATGGCGGCTTCTTTACCGGAAAGCTCTGCCGCATAGTCCTGCAGAGCATTAACGGTAGGGTCGTCTCCGTAAACGTCGTCCCCAACCGGGGCGGCCATCATTGCTTCGAGCATGGCGCGGCTCGGTCGGGTAACGGTATCACTGCGTAAATCAATCATGGCATGTCCTTATTATGACGGGAAATGCCACCCTTTTTACCTTAGCCAGTTCGTTTTCGCCAGTTCGATCACTTCATCGCCGCGTCCGCTGATGATTGCGCGCAGCATATACAGGCTAAAACCTTTGGCTTGTTCGAGTTTGATCTGCGGCGGAATGGCTAATTCTTCTTTCGCAACCACCACATCCACCAGCACCGGGCCGTCGATGGAGAATGCGCGTTGCAGGGCTTCATCGACTTCAGACGCTTTTTCCACGCGAATACCCGTAATGCCGCACGCTTCAGCAATGCGGGCAAAGTTGGTGTCATGCAGTTCGGTGCCGTCAGTCAGGTAGCCACCAGCTTTCATCTCCATCGCCACAAAGCCCAGCACACTGTTGTTAAAGACGATAATTTTTACCGGCAACTTCATTTGTACCACAGAGAGAAAATCGCCCATCAACATACTGAAACCGCCATCACCGCACATGGCGACCACCTGACGTTCCGGCTCGGTTGCCTGCGCGCCCAGCGCCTGAGGCATGGCATTAGCCATCGAACCGTGGTTAAACGAACCTAACAGGCGGCGCTTGCCGTTCATTTTCAGATAACGCGCCGCCCATACCGTTGGTGTGCCGACATCACAGGTGAAAATGGCGTCATCGGCAGCAAAATGGCTAATTTGCTGCGCCAGATATTGCGGGTGAATGGCTTTCTCACTCGGTTTAGCTAAATCGTCCAGCCCTTTGCGGGCATCGCGGTAATCTTCCAGCGCTTTATCCAGAAATTTGCGATCGGTTTTTTCTTCCACTAAAGGCAGCAATGCACGCAGAGTCGATTTGATATCACCGACCAGTGCCATATCCACCTTACTGTGTGCGCCGATGCTGGCTGGGTTGATATCAATCTGAATAATTTTGGCATCGGTCGGGTAGAACGCACGGTAGGGGAATTGGGTGCCGAGCAGCACTAACGTGTCGGCGTTCATCATGGTATGAAAACCTGACGAGAAGCCGATTAATCCCGTCATTCCGACATCATACGGATTATCGTATTCGACATGTTCTTTACCGCGCAGGGCATGAACAATAGGCGCTTTAATTTTTCCGGCAAACTCGACGAGCTCTTTATGCGCCCCCGCGCAGCCGCTACCGCACATCAGGGCGATATTGCTTGAGTAACGCAGCAGTTGCGCCAGTTTGCGTAACTCTTCTTCTTCAGGTGTGACAACGGGTAAGGGGGCGTGATACCAGTGGGTAGTTGCCCCTTCCGGTGCAGGTTTTAGCGCCACGTCGCCCGGTAAAACGACAACCGAAACGCCACGGTTTAGCACCGCTTTACGCATAGCAATCGCCAGCACTTGTGGGATCTGCTCCGGGCTGGAAACCAGCTCGCAATAATGGCTACATTCGCGGAATAACTCTTGCGGGTGGGTTTCCTGGAAATAGCCGCTGCCAATTTCGCTGGAAGGGATATGAGCGGCAATTGCCAGTACCGGAACGTGATTACGGTGACAATCGAACAAACCGTTGATTAAGTGCAGGTTGCCAGGTCCGCATGATCCGGCGCAGACCGCCAGTTCCCCGCTAAGTTGGGCTTCAGCGCCAGCGGCAAAGGCCGCCACTTCTTCATGACGGGTGGACATCCACTCGATGGTGCCCATGCGATTAAGACTGTCGCTAAGACCGTTCAGAGAGTCGCCAGTCACTCCCCAAATGCGTTTTACCCCTGCTGATTCGAGTGTTTTGGCGATATAAGCTGCAACCGTTTGTTTCATGGTTCTCCATCTCCTGAATGTGATAACGGTAACAAGTTTAGTAGATGCTGCCTGTTGCGCTGGCCAAATCTTGATATTTCAGTTGCTTTTAATCCGGTAATGCCCAAGGCTGATGCGAATGGCATTTTCACGATAAAAGGACTAAATTCAGATGGTTGCATCATTGTTAAATGCAGTAAACCGAATGCTGACACATGAGGATTTTGGCAAATTATTGTTACGTTTGGCCGTGGGCGGATTAATGCTGTTTCACGGGGTGCATAAATTATTTGCCGGGATTGATGGTATTAGTGGAATGCTGATTGCAAAAGGTTTCCCCGGTTTTATTGCCTACGGTGTACTTATTGGGGAAGTAGTTGCGCCAGTACTGATTATATTAGGTATTTTGACGAGACCTTCTGCTCTTGTTATCGCCCTGACCATGGTCGTTGCATGGTTGATGGTGGGAATGGGAAAAACAGGGATGCTGGATAAAACCGGTGCCTGGGCGATTGAAAGCCTGGTTTATTTCTTTGTTGCAGCTCTTGCAGTCGCGTTTCTGGGCGCGGGACGTTATGCCGTGGCGGGTAACTCTGCCTGGCGATAAATTTTTACGTTGCTGTCCATTTAAAGCTGCCCGGCGAATTGTGCCGGGCAGTTATCTTTACGCGAGAACCAAATCCCCCTGCGGATGGCAGGAGCAGGCCAGTACGTAACCTTCAGCGATTTCGGCGTCGGTCAGCGTCATTGTGCTACTCACCGTATATTCACCGGAAACCACTTTCGTCTTACAGCAGCCGCAAACACCTGCACGGCAGGCGGCGACAACCGGAACTTTGTTGCTTTCCAAAGCCTCCAGCAGTGTGGTGCCAACAGGTGCGTAAAATTCTTGCGCTGGTTGCAGTTTGGTGAATTTCAGACCACTGGTTGCTGCTTCCGCCACTGGCGTAAAGAACTTCTCTTTAAAGAAACGCGTCACGCCGAGCGCTTTCACTTCCTGCTCTACCCAATCCATATACGGAGCCGGGCCACAGGTCATCACAGTACGAGAGGCTAAATCAGGAACTCTTGTCAGCAGTTCACGTGTCAGACGTCCGGCAACGAAACCCTCGGTAACGTTATTTTCCGCCACCAGTGTCACCGGATAGTCACGCCATTCATCGGCGAAAATAACATCCTGCGGCGTACGCACGTTGTAGATCACCTGCACATCCACCTGCGGGCGATTTTTCGCCAGCCAGCGACGCATCGACATAATCGGTGTGACACCGCAGCCGGCCGCCAGCAACAGGAATTTATCTTCTGCTTTATCGTCGCAGGTAAATTCCCCCATCGCGTCCGAAAGCCAGAGGTAGTCACCGCGTTTTACATCGCGGGTCAGCCACTGGGAACCGACACCGTCATCAATCCGCCGCACGGTCAGAGTGATGTATTCACTCACGCCTGGCGTGGAGGAAATGGTGTAAGCACGCAGCGCTTCCGCTGAGTTACGCACGCTGACCAGCGCATATTGCCCGGCGCGATACGGGTAGTAATCGTGGCAAATCAGGGAAATCGTCCACACATCCGGCGTTTCTTGCGTAATGTGATGAACCTGCATCCGCCACGGGCATTGATTGGTTGGCATCGTCATCGACAAACTCCTTACGCGCTCAACAGTTGCTTCATGTCTTCTTCAACAGTGGTGATAGAACGCAGGCCGAATTTCTCGTTCAGTACCGCCAGCAGGTCTGGCGTCAGGAAGCCAGGTGCAGTCGGGCCGGTAACGATATTTTTCACGCCCAAAGAAAGCAGCGTCAGCAGAATAACAATCGCTTTTTGTTCGAACCAGGAGAGTACCAGCGACAACGGCAGATCGTTGACACCGCAGCCCAGTTTTTCTGCCAAAGTGACAGCCAGAATAATCGCTGAGTAAGCATCGTTACATTGACCAGCATCTACCAGACGCGGCAGACCTTCGATATCGCCGAACTCAAGTTTGTTAAAGCGATATTTACCGCAGGCGAGGGTCAGGATCAGGCAGTCATCCGGTACGCTGGTGGCGAAATCGGTGAAGTAGTGGCGCTCGCCGCGTGCGCCGTCACAGCCACCGAGCAGGAAGATATGACGCAGTTTTTCACGGCTCACCAGATCAATCAGCGTATCCGCCGCGCCAAGCAGCGTCTGACGACCAAAGCCCACGGTGATCAGGTGCGGAATTTCGCTGTACGGGAAGCCCGCCATTTGTTGTGCCTGGGCAATAACTGCTGAGAAATCATCACCATCCAGATGACGCACACCCGGCCAGCCAACGATGCTGCGGGTCCAGATACGATCGTCATAAGCCCCTACGGTTGGATCGATGATGCAGTTCGAAGTCATCACGATAGGTCCAGGGAAGCGAGCGAACTCTACTTGTTGATTCTGCCAGCCGCTGCCGTAGTTACCGACCAGATGCTTGAATTTACGCAGCTCCGGGTAGCCATGCGCAGGCAGCATTTCGCCGTGGGTGTAGACATTAACACCCGTGCCTTCGGTCTGTTCCAGCAAGTTGTAGAGATCTTTGAGATCGTGACCGGAAATCAGAATGCATTTACCCGCCGTCGCTTTGACGTTGACCTGAGTTGGCGTCGGGTGACCGTATTTACCGGTTTCGCCTGCGTCCAGAATGCTCATCACTTTGAAGTTCATCTGGCCGATTTCCATGGAGCACTCGAGAAGTGCGTTCATATCGGCAGGCCAGGTACCCAGCCATGCCATGATTTTATGGTACTGGGCGTAAATATCGTTGTCATATTGACCGAGAACGTGCGCGTGTTCCATATAGGCGGCAGCACCTTTCAGGCCATACAGGCAGAGCAGACGCAGGCCGAGAATGTTTTCGCCAATCGCAGCTTTATCTTTATTGGGAGTAAATTCCGCCGCCTGACGTTGCAGCTCGCCGGGATCGTCACTCACCAGTTGCAGGTCAGCCATCGGGTTATCGACGCGGGCGTTGGCATCTACAGCCAGGCACTGTGCTTTCAGCGCCTCACGCAGGGCAATTGCTTCACGGGCGTAGCCGACAATACGCGGAGAATCGAAGTTAACGTTGGTCAGGGTTGAGAAAAATGCGCGCGGCGCGAAGCTGTCTACATCGTGGTTGATGATGCCGTATTCACGCGCTTTTACCGCCCAGGCTGAAAGCCCTTGCAGCGCCGCGATGAGTAAATCCTGAAGGTCAGAGGTTTCCGCCGTTTTACCACACATCCCCTGCGCGTATGAGCAGCCGTTTCCTGCCGGAGTACGGATAGTTTGTTCACATTGCACACAAAACATGATCACACCTTTTAAAGTTATATTTAATATACATGTTTAAGGTTAAGACGCTTAACACGGGGATAAAAGGGATTTTTCATGCAACTTTAAGGGAGATTGATTTAGCGCAATTTTGGCGGCAGGGATCTACCGCCAGAGAGGTATTATGCAGAGAAAAAGGCGATGAGGATCGGCACTAACAGGCTAAGAATAAAACCGTGAACAATCGCCGCCGGGACCATATCCAGCCCGCCAGTACGTTGAAGAACGGGCAGTGTGAAATCCATCGACGTCGCACCGCATAAGCCCAGTGCAGTAGAGCGGCTACGGCGAATCAGGCCTGGGATCAACATAATAGCAAGCAGCTCACGGGCCAGATCATTAAAAAACGCTGCGCTCCCGATTACCGGACCAAAAGATTCGGTCAATAAAATACCGGAAAGAGAATACCAGCCGAAACCGGAAGCCATTGCCAGCGCGGTATTGATGGGAAGATCAAGAATAAAGGCGTTAATTAAACCACCAATTAAAGAACTGGCCACCACCACCACAGCGACAATCATTCCCCGGCGATTAAGGACAATCTGCTTTAAGGTCATGCCATTATTACGCAACTGAATACCGACGAGGAAAAGTAGCAGAATTAACGTGTATTCGCTGGCTTCCGTAGCGTGTTGTAAGAAACCTAATCCGCTAAGGCCAATAGCAAAGCCAATCACCACCACACCGCAGAGCTTGAGGGACTCCAGCGCCATCGCAATACGTGACGGGAGTTTTTCTTGCTGATGGTGGTTGCGCCACGGCAGGCCTCGCTCCAGCCACATCAGGGCGGTAATATTACACAGTAAAATAACGGTAATACTGACGGCGGAATAATGCAGAATCGCCAACAGGTTACTGGCGAGGTTATCGAGAAACGCCAGACTGATACCCATAAAAAAGAGAATAAGGTAAACCATCCAGCTTAATAGCTGATTAATAACTTTTAACGCAGCTTGTTGGCGAAGCGGAATGAGGTAACCCACAATCAGGGGAACCAGAATGATTAACAGCCCAGAAAACATGAAAAACCAGTCCTTGCAAAGAAAGAAGTCGAAATGCGCGATGACACACTACTGAAAGCGGAAGGACGAGTAAAGTTGCAATTAAAAGGAAATGTTATGCATAAGGATCGGTAGGGTATTCATTTTCATTTAAAGATATTCTTGCGCTTTAATTACAAACCGCACCGGTGTTGGTGGCGTCAAAATCGCCGAGGCGTTCCCTGAAGGCCGGGGCAGCCCACATGGATGTGGGCTGAGGGCGCGTTTTACAGGGATAATGAGATGGACGCTCCAGATTTTACGGTATCAAAGTACCAGACTGGATCGTTGTAATACGTCCTGAAAAATTAGGAGCGTCCACATGAAAGTATCAACTCTTGGTATCGACCTGGCAAAGAACGTTTTTCA
>NZ_JAEOHX010000012.1:0-121397 GCF_019366485.1 Escherichia sp. GZ89 | reverse complement strand
TCCGGGAGGATTCGAACCTCCGACCGCTCGGTTCGTAGCCGAGTACTCTATCCAGCTGAGCTACGGATGCATCGGGAGAACTTACTTTACTGCTGATATTGATACCGCTACTAAAGCCATATCAAGTAAGAGATGGTGCATCCGGGAGGATTCGAACCTCCGACCGCTCGGTTCGTAGCCGAGTACTCTATCCAGCTGAGCTACGGATGCATCGGGAAACTTACTTTACTGCAGATTTTTTGATACCGCTACTAAAGCCGTATCAAGTAAGAGATGGTGCATCCGGGAGGATTACTCGCCTTACGGCTCGCCCTTCGGGCCGTTGCTAAAGCAACGTTATCCTCCCTGGTGCTTGCGGTTAGTACCGCCACCTCTTCGACACCTTCATCGCTGAAGATTTCGTAGAATATGGTGCATCCGGGAGGATTCGAACCTCCGACCGCTCGGTTCGTAGCCGAGTACTCTATCCAGCTGAGCTACGGATGCAAATGGCGGTGAGGCGGGGATTCGAACCCCGGATGCAGCTTTTGACCGCATACTCCCTTAGCAGGGGAGCGCCTTCAGCCTCTCGGCCACCTCACCACACGCCTCTTACGAGTGCTTCGAAGAACTTGTTTATCGCTCATCGTCGCTGCGTGGCGCACATATTACTTTCTGAGACTTATAAGTCAAACAATTTTTCCCACACTTTTATCGTTTGCACACTTCACGCTCAATTAGTCTGTAAAAACGTCAAAAAGAGTGTTTTATCAACAGAAAAACGGAGGTCTGACAGATAGCAGTAATGCAAAAAATGGAGACTTAAGTTGAATGAACGGGAGTAAAGCGAAAAGGCAATGGAGTGAAGGAGGAATTTTGAGGGTGCGTCTCACCGATAAAGATGAGACGCGGAAAGATTAGTAACTGGACTGCTGGGATTTTTCAGCCTGGATACGCTGGTAGATCTCTTCACGGTGAACAGAAACTTCCTTCGGGGCATTTACGCCAATACGTACCTGGTTGCCCTTTACCCCTAAAACTGTCACGGTGACCTCATCCCCAATCATGAGGGTCTCACCAACTCGACGAGTCAGAATCAGCATTCTTTGCTCCTTGAAAGATTAAAAGAGTCGGGTCTCTCTGTATCCCGGCATTATCCATCATATAACGCCAAAAAGTAAGCAATGACAAACACATTACATGTAAGCAGTCATGGCATTACATTCTGTTAAACCTAAGTTTAGCCGATATACACAACTTCAACCTGACTTTATCGTTGTCGATAGCGTTAATACGAATGCCGTGAAGCGAGTCCACGGCATTGCCTGACGCTTATATTATTGCAATTTCGCGCTGACCCAGCCTTTCACACTGGCTAACGCTGCAGGTAAGGCCGCAGCATCCGTACCACCGGCTTGCGCCATGTCAGGACGTCCACCACCCTTGCCACCCACCTGCTGAGCGACCATACCAATCAGTTCCCCTGCTTTCACACGATCTGTGACGTCCTTAGATACGCCTGCAATCAGAGAAACCTTACCTTCGGCTACCGTTGCCAGCACGATAATTGTCGACCCCAGCTGATTTTTTAAATCGTCAACCATGGTACGCAACATCTTCGGCTCAACACCGCTAAGCTCGCTAACCAACAGCTTAACACCATTAACATCAATTGCCTTACTGGAAAGATTTGCACTCTCCTGTGCGGCAGCCTGTTCTTTAAGCTGTTGTAACTCTTTTTCCAGCTGACGCGTACGTTCCAGTACTGAACGCACTTTATCAGCCAGATTATTGCTATCGCCTTTCAACAGATGTGCGACTTCGCTTAAGCGATCGCTGTCTGCATGAACGGTGGCGATAGCGCCTTCTCCGGTTACCGCTTCGATACGACGAACACCTGCAGCAGTACCCGATTCAGAGATGATGCGGAACAGACCAATATCACCGGTGCGGCTTGCGTGAGTACCGCCACACAGCTCGGTGGAGAAATCGCCCATGCTCAGCACGCGTACGCGCTCATCATACTTCTCGCCAAACAGAGCCATCGCACCTTTCGCTTTCGCCGCTTCGAGATCCATGATGTTGGTTTCGATCGGCAAGTTACGGCGAATCTGCGCGTTCACCAGGTCTTCAACCGCACGAATCTCTTCTGGTTTCATCGCTTCGTTGTGTGAGAAGTCGAAGCGCAGCACTTTGTCGTTAACCAGTGAACCTTTCTGCGATACATGAGTACCCAGAACCTGGCGCAGCGCAGCGTGCATCAGGTGCGTTGCGGAGTGATTCAGACGAATACGAGCGCGACGAGCCTCATCAACATCAGCCTGCACCGCGTCGCCCACTTTCAGAGAACCCGCAGCAAGTTTACCGATATGACCAATCGCCTGGCCGTATTTCTGCGTATCTTCCACCACAAAGGAGAAGTTAGCGCCTTTCAGTTCACCTTTATCGCCAACCTGACCGCCAGATTCCGCATAGAATGGCGTTTGATCCAGCACGACCACAGATTCCTGGCCTGCATTGATGGCATCAACCGCTTTACCATCAACAAACAGCGCAGTCACTTTGCCGTTCAGTTCCAGATGGTCATAGCCTTTAAATTCAGATGCACTGTCAACACGGATCATTGCGTTGTAATCGGCACCAAAGCCACTGGCTTCGCGCGCACGACGACGCTGCTCTTCCATTGCTGCTTCAAAACCAGCTTCGTCAACTTTGATGTTGCGTTCACGACAAACATCAGCCGTCAGGTCAACCGGGAAACCGTAGGTGTCGTACAGACGGAAAGCAGTTTCGCCATCCAGCGTATCGCCAGAAAGTTTCGCCAGCTCTTCGTCCAGCAGCGCCAGACCGCGTTCCAGCGTGCGGGCAAACTGCTCTTCTTCAGTCTTCAGCACCTGCTCAACCTGCGCCTGCTGGCGTTTCAGGTCTTCACCTGCAGATCCCATAACGTCGATCAGCGGACCAACCAGTTTGTAGAAGAAGGTTTCTTTCGCGCCGAGCATATTGCCGTGACGCACTGCGCGACGAATGATACGACGCAGTACATAACCACGGTTTTCGTTGGACGGCATTACGCCATCCGCGATCAGGAACGCACAAGAACGAATGTGGTCAGCGATTACGCGCAGCGATTTATTGCTCAGATCGGTCGCGCCAGTGACTTTCGCTACCGCCTGGATCAGCGTGCGGAACAGGTCGATGTCATAGTTAGAGTTAACGTGTTGCAGCACCGCAGCAATACGTTCCAGACCCATACCGGTATCTACAGACGGCTTCGGCAGCGGTTCCATCGTACCATCTGCCTGGCGGTTGAACTGCATGAAGACGATGTTCCAAATCTCAATGTAACGGTCGCCGTCTTCTTCCGGACTTCCCGGAGGGCCACCCCAAATGTGGTCGCCGTGATCGTAGAAGATTTCGGTGCACGGGCCGCACGGCCCCGTGTCACCCATCTGCCAGAAGTTGTCAGATGCGTATGGCGCACCTTTGTTATCGCCGATGCGAATAATACGTTCGCGCGGGATCCCTACTTCTTTTTCCCAGATTTCGTAGGCTTCGTCGTCGCTTTCATAGACGGTAACCCACAGACGCTCTTTCGGCAGGGCAAACCATTTTTCGCTGGTCAGCAGTTCCCATGCAAACTGAATGGCATCGTGTTTGAAATAATCGCCGAAGCTGAAGTTGCCCAGCATTTCAAAGAAGGTATGGTGACGCGCGGTGTAACCGACGTTTTCCAGGTCGTTGTGTTTACCACCCGCACGCACGCAGCGTTGGGAAGTGGTAGCGCGGGAATAATTACGCTTGTCGAGCCCAAGGAACACATCCTTGAACTGGTTCATCCCGGCGTTGGTAAACAACAAAGTTGGGTCGTTATGGGGTACCAGGGAGCTGCTGGCAACTACCTGATGTCCCTTACTATGGAAAAAGTCGAGAAACGCCTGACGGATCTCAGCGGTGCTCTTGCTCATAATTATCCTGAAATCAAGCTAACGAAATATCGCCACCAGCGACAGCGTGTCTTAACCGCTGGGCTGGTAACTGAAAAGTGGGAATAAGATAAGTTTTCTTGACTGGGAAGTAAAATACCGTATGCGTTCAGTCGGCAAAATTTCGCCAAATATCCTGGATATCCTCCATCAGATAGCCGCGATAGAGCAGAAAACGCTGGATCTTAACTTTTTCTGAAAAGACAGTTGGCAAAGGTTCGCCATATTTTCGCGTCGCCTGATCGCGCGCCAGTGCACACCAGTCGATGTCACATTCACGCATCGCTTTTTCTGTCGCCTCGCGGGAAAGACCTTTCTGATTCAGTTCCTGACGGATACGCGCCGGACCGTAGCCTTTGCGGCTACGGCTGGCGATAAAGCGCGCCACAAATCGGCTGTCATCGAGATAGCCATGTTCATGGCACCAGGCAATAACACGCTCGTAATCCTCTGCCGTGGCATCAATCTCTTCCGGGCCATTTTTGCCCATGATCGGTGCCGCAAGTTTACGTCGCAGTTCTTGCTCACTGTGATCGCGCACCGCCAGAATACGTACCGCACGATCCAACAGGCGAGCATATGCCGGGCGACGGGATGTTGATTCTGTCATGGCATACCCTTACAACTTAAAAAGCAAAAGGGCCGCAGATGCGACCCTTGTGTATCAAACAAGACGATTAAAAATCTTCGTTAGTTTCTGCTACGCCTTCGCTGTCATCTACAGAGAAATCCGGCGTTGAGTTCGGGTTGCTCAGCAGCAACTCACGTACTTTCTTCTCGATCTCTTTCGCGGTTTCCGGGTTATCTTTCAGCCAGGCAGTCGCATTCGCTTTACCCTGACCGATCTTCTCACCTTTGTAGCTGTACCACGCGCCTGCTTTCTCGATCAGCTTCTCTTTCACGCCCAGGTCAACCAGTTCGCCGTAGAAGTTGATACCTTCGCCGTAGAGGATCTGGAATTCAGCCTGTTTAAACGGCGCAGCAATTTTGTTCTTCACCACTTTCACGCGGGTTTCGCTACCCACCACGTTTTCGCCCTCTTTCACCGCGCCGATGCGACGGATATCGAGACGAACAGAAGCGTAGAATTTCAGCGCGTTACCACCGGTAGTCGTTTCCGGGTTACCGAACATCACACCAATTTTCATACGGATCTGGTTGATGAAGATCAGCAGCGTGTTGGACTGCTTCAGGTTACCCGCCAGCTTACGCATCGCCTGGCTCATCATACGTGCCGCAAGGCCCATGTGAGAGTCGCCGATTTCGCCTTCGATTTCCGCTTTCGGTGTCAGTGCCGCCACGGAGTCAACGACGATAACGTCTACTGCGCCAGAACGCGCCAGAGCGTCACAGATTTCCAGTGCCTGCTCGCCGGTGTCCGGTTGGGAGCACAGCAGGTTGTCGATATCGACGCCCAGTTTACGTGCATAGATTGGGTCCAGCGCGTGTTCAGCATCGATAAACGCACAGGTTTTACCTTCGCGCTGGGCTGCGGCGATCACCTGCAGCGTCAGTGTAGTTTTACCGGAAGATTCCGGTCCGTAGATTTCGACGATACGGCCCATCGGCAGACCACCTGCCCCAAGCGCGATATCCAGTGAAAGCGAACCGGTAGAGATGGTTTCCACATCCATGGAACGGTCTTCACCCAGGCGCATGATGGAGCCTTTACCAAATTGTTTCTCAATCTGGCCCAGTGCTGCCGCCAACGCTTTCTGTTTGTTTTCGTCGATAGCCATTTTTACTCCTGTCATGCCGGGTAATACCGGATAGTCAATATGTTCTGTTGAAGCAATTATACTGTATGCTCATACAGTATCAAGTGTTTTGTAGAAATTGTTGCCACAAGGTTTGCAATGCATACGCAGTAGCCTGACGACGCACCGCATCACGGTCACCGCTGAAGCATTCCCGACGGGTTATCCCTTCGCCGCGAGCGCTGGCAAAAGCAAACCAGACGGTGCCGACAGGTTTCTCTTCACTGCCGCCATCCGGCCCGGCGATACCACTGACAGACACAGCATAATCAGCACGAGCCGCTTTCAGTGCGCCTATCGCCATTTCCACCACGACGGGTTCGCTCACCGCGCCATTCTGCGCCAGCGTCTCTTCGCGTACGCCGATCATCTGCGCTTTGGCTTCGTTACTGTAGGTGACAAATCCGCGTTCAAACCAGGCGGAACTGCCTGCAATATCGGTAATCACTTTCGCTACCCAACCGCCGGTACAAGACTCGGCAGTTGTTACGGTTGCGCCACGGGCTTTCAGCGCCTGCCCTACCTGTTCGCTTAACTGCATCAGTTCACTGTCAATCATCACAACCTCAGTCAGTCAAAAAATATATGCCGGACAAGATAGCACTTTCCCGCAGAAGATGGGGACGAGCGATTCATTTTACGAGTTGCGTTCCGGAAAAAGACTGTTGCGACCAGTCGGTAAAGAAAAAGCGCTACCATGCCGCGTTCACATTGATATGTATTCACAGGGAGAGAATAGCAATGGCAACAAAGAAAACGGATAACACTCCACAAAACGTGCTTAAACAAACCACGCAAATGCGTATTTGGGTCATCATTGGTGGCATCGGCGCACTGGTTTCAGTGATATGTAAAATTTTATCTTCTGGCTACCTTGAACCTTTCGACTTCGGTCAGGCCGCGTTAGGCGTTGTCTGCCTGGGATATGCGATATCGCTGTCGAAAAAAATCAAGCAATTACGTCATTCGAATAAACAGTAAGAAAACAGAGGGAAGTTTAACCTCCCTCTTGCAAAGAGTTACTGCACGCGCGCCAGTGCCACGGCTTGTCCTAACTGCCAGACGGCCATTGCGTAATGGGTGCTGTGATTGTAACGGGTGATGGTGTAGAAGTTCGGCAAACCGTACCAGTACTGGTAACCGGTGCCAACATCCAGGCGCAGTAAGCTGGCCTGCTGATGATTGCCCAGCGGCTGCTGTGGCGTTAGTCCAGCTGCGGTAAGTTGTGAAATGCTGTACCTGGTTTTGAAGCCATTTGGTAAGCCTGGCGCCTGACCGTTTGCCATCACCGCAACCTGATCGCCTTTCACCCAGCCGTGCGCTTTGAAATAGTTCGCCACGCTACCGATGGCATCAACCGGATCCCACAGGTTGATATGCCCGTCGCCGCTAAAATCCACTGCATATTGTTTATAAGACGATGGCATAAACTGACCGTAGCCCATCGCACCGGCAAAAGAACCTTTCAGATTGAGTGGATCGTCCTGCTCATCGCGCGCCATCAGCAAGAAGGTTTCCAGCTCACCAGAGAAATACTCCGCGCGGCGTGGGTAGTTAAATGACAGCGTTGCCAGCGCATCGAGGATACGGGTTTTCCCCATCACGCGTCCCCAGCGAGTTTCGACGCCGATAATCCCGACGATAATTTCCGGCGGTACACCATACACCTGCCACGCACGATTCAACGCGTCTTCATACTGATTCCAGAAAACCACGCCGTTTTGCACGTTGTCCGGCGTAATAAATTTTTTGCGATAACGCAGCCATGCGCCGTTCGGACCTGATGGCGGTTTCACCGAAGTAGTTGGTGCCTGGTTATCCATCAGCCGCAATACCGAATCCAGACGTTTCGCCTGGGAGAGAATTTCCTGCAACTGCTGACGATTGAAACCGTGTTTGTTCACCATTTTGTCGATGAACTGCTGGGCATTCGGGTTATTGGCGAAGTCGCCGCCCATCTGCATAACGTTGTGCTGTGGCTCCAGCAAGAAGCCACCAGAAGGCGTTCCGGTAGTCGTTTGAGTCTCGGTTGGCTTAGGCTTGCTGCTACAGGCGGCAAGTAATACAAAAATGGGAAGTAGTGCTACATAACGACGCTTGAACATGTGACATCCATTAAACAGATTCAGCCTGGGTGAAGTATGGTAAAGCATCCCCTGCCGCACAAGGAAGCGGTTGTCTGTTTTCAGTGCTCTGTTTCTCTCTAGTATCTTCTTTCAGTTCATATTTTTTCTTAAAGAATGTTGTAACTAAATTCACATCAGTTGTTTCACCAGCCATGGCATTGGATAATGAGCGTTCAATCTGGCTACCAATCCCTGGCTGGAATAAATAAATGGACCTTAACCGGAGAGAGCAATGAGTGAAGCACTACTGAACGCGGGACGTCAGACGTTAATGCTGGAGTTGCAGGAAGCAAGCCGTTTACCAGAACGTCTGGGCGATGATTTTGTTCGCGCCGCCAATATCATCCTGCACTGCGAAGGCAAAGTGGTGGTTTCGGGAATTGGCAAATCGGGCCACATTGGTAAGAAAATCGCCGCAACGCTTGCCAGCACCGGCACACCTGCCTTTTTTGTTCATCCGGCAGAGGCACTGCACGGCGACCTGGGGATGATTGAAAGCCGCGATGTGATGCTGTTTATCTCTTACTCTGGTGGCGCGAAGGAACTGGAACTGATTATTCCGCGTCTGGAAGACAAATCTATCGCTCTGCTGGCAATGACCGGAAAACCGACATCACCGCTGGGCCTGGCGGCGAAAGCGGTGCTGGAT
Source organism: Escherichia sp. GZ89 (assembly GCF_019366485.1). Lineage (NCBI taxonomy): Bacteria > Pseudomonadati > Pseudomonadota > Gammaproteobacteria > Enterobacterales > Enterobacteriaceae > Escherichia > Escherichia sp. GZ89. The sequence goes on along the minus strand of NZ_JAEOHX010000012.1, from coordinate 112,900 downwards.
ATCTCTGTAGAACGCGAAGCCTGCCCGATGCATCTTGCACCGACCTCCAGCACCGTCAATACCCTGATGATGGGCGACGCGCTGGCGATGGCGGTCATGCAGGCGCGCGGATTTAATGAAGAAGATTTTGCCCGATCCCACCCAGCTGGGGCACTGGGCGCTCGCTTGCTGAACAAAGTGCATCATCTGATGCGCCGTGATGACGCCATCCCGCAGGTGACGTTAACCGCCAGCGTGATGGATGCGATGCTGAAACTCAGTCGCACCGGTCTGGGACTGGTAGCAGTGTGCGACGTTCGACAACAGGTCCAGGGCGTCTTTACCGACGGGGATTTACGTCGCTGGCTGGTTGGCGGCGGCGCACTCACCACGCCAGTTAATGAAGCGATGACGACAGGCGGCACCACATTACAGGCGCAAAGCCGCGCCATCGACGCCAAAGAAGTTCTGATGAAACGCAAAATCACCGCCGCACCGGTGGTAGATGAAAACGGCAAACTCGTCGGCGCAATTAACCTGCAGGATTTCTATCAGGCCGGGATTATTTAATCCTTCAGCCCCAGACGTTTCGCCAACCGATGCAAGTTGGCGACGTCGGTTTCCAGCATCCGTGCGCTGGCAGCCCAGTTGTGATGATTTTGTGCCAGTGCCTGGCGAATGGTTTTACGCTGGAACGCTTCTGTCGCTTCACGCAGGTTTTGCTTAACAATAGGCACCGCCGCCGATTCTGGCGGCGGCGACGTCACATCAGGAAAAGCAAAATGTTGCGCTTCAAGAATCACTTCATCGCCGCTGCGAGTGGCTCTCGACAGTACTACCGCCCGATGAATAGCATGTTCCAGTTCGCGCACGTTCCCTGGAAAACTGTAGTGTTGCAGTAAATTTCGCGCCCCGGCACTTAATACCACGCGGGAGAGCCCCAGCCGCAAACGACACTGCTCACAGAAATACCCCGCCAGAAGAATGACGTCATCACCCCGCTCACGCAGCGGCGGCACCAAAAGCGGAAACACACTCAGGCGATGAAACAAGTCGGCACGAAATCGCCCTGCCAGCACCTCTTCGCGCAAGTCGCGGTTAGTCGCCGCCAGCACGCGCACATCGACCCGCAAACTGCGGTCATCGCCAACACGCTGAATATCGCCATACTGCAACACGCGCAGCAGCTTGGCCTGCAATGCCAACGACAACTCGCCGATCTCATCCAGAAACAGCGTGCCGTTATCCGCCATTTCAAACTTCCCGCTGCGGTTACTGATAGCGCCAGTAAACGCCCCTTTCACGTGCCCGAACAACTCACTTTCCGCCACACTTTCCGGCAGTGCGGCACAGTTGAGATAGACCAACGGATTCACCGCCCGCGGCGAGGCTTCATGAATCGCTTTCGCCACCAGCTCCTTACCCGTTCCCGTCTCACCACTGATTAGGACGTTGAGATCGGACGCCGCCACAATCTCAATCTCTTTTTTCAATTGCGTCATGCCTGGCGACAGGCCGATCATCTGCGTCTCTTTCAGCGCTTCAAACGGCGCGGCATCGCCCGGCAGCATATTCTGACTTTCCAGTTGTTCAATCAGCAACGCATTGCTTAACGCTCCCGCCGCCAGCGCGGCAATCAGCCGTAACTCTTCGTCGCTGAAAACATCGAACTGATCGGGCTGCATCCCGTCGAGTGTCAATGCACCGATCAGGTTTTGTCCGGCAAATAACGGCAGACCAACGCAGGCGTGAACCTTCAGACTCTCCTGCCCGGGAATCAAACCGTCATAGGGATCGGGCAATTCGCTGTCTGCGGGAAAACGCACCACGTCCCCGGCGCGGGCTATCGCTTCCAGCCGCGGATGCCCTTCCAGGGCAAAGCGTCTACCGAGTACATCCTTCGCCAGTCCGTCGATGGCAAGCGGAATAAACTGCCGCGAGTCGTAACGTAGCAACGCAGACGCATCGCACTCCAGCACCTGACGCAACGTGGTGATCAGGCGCTGAAAACGATCCTGATGACCAATCCCACGCTGCAATTCGATGGCGATATTCGCCAGCACATCAACGGAAAAACTCATCTTTGCCTCACTGTCAATTTGACTATAGATATTGTCATATCGACCATTTGATTAATAGTCATTTTGACTACTCATTAATGAGCATGAATTAATTTATACATAAAAATCAATTAGATAAAAAACTGGCACGCAACCTGCAATTAGCAAGACATCTTTTTAGAACACGCTGAATAAATTGAGGTTGCTATGTCTATTGTGGTGAAAAATAACATTCATTGGGTTGGTCAACGTGACTGGGAAGTGCGTGATTTTCACGGCACAGAATATAAAACGCTGCGCGGCAGCAGCTACAACAGCTACCTCATCCGCGAAGAAAAAAACGTGCTGATCGACACCGTCGACCATAAATTCAGCCGCGAATTTGTGCAGAACCTGCGTAATGAAATCGATCTGGCGGATATCGATTACATCGTGATTAACCATGCTGAAGAGGATCACGCCGGGGCGCTGACCGAACTGATGGCGCAAATTCCCGATACGCCGATCTATTGTACTGCCAACGCTATCGACTCAATAAATGGTCATCACCATCATCCAGAGTGGAATTTCAACGTGGTGAAAACCGGCGACACGCTGGATATCGGCAACGGCAAACAACTCATTTTTGTCGAAACGCCAATGCTGCACTGGCCGGACAGCATGATGACTTACCTGACGGGCGACGCGGTGCTGTTCAGTAACGATGCTTTCGGTCAGCACTACTGCGACGAGCATCTGTTCAACGATGAAGTGGATCAGACGGAGCTTTTCGAGCAGTGCCAACGTTACTACGCCAATATCCTGACGCCGTTCAGCCGCCTGGTAACGCCGAAAATTACCGAGATCCTCGGCTTTAACTTGCCGGTCGATATGATTGCCACCTCTCACGGTGTGGTGTGGCGCGATAACCCGACGCAAATTGTCGAGCTGTACCTGAAATGGGCGGCGGATTATCAGGAAGACAGGATCACCATTTTCTACGACACCATGTCGAATAACACCCGCATGATGGCTGATGCTATCGCCCAGGGGATTGCGGAAACCGACCCACGCGTGGCGGTGAAAATTTTCAACGTTGCCCGAAGCGATAAAAACGAAATCCTGACCAATGTCTTCCGCTCAAAAGGCGTGCTGGTCGGCACTTCTACGATGAATAACGTGATGATGCCGAAAATCGCCGGGCTGGTGGAGGAGATGACCGGATTACGCTTCCGTAACAAACGCGCCAGTGCTTTCGGCTCTCACGGCTGGAGCGGCGGTGCCGTGGATCGTCTTTCCACGCGCCTGCAAGATGCGGGTTTCGAAATGTCACTTAGCCTGAAAGCCAAATGGCGACCGGACCAGGATGCACTGGAATTATGCCGTGAACATGGTCGTGAAATCGCCCGTCAGTGGGCGCTCGCACCGCTGCCGCAAAGCACGGTGAATACAGTGGTTAAAGAAGAAACCTGTGCCACCACGACGGCTGATCTCGGTCCGCGGATGCAGTGCAGTGTCTGCCAGTGGATTTACGATCCGGCAAAAGGCGAGCCAATGCAGGACGTTGCGCCAGGAACGCCGTGGAGTGAAGTCCCGGATAACTTCCTGTGCCCGGAATGCTCCCTCGGCAAAGACGTCTTTGACGAACTGGCATCGGAGGCAAAATGAGCAACGGCATTGTGATCATTGGTTCAGGCTTCGCCGCCCGCCAACTGGTGAAAAATATTCGTAAACAGGATACCGGTATTCCATTGACCCTGATTGCCGCCGACAGCATGGATGAGTACAACAAACCTGATCTTAGCCATGTGATCAGTCAGGGGCAACGTGCCGACGACCTTACCCGCCAGACGGCGGGTGAATTTGCCGAGCAGTTTAATCTGCGCCTGTTTCCGCACACCTGGGTGACGGATATCGATGCCGAAGCCCATGTGGTGAAAAGCCAGAATAATCAGTGGCAATACGACAAGCTAGTGCTGGCAACCGGTGCCAACGCCTTTGTCCCGCCGGTGCCTGGGCGTGAGTTAATGCTGACGTTAAATAGTCAGCAAGAGTATCGCGCCTGTGAAACACAGCTGCGGGATGCCCGACGGGTGTTGATTGTAGGCGGTGGTTTGATTGGTAGCGAACTGGCGATGGATTTTTGTCGGGCAGGCAAAGCGGTCACGCTAATCGACAACGCTGCCAGTATTCTGGCGTCGTTAATGCCACCGGAAGTAAGCAGTCGCTTACAGCATCGGTTGACGGAGATGGGCGTTCATCTGCTGTTGAAATCTCAGTTGCAGGGGCTGGAAAAAACGAATTCTGGCATTCTGGCAACGCTGGACCGCCAGCGCAGCACCGAAGTGGATGCGGTAATTGCCGCCACCGGACTGCGCCCGGAAACCGCCCTGGCACGACGCGCCGGGCTGACGATTAATCGCGGCGTTTGCGTCGATAGCTATCTGCAAACCAGTAATGCCGATATTTACGCGCTGGGCGATTGCGCGGAAATTAACGGTCAGGTATTGCCGTTCCTCCAGCCGATTCAACTTAGCGCGATGGTGCTGGCAAAAAATCTTCTCGGCAATAACACGCCGCTGAAACTCCCGGCGATGCTGGTGAAAATCAAAACGCCGGAATTACCGCTGCATCTGGCAGGGGAAACCCAGCGTCGGGATTTGCGCTGGCAGATTTGTACCGAAAGCCAGGGAATGGTGGCGCGCGGCGTTGACGATGCCGACCAGCTTCGCGCCTTTGTAGTCAGTGAGGATCGGATGAAAGAGGCGTTTGGATTGTTGAAAACCTTGCCGATGTAGGCAGGCTAGTGTGCCCAAAATGTCGGATGCGACGCTGGCGCGTCTTATCCGACCTACGGGGAGCGCATGTGTAGGCCGGATAAGGCGTTCACGCCGCATCCGGCACTGCGCCCAAATGCAACACGTTTATCCATTCTGGACTTCACCCGCCACCCAACGGGCCGCAACAATAACCCCCTGCCCCAGAGACAACCCGCCATCCCCCGCCGGTAAACTCTGCGGGAAGAGCAACGTAAAATCAGCAAGATAATGCGCTAGGCGTGCACGCAGCAAACGGTTATGAATAACCCCGCCGCTAAATACCAACGTAGTGATACCACGCATCGTGGCCTGCTCACGCATCAACGCGGCAAAACCCTGCGCCAGCGCATCATGAAATGCCCACGCGCGTTGATTAACCGGTGCCTGCCAGTTCAGCCACTGCTGCCAGAAAGTGGCGAGATCCAGTTGATTGTCCACCAGCGGCATCGTCACCGGATGCGTCACTCCCTGGCACGAAGCTGCGAGCGCCTCCAGAGCACAAGCCGCTTCACCTTCATAACTTAACGTAGCTGGCGCACAGCCCAGTGCCGCCGCCACAGCATCGAACAAACGCCCACACGATGATGCCAGCGGCGCATTGATTCCACGCTCAATGGCCCGCGCCAGCACGCTCCAGTTTTGCTGTTGCACACTTACCGTTTCAGGGTAATTCTGCCACTCCGGCACAAAGCGCAGGCACTGCGCCAGCAGGTTACGCCACGGCTGCTTTGCCGCAAGATCGCCCCCCGGAAGCGCCACCGCAGGCAAGCCGCCCAGGTGCTGGCATTCGCGATAGTTCACCCTCAAGCACTCGCCGCCCCACAAAGCGCCGTTCTCACCCATACCAATACCGTCGAGCGTCAACGCAATGACATCACTGCCATCCAGCGGCCAGTGATGTTCTGCCAGACACGCCGCCGCGTGGGCATGGTGATGCAGCACCGTTTGCGTCGGCAGATTCATCTCACGCGCCCACTGGCTGGAGACATAGCCCGGATGCGCATCATGCACCACAAACTGTGGAGTAAAATCGTAGATGTTTTGCATCAGGCGCAACGCTTCGCGCCACTGCATCTGAATGCCATCGTCACTTAAATCGCCCAAATGTTGACTCAACACCGCCTGTTCACCACGCACCAGACAGAAGGTATTTTTCAGATCCGCACCGAGACACAGCACAGGAGGAATATTTTTAAAGCCCGGAGGCAAAGCCAGCGCATCCGGTACATACCCCCGCGAGCGGCGCAACATTTCGCCACTTTCGCGCACCACTGAATCATCCATCCGCTGCACGATGTCGCGGTTATGAATCAAGAATCCGTCGGCAATGTCCTGCAAGTCCTCCAGCGCCTGTTCGTTGCTGATAGCCGGTGGTTTACCGCTCAGGTTGCCGGAGGTCATCACCAGCGGGCATTGCAGTTCCTGTAACAGCAAATGCTGGAGCGGATTCGCAGGCAACATCACCCCGACTTCGTTAAGGCCAGGGGCGATATCGTCACAAAGTTCCGGAACATATATTTTATCCACCAGTACAATCGGCGCGGCGGGCGTGGTGAGCAACTGACGGGCAGCGTCGGGCAAACCTTCTGCCGTTGGCAACATAACCGCCAGCGGTTTCGCCGGGCGATGTTTGCGCGCCCGTAGTGTCGCCACCGCGTTACTGTTACGCGCATCGCAGGCGAGATGAAATCCGCCAATCCCTTTGATAGCGACAATGTTGCCCATTTTTAACTGAGCGATAGCCGCCTGTAATGCCGCCTCTTGTTTCGCATGTTCACCATGACTTAGCCATTCAAGATGTGGGCCACACTCCGGGCAGGCCACCGGCTGGGCGTGGAAGCGACGATCGAGCGGGTCGCGATATTCTTTATCGCAGGCCGGACATAGCGGAAACGCCGCCATCACGGTAAATGGACGGTCGTAAGGCATCGCGCGAATAATGGTGAAACGCGGGCCGCAGTGGGTACAGTTGATAAACGGATAACGATAACGCCGTTCGCCTGGGGTATTCATTTCGGCAAGACAGGCAGGGCAAGTAGCGGCATCGGGAACAATTTGCGTATTCATGACGCCGCCCGCGCTCTGGCGGATGGTGAACTCAGTGGGCGGCTGCATCCAGATAAACGGCTCACATTCGACGCTATCAATACGCGCCAGCGGCGGGCAGTGCTGATGCAATTGAACAAGAAACGTTTCCGGGTCTTCCAGCAGCCGGACTTCTACGCCATCGCCGTCATTACAGACATCGCCGTGAAGATTTAATTGCTGTGCCAGTTGCCAGACAAAGGGACGAAAACCGACGCCCTGCACTTTGCCACGAATACGCAGTTGGACACCGCAAGATGTGTTTTTTGCCATTGAGTTATTCCCGCCATCATGAATTGCGTAACCCGCCCAGCCGGACACGACCGCGTCGCATCCGGTAGTCACAGGTTGGCGATACCGCCCGCTCCGTATTCTACGAATATTTCCGGGAATTCCTTTGATGCCAGAACAGTTCTGTAAGATTTTTAGAACATCAGCGCCGTGCGGCGGCGTTTTTCTGCGCTCAGTTGTTCAAGTTTATTACGATCGACACAAATCAGCGCATGGGTCGGGCAAGCAGCCATACAGGCCGGGCCGTCTTCACGATGGTTACAGAGGTCGCATTTATTAGCTTCGGCTTTGTCAGCGCGTACGTTAAGCCCTGCGCCGCTGTTGCGAATCACCGGACGCACTACAACTTCCATCGCACCATACGGGCAAGCCACAACGCAGGTTTTGCAACCAATGCAACGTTCCTGCATGACATGAACAAACCCTTTATCACGGCTGATAGCACCATTCGGGCAGACGTTAGCGCACGGTGCATCTTCACACTGACGGCAGACTGTCGCCGTGGAAATGTTCACACCTTTAATGACATGGATTCGCGGTAAAAAAGTTTCCGGGGTCAGCGATGCACAGTCCTGATTCTCCTGATGAGAAACCACGCACGCCACTTCACAGGTACGACAACCAATACATTTACTCGCGTCAGCAATGATGAAACGGTTCATCAAATTCTCCAGCAATGACAGTTAATGCGCCGATACATTCACAAATCATGCCAACTTTTAATTTATTGTTATTTAAAGAAATTAAATTCTGCAATGCAGAAAAAACGATGTCATCGACACTAGTGACGATGACATGTGATGACAATGCTTATCGCGAAAGATCAATGAGGGAGTCGCGGCGGATCAGTTTTCCGCTGAAGGTTTTCGGCGGTGTGTAAGCACCACCATCGAGCATAAATATCAGCCGCCCAATTATTTCCTGAATCATCTCAGTCACCGGAATTTTTACGCTGGAGAGCGCCGGAACGGTGTAGGGGGCAATTGCGATATCATCAAATCCAATAACCGACACTTGCCCCGGCACCGCTACACCACGGTCATGCAACGCTTTCATCGCACCTATCGCCATATCGTCGTTACTGGCAACTAACGCGCTAAATTTAGCCCCACGTTCGAGCAACGTTTCTACCCCTTCGGCCCCGCTGGCAGGCGTCCATTTACCGTTAGCGATAAGTTTTTCATTGAGTGCAATACCATGCTGCGCCAGCGCGTCTTTATATCCGGCAAGGCGTTCAATGCTGGTGGGGGAATCCATCGAACCGGTAAGGAAAGCAATCTCCTGATGTCCGGCGTTTATCAACTCTGCCACGGCGTTAAAGCTGGTCTGTTTATGATCGCACCAGACGCTATGGCTGCTGTTTTTGCGCAGGCGGCGATTGAGCACCATTATCGGCTGACTTTGTGCGTCAATGATGTCATCAATCTCATCCACGTTTAAAAAGCGCGGGTAAATCATAATGGCGTCGCAGCGCAGATCCAGCAGATACTGAATCGCCTGGCGCTCTTCTTCGGCGCTATGTTTGCCATCTGCCAATAGCAGCTGACGCCCTTTCTCTTCCGCCATTCTCGCAGTATGAAACAGTAATTCACTAAAATAAATGCCGTGGTAAAGCGTGTTAGTCACTACCAGCCCCAGCGTCTGAGTACTCTTCGCTGACAGATTGCGCGCCAGCAAATTTGGGCGGTAACCGCTCTCTTCCACCGCCTGAAACACGCGATCTTTAGTTTCCTGGCTGACGTAGCCATTACCTGAAAGCACGCGGGAAACGGTCGCTTTTGAAACCCCGGCGCGCTTCGCCACTTCCAGCATCGTCGTCATCATTTTCATCCCTTTACACGCAATCAACGCAGTGTACTGCACCGTTGGCTGATTGTCCTTGCGCAAGCAGCGGGAAAAATATTCAGGTGACCGGTTTCACAAATATAAAAAATGAGCAATTAACTCTCTTGCTTAATCAGCATCAACTATTCATGATTTTGTGAAACCGGTTTCTTAATTCCGTTTCAGCATCGGCAATTTCCCGTCACGTCGACTGATAACAACTACCTCTACCCTACTGATAACAGGATAAAATCCGATGGCCAAAAATTATGCGGCGCTGGCACGCTCGGTGATAGCGGCACTGGGCGGCGTTGATAACATCTCGGCAGTCACGCACTGTATGACGCGTTTACGCTTTGTTATCAAAGATGATGCACTGATCGACAGCCCAACGTTAAAAACTATCTCCGGCGTGCTCGGTGTGGTACGTAGTGACAACCAGTGTCAGGTGATTATCGGTAATACGGTTTCGCAGGCCTTTCAGGAAGTTGTCAGCTTGTTACCTGGAGATATGCAGCCCACGCAGCCCGTGGGGAAACCCAAACTCACGCTACGTCGCATTGGTGCGGGGATCCTGGATGCGCTGATCGGCACCATGTCACCGCTGATCCCGGCGATCATCGGCGGATCAATGGTCAAACTGCTGGCGATGATCCTCGAGATGAGCGGCGTGCTGACAAAAGGATCGCCGACCTTAACCATTCTCAATGTGATTGGTGATGGTGCTTTCTTCTTCCTGCCGCTGATGGTCGCTGCTTCTGCCGCCATCAAATTTAAAACCAATATATCGCTGGCGATTGCCATTGCGGGTGTGCTGGTACATCCGAGTTTTATTGAGCTGATGGCGAAAGCGGCCCAAGGTGAACATGTTGAATTTGCCCTGATTCCGGTCACCGCGGTGAAATACACCTACACAGTGATCCCGGCGCTGGTGATGACCTGGTGCCTGTCATATATCGAACGCTGGGTGGACAGTATTACGCCAGCGGTGACGAAAAACTTCCTCAAGCCAATGCTGATTGTGTTGATTGCCGCACCGCTGGCAATCCTGCTGATTGGCCCGATTGGTATCTGGATCGGTAGCGCCATTTCGGCGCTGGTTTACACCATTCATGGTTATCTGGGCTGGCTTTCAGTCGCCATTATGGGCGCACTGTGGCCTCTGCTGGTAATGACCGGGATGCACCGCGTCTTTACGCCAACCATCATTCAAACTATTGCCGAAACCGGCAAAGAAGGGATGGTCATGCCGTCAGAAATCGGCGCTAACCTGTCGCTGGGCGGTTCATCGCTGGCGGTGGCGTGGAAAACAAAAAACCCGGAACTGCGCCAGACGGCGCTGGCTGCGGCGGCATCAGCCATTATGGCGGGGATTTCCGAACCCGCGTTATACGGCGTGGCGATCCGCCTGAAACGTCCGCTTATCGCCAGTCTTATCAGCGGTTTTATTTGCGGCGCGGTTGCCGGTATGGCGGGGCTTGCCAGCCACTCAATGGCAGCGCCGGGATTATTTACCAGCGTGCAGTTCTTCGATCCGGCGAATCCAATGAGCATCGTCTGGGTGTTCGCCGTCATGGCGCTGGCGGTCGTGCTGTCATTTATCCTCACACTGTTGCTCGGCTTTGAGGATATTCCTGTTGAGGAAGCGGCTGCCCAGGCACGAAAGCATCAGAGCGTACAACCAACCGTCGCCAAAGAAGTAAGTCTTAATTGAGGATGAAAATGTCAGTATTTCCGCAAGGTTTTTTATGGGGCGGCGCGCTTGCCGCCAACCAATCTGAAGGTGCGTACCGTGAAGGTGGCAAAGGGCTGACCACGGTCGATATGATCCCGCACGGCGAACATCGAATGGCGGTGAAACTGGGGCTGGAAAAACGTTTTCAGTTGCGCGATGACGAGTTTTATCCCAGCCATGAGGCGACGGATTTTTATCATCGTTATAAAGAAGATATCGCCCTGATGGCAGAGATGGGATTCAAGGTTTTTCGCACCTCGATTGCCTGGAGCCGCCTCTTTCCGCAGGGCGATGAACTGACGCCCAATCAGCAGGGCATTGCTTTTTATCGTTCTGTCTTTGAAGAGTGTAAAAAGTACAGTATCGAACCGCTGGTCACGTTGTGTCACTTCGACGTGCCGATGCATCTGGTCACTGAATATGGCTCCTGGCGTAACCGCAAGCTGGTGGAGTTTTTCAGCCGCTACGCCCGGACCTGCTTTGAAGCATTTGATGGCCTGGTGAAATACTGGCTCACCTTTAATGAAATCAACATCATGTTGCATAGCCCGTTCTCCGGCGCGGGTCTGGTTTTTGAAGAAGGAGAAGATCAGGATCAGGTGAAATATCAGGCAGCGCACCACCAGCTGGTTGCCAGTGCGTTAGCTACCAAAATCGCCCATGAGGTTAACCCGCAAAATCAGGTGGGCTGTATGCTGGCGGGCGGCAACTTCTACCCTTACAGCTGCAAGCCGGAAGATGTCTGGGCAGCGCTGGAGAAAGACAGGGAAAACCTGTTTTTTATCGATGTGCAGGCGCGGGGCGAGTATCCGGCTTACTCTGCCCGCGTATTTCGCGAAAAAGGGGTAACCATCGACAAAGCATCGGGCGATGATGAAATCCTGAAAAACACCGTCGATTTTGTCTCTTTCAGCTATTACGCCTCACGCTGCGCCTCGGCGGAGATGAACGCCAACAACAGCAGTGCGGCGAACGTGGTGAAATCGCTGCGTAATCCGTATCTACAGGTGAGCGACTGGGGCTGGGGAATTGATCCACTCGGTCTGCGTATCACCATGAATATGATGTACGATCGTTATCAGAAGCCGCTGTTTCTGGTGGAAAACGGCCTCGGCGCAAAAGATGAATTTGCTGCCAACGGTGAGATTAACGATGACTATCGCATCAGCTATTTACGCGAACATATCCGCGCAATGGGCGAAGCGATTGCAGATGGCATTCCGCTGATGGGCTACACCACCTGGGGCTGTATTGATTTAGTTTCCGCCTCAACGGGTGAAATGAGCAAACGCTACGGTTTTGTCTACGTAGACCGTGACGACGCAGGCAACGGTACGCTGACGCGCACGCGTAAGAAATCGTTCTGGTGGTATAAAAAAGTAATTGCCAGTAATGGGGAAGATTTAGAGTAAGTAACCGTGCCGGATGCGGCGTGAACGCCTTATCCGGCCTACGTGTCGCACGAACCAGGAAAGCCCGATAAGCGCAGTGCATCGGGCAATTTAGCATTTGGCATCAGAGCTGGTTCACCCCATCAAGAACATCCCTGTCCTGATTCCTTATTGAAAAACTACTCTTCTTCCACCGCTAGCTGCGCAAATCCACCATTCCCTTCCCAGCCTTCCAGTCGCTGATAAACGGTTTCTACCGCATCTTTAATCGGCTGGGTCATCGGGTAGTAAAAGCCGACGATATCCGGCTGGATGCCGAGGAAAATCACTTCGCCAATGTCTTCTTTTAACTGGTCGATAAGGTAGTTCAGCGGCATGTTATGGGTAGTCATCATAAACATCTCGGCGATGTCATCCGGATCGATGATGCGGATCTCGCCGGGGTTTAGCCCCATATCCGTGGCGTCGACAATCAGCAGTCGCGTCGGGCGCAGTTCGCGGATGGCGACAATGTCGTTTTCCGGTGCGCTACCGCCGTCAATCACCACCCAGTTACCTTTCGGCGCGGCGGCGCACTTTTCCGCCAGCAGCGGACCTGCGCCATCATCGCCCATCATGCTATTGCCAACACAGAGTAAAACGTCAGTCACGCAGTCTCCTCACCATCAAATAGATGGCATTTTCCTGATAAATATCATGCAGCATACTTAACAGCATGGTACTCCATTCTTTCTGCTGCAAAGTTTGCGTTGCCCGGGCTTTATCGAATGCGTTGGCCAGCATCGGCACATGGTTAATGTCGATAACGATCTCACCATATTTCGGCACGCCTTCCATTTTACGGCGGGCTTCACTGCCCGCCTCCAGAGTGGCAATCCATGCCAGATATTCATCCCACGGGCAGGTGAGCGCGGCTTCCAGGCAATCGATAACCCCAAGGTGGTGACCAATCGCCAGGCTGTAATAGACCACCTGCTGCGCCTCGGCGGGCGTGGCATCGTTCTCATCAATAAATTTACGGCTCAGTTGACTGAACACCACCTTTTCACTCATCGAATACGCGCCTCTTCAACAACATGATTCAGATGGCTGACAATCTCGTTCAGACGCGGATCGTTTTCCGCTTCCAGCCAGCGTGCAACCTGCTCTTCACCCTGCCCTAACTGCGTCAGGAAATCATCGGCAATCTGGCGACCGTAACGATAACCCGCCAGGCGGCGTGCTTCGCGATCTACTTTTACACGCAGCGGCTGCACCATATCGCCATGCAGGATCTCTGCCGGTTGTTCATCCAGTTCACCCGGCCCACGGGCGTGAATTTTCTGCTCCAGCAGGCCGAGCGCCATTGCAAAGCCGTACAGCGTGGCGGCTGGCGTTGGCGGGCACCCCGGAATGTAGACATCCACCGGGACGATTTTATCCGTACCCCCCCACACGCAGTAGAGATCGTGGAAGATCCCGCCGCTGTTACCGCAGGCACCGTAGGAGATACAGATTTTCGGGTCCGGCGCGGACTGCCACGCACGCAGCGCAGGGGATCGCATTGCACGGGTGACCGCGCCGGTAAACAGTAAAATATCCGCATGACGCGGAGACGGAACGACTTTAATGCCGAAGCGTTCTGCATCGAACAGCGGCGATAAGGTTGCGAAAATTTCAATTTCGCAGCCGTTGCAGCCGCCGCAGTCCACGCGGTAAACGTAGGCAGAACGTTTGATTTTTTTCAGTAACGACGCCTTCATACTGGCGATGGATTCATCCACCGTCATCGGGACCGGAATGCCGTTGGCGTCACGGGGGCCTAATAAATTGCTCATCAGATGGCCTCTTTCATATGGCGAGTCAGTTCAATACGGTCGGACGGCACCAGGCATTTCTGGCGCTTACATTCCGGGCAAGTCTCAAAGCTTTCGCGGTGGTTTTCCGCGCGGCTGTCACCATTGTGCTTAAGCAGCGCAATGGCGTAGTCGATCTCTTTCTGGACGGCGAAAGGACGATTACAGACGCGGCAGTTGCACAGCGCGAAGCGAGACTGTTGCAGGAAATCTTCTTTCTTCCACACAGCCAGTTCGTACTCTTGCGACAGTTTGATTGCCGCCGTCGGGCAGACTTCTTCGCAGCGTCCACAGAAGATGCAGCGTCCAAGATTGAACTCCCACGCCAGCTCACCGGTGGCGAGGTCAGTTTCAACCGTTAAGGCGTTTGACGGGCAGGCATTGACGCAGGCTGCACAGCCGATGCACTGCTGCGGGTTCTGCTCTGGCTTACCACGGAAGTTTTTATCAACCGCAATCGGCTCCAGCGGGTAAGACGAGGTCGCCGTGCCGGTTTTAATGACTTTTTTGATAAAGGTAAACATGGCGATTCCTTATTTCAGCGGCGAGTTTTTACGCTCAATGCTGTAGCGCTCAAGTTCTTTGTACGGCACCACTTTGCTCTTCTTCTTACGCACATCGACCACGGTCATGCGGTCGGTACAGGAGTAGCAAGGGTCCAGGCTACCGATAATCAGCGGCGCATCAGAAACGGTGTTGCCGCGCAGCATGTAGCGCAGGGTCGGCCAGTTCGCGTAGGTCGCGGCACGGCAGCGCCAGCGGTACAGCTTCTGGTTGTCGCCGGTCATGCTCCAGTGGATATCATCGCCACGCGGCGCTTCGGCAAAGCCCAGCGCAAAACGGTGCGGAATGTAGGTAAAGCCTTCCACCATCAGTGGGCCGCCAGGCAGGTTATCCAGACCGTAGTCAATCATGTTCAGCGCGGTATAGACTTCGTTGATACGCACTTTCAGACGGGAAATCACATCGCAGCCCTGCTCGCTGTGGACTTCCATTGGCAGTAAGCCATAGCCAACAAACGGGTGATCGGCGCGGGTATCGCGGGCGTGACCGCTGGCGCGGACCATCGGGCCGACGTTACTGAAATCGCGGGCAATTTCCGGGTCCAGACGACCAATGCCGACAGTGCGCTGTTCCATGTTCGGTGTGCTCAGCAGCACATCCACCAGCTCCTGCACTTCACGACGCATCTGCTGCGCCAGTTGACGGGTCTGGATCATGTCATCTTTCAGCAGATCGCGACGAATCCCGCCGATCAGATTCAGACCGTAAGTTTTACGCGCACCGGTAAGGATCTCCGCCATTTTCATGGAGGTTTCACGCACCCGGAAGAACTGCATAAAACCGGAGTCAAAGCCAGTGAAGTGGCAGGCAAGGCCAAGGTTGAGCAGATGCGAGTGCAGGCGTTCCACTTCCAGCAAAATGGCGCGAATCATCTGCGCACGTTCTGGCACCTGAATACCCATCGCGTTTTCCACCGATGTGGTGTAAGCGGTGCTGTGGGCAAAGCCGCAGATCCCACAAACTCGGTCAGAGAGGAAGGTCACTTCGTTGTAACCCATGCGGGTTTCCGCCAGTTTTTCCATGCCGCGATGGACATAGAACAGGCGGTAGTCGGCGTCGATAATGTTTTCACCATCAACGAACAGACGGAAGTGGCCCGGTTCGTCAGAAGTGACGTGCAATGGACCAATCGGCACGACATTGTTTTTCTTATCGCCCAGTTCGTTGATGAACTCGTAGGTTTCAGCATCAGTAGTTGGTGCCGGACGTTGACGATAATCCATGCTGTCTTTACGCAGCGGGTAGAGTTCATCCGGCCAGTCATCCGGCAGCACCAGACGGCGTTCATCCGGAAGCCCTACCGGAATCAAACCGTACATATCGCGCACTTCACGCTCGCCCCACACCGCCGCCGGAACGCGCGGCGTCACGGACGGATATTCTGGTTTGTTGGCGTCAACTTCGACGCGAACAGTTACCCAACACTTAGTGCCCTTCTCCATCGACAGCACGTAGTAAACGGCGTAATGACCATTCAGTTTGCGTTCGTCGTTACCAAACAGCACCGACAGCCAGCCGCCCTGTTTGTAGTAGAGAAACTCCACCACTTCCGGCAGATAGTTCACCTTCACGGTGACAGTCAGCTGATCTTTGGTCTGCCAGGCGTGGTCCAGCACGACGCCCGGAAATGCCTCATTCAGCGCGGCGAGATAATGTTGACCTAATTTTTCTTCAGACATGCTCAAACTCTCTTTAATCACGCCGCCAGCAAGGAGACGAACGCTAAAAATGCAAAGCCAAACCCAGCCCAGGTAATGCGCGGAGTAATATCAAGACGCAGACGGGCCATGCTGTTTTCGAACAGCGCGATAACCAAAACGCCAACCACCAGTTTGACGATGGCAATCACCAGCGCCAGCAGCAGCCCACCGGCGGTGAAGGTTTCCATTTGTCCCCACGGAATAAACACCCCGACGAACATCTGTAACACCACCAGCTGTTTCAGGCTGATACCCCATTTCATGACACCAAAGCCGCTGCCGCTGTACTCAGAGAGCGGACCTTCCTGCAGCTCCTGCTCGGCTTCCGCCAGGTCGAACGGCAGTTTGCCCATTTCGATAAAGGTGGCGAATGCGCAGGCACAGAGCGCCAGCATCAGCGGAATGCTCTGGCTCAGCGGCCAGTGATAAACGGTGTCGGTGATGTTGCTGATGTTGGTGGAACCGGCCACCTGCGCGGCGACCCACAGACCAAGCAGCAGCATCGGTTCAACCAGCACGCCCAGCATCGCTTCACGGCTCGCGCCAATAGCAGTAAACGGACTACCGGTATCCAGACCAGAAATGGCAAAGAAGAAACGCGCAATGGCGAAGAGATACAGTAAAGTGATCAAATCCCCCAGTTGCGGCAGCGGAGAACCGACAGTCACTACCGGCAGCGCGGTAGCGATAGTCAACATGACGCCAACCATTACGTACGGTGTCAGGCGGAACACCCAGCCGGAGGCATCGGGACCAACACTCTGACGACCCAGCAGTTTGATAATGTCGCGATACTCCTGCAACACGCCCGGCCCGCGACGGTTATGCAAGCGGGCGCGCGCCACGCGGGTAATACCGGAGAGCAGCGGCGCAACGGCAAATAACACCAGCGCCTGAATTAACGGATATAAAACACTCATTCTCAGGCTCCTCGTGAAACAATAATCACCACCAGCACCGCCAGTTCAACCAGCGCCATCCGGCGGAACAGCAACGCACTCCCCTCGCACTGCCAGCCCGGTACCAGCGACACCGGATTCAGCCATTTGCGCAGTTTCAGCACCGGCGCAAACGCCTGTTTCACCGGCATGGCAAAACCGTGAGCAGTAATCACCATTGATTTTTCATGGTCGTAGCCGCATACCCAGGCAGCGCCGCGGGAACGCGACGGCAGACGGTCGCCTTTGCAAATCGCCATAATGATGAATGGCAGCAGCGGGCAGGCAATCAGCAGCAACGTGATCATTGGTTGAGAAACGGTTGTATTAGCAGGCTCCAGCGGCAGAGGTACGGCAGCAGACAACATCGGCAGCAGCCACGGCGCAGCAACACCGCCAATCACGCAGCAAATCGCCAGTGCCACTACGCTTACGCTCATCAGGAGCGGCGCACAGGTGGCGTTTTCTGCTTCTTTGGTACGCGGCGCGCCAAGGAAAGTAACGCCATAAACTTTCGCCATACACATCACCGCCAGCGCACCGGTAATTGCCAGCCCCACAGCGAGCAGCGGCCCGAGAAGACGGGCAACAAACGCGCCACTATTGCTCAGTTTGAAGAAGGATTGATAGATAACCCATTCCCCGGCAAAACCGTTCAGCGGTGGCAGCGCAGCCATTGCCATCAGCCCGACCAACATGGCGATGGAGATAACCGGCATTTTTTTGCCAATACCGCCGAGTTTTTCGATATCGCGATGACCGGTACGGAACCAGACGCTCCCAGCCCCGAGGAACAGTACGCTCTTGAACAGGCTATGGTTAAGCAGATGGTACAGACCACCGACCAGGCCAAGGGCAATCAGCGCCGGTTGTTCGAGCGCGATACCCGTTACGCCAGCGCCCAGTCCCAGCAGGATGATGCCGATATTTTCCAGGGTGTGGTAAGCCAGCAGACGCTGGATGTTGTGTTCCATCAGCGCATACAGACCGCCAACGAACGCGGTGATCATACCGAGCACCAGCAGCGCAATTCCCCACCACAGTGGCGCATTACCGCCCAGCAGAGACAGGGTTAAAATACCCAGCAGGCCAATTTTCATCACCACCGTGGAAAACAGCGCGGCAGCTGGCGCAGAGGCGTTAGCATGAGCCTGTGGCACCCAGCCGTGCAGCGGGATAATCCCGGCCAGCAGGCCAAAGCCAATAACGCCGAGCAGCCAGATATCGGAACCGAGCGGCAGTTGCTGCATGCGCATATCCAGCAGGCGCAGATCCAGCGTGCCGTAACGTTGCCAGACCAGCCAGCAGGCAATCGCCAGCAGCAGAGTGCCAAGACGCCCCAGCGCAAACCACAGTTTGCCCTCTTTGCTGTTGCTGGTGAGGAACACCGCACACAGGGCCATGATTTCTGCCATTACTACGAACATGCCCAGATTGCTGGCAATGACGGCACAGACGGCAGCAGCCATCAACATATTGATCTGCAAGCCGTTACACTTCACCTGCGCATGGCGATGCCAGTCAATGTTGTAGAGGCTGACAAACAGACCGCACAAGCCGAGGGTAATCAGCCAAATCGCATTAAGCGGAGAGATTTGCACATCGTAGCTTACCAGCGAAAGCGCGCCGCTCACGCCAACCGCGCCAGTCAGCACAGTGAAGCCCGCGGCTGCCGTATACAGGCTACCCACCGCGCCGCCAATTCCGGCAATCCAGCCGCTTAGCGCTTTTTGAAAAGAAAAGAGAAATGCCAGAACAGCGGCGGCAACAAACCACGCCACGCCGCTATTGATCAGGGAAATTGCGCTCATTTAGCCTCTCCACTTTGAGCCTGCTGAAACAAGGTGAGATCGCCAAAGTCCGTGTTAAAGGTCAGCTCACGCTTACGCTTGCTGACGCGGGCGATATCGGTGTTATCCACCAAATGCAGGGCTTTGGTTGGGCACATCCGCACGCAGGCTGGACCTTGTTCATCAAAGCTACAGAGGTCACATTTGACGGCGATCGCGCGAATACCCGGCACCCAGTCAAGCAGCGTGCTGACACGCGCCGGAGCAGGCGGTGCCGGTGGTGCTTTCGGGGTATTGGCGTTTGCCGGAATATCCAGCGGACGGCTGCCGGAAAATTCGATTGCGCCAAACGGGCAGGCGATGCCGCACAGTTTGCAGCTTACGCACAGACTTTCATTTAGCTGCACAGCCCCATCAACGCGGGTGATGGCGTTAACCGGGCAGACCGTTGCGCAAGGTGCATCTTCACAGTGGTGGCAAAGTTGTGGCGCAGATTCTTTTTCATTCAACATCACTCGCAGGCGCGGCATAGATTGCAGCCCATGCTGGCGATGCGTCTCTGAACAGGCAGCTTCACAGGTGTGACAGCCGATACAGAGCGTGGAGTCAGCAATTACAAAACGATTCACCAGTCATTCCTCAGGTGATTGTCATTTTTGACGAAAACATGCCGATGAGATGTCATTTTTGACATCCCTCGACACGCCCATTTCCAGTTAGTTGTGATGCAGTACAACGCCCGTGACGGCGCTATACGGACAAAACGGCGGCTTATACGACCGGGCTTTGCTCATCAATCAGTAAGCCCAGATCCACTGGCGCATTACTTTCTACAGCGGCATACAGGCCGTCATAGACGCGGGCGATTTTGCCGAGATAGTGTTCAAGCACTTGCTCGCGATCACGGTTGCTGATCTCACCGTCTATCTTGCCGTCTATTGACAACTCTGCTCGCCCAATCAGTTGTTTACTGTTGGGCTCTTTGGATTCGATGTAATACTCAATGATGTGATTATTAAAACCATCCGCCAGGGTGACGTAGATACGGAAGTGTTCGAAGAGAACGAAGCAGAGGTCTTTTTCTGCCGCACAACTCATTCCGTGATGCAAATGTGCTTTTGATAGCGTGATCCCCTGGACCAGTGAGTTGCAGTAAATATGCCACTGGTCCTGTAGGCGACGGTGCCGCTGCGCGATGTAATCGGCTTTTTCGCTTATTTCCCAAATAGTCATGTCAGGTTACCCGGTTAACAGAGACGACCAGCTATAAGCATTTTTCATGCCATTTTTTAACTCATTGTTTTATCAGTAAATCACCTGAATCACTGTGATTTTTGACGCTGTGATGACATGTCATTTCGTCATTATCGTCACCAGAGGCTGTAGCGATTAAAACAGGATGGCACAGATATTGCTTATCCCGGAGATACGATGACGGGAGGCAATATGCACGAAATAACCCTCTGCCAACGGGCACTGGAATTGATCGAACAGCAGGCCGCAAAACACGGCGCAAAACGCGTAACTGGCGTCTGGCTCAAAATTGGCGCATTTTCTTGTGTCGAAACCAGCTCTCTTGCCTTTTGTTTTGATCTGGTTTGCCGCGGCAGCGTGGCGGAAGGTTGTAAACTGCACCTCGAAGAACAAGAGGCCGAATGCTGGTGTGAAACATGCCAACAGTATGTGACGCTACTGACCCAGCGCGTCCGCCGCTGTCCACAGTGTCATGGTGACATGCTACAGATTGTGGCAGACGACGGTTTACAGATTCGGCGGATAGAAATAGACCAGGAGTGAGCGATGTGTACAACATGCGGTTGCGGTGAAGGCAACCTGTATATCGAGGGTGATGAACATAACCCTCATTCCGCGTTTCGTAGCGCGCCATTTGCCCCGGCGGCACGCCCGAAGATGAAAATCACCGGCATTAAAGCGCCTGAATTTACCCCCAGCCAGACTGAAGAAGGCGACCTGCATTACGGTCATGGCGAAGCGGGCACTCACGCGCCGGGCATGAGCCAGCGTCGGATGCTGGAAGTCGAAATTGACGTGCTGGACAAAAATAACCGTCTGGCTGAACGCAACCGCGCGCGCTTTGCTGCCCGCAATCAGTTGGTACTCAACCTGGTTTCCAGCCCTGGTTCCGGTAAAACCACGCTGCTGACTGAAACCTTAATGCGCCTGAAAGATAACGTTCCGTGTGC
Organism: Escherichia sp. GZ89; assembly: GCF_019366485.1. NCBI lineage: Bacteria > Pseudomonadati > Pseudomonadota > Gammaproteobacteria > Enterobacterales > Enterobacteriaceae > Escherichia > Escherichia sp. GZ89. The sequence goes on along the minus strand of NZ_JAEOHX010000012.1, from coordinate 91,706 downwards.
GGTGATTGAAGGCGACCAGCAAACCGTGAACGATGCCGCGCGCATTCGCGCTACCGGCACGCCAGCGATTCAGGTGAATACCGGTAAAGGTTGCCATCTTGACGCACAGATGATCGCCGACTCCGCGCCGCGCCTGCCACTGGACGATAACGGTATTCTGTTTATCGAAAACGTTGGCAACCTCGTATGTCCGGCGAGCTTCGATCTCGGTGAAAAACACAAAGTGGCGGTGCTTTCCGTTACCGAAGGTGAAGACAAACCGCTGAAATATCCACATATGTTTGCCGCCGCCTCACTGATGCTGCTCAACAAAGTTGACCTGCTACCGTATCTCAATTTCGACGTTGAGAAGTGCATCGCCTGCGCCCGCGAAGTCAATCCAGAAATTGAAATCATCCTTATTTCAGCCACCAGCGGCGAAGGGATGGACCAGTGGCTGAACTGGCTGGAGACACAGCGATGTGCATAGGCGTTCCCGGCCAGATCCGCACCATTGACGGCAACCAGGCGAAAGTCGACGTCTGCGGTATTCAGCGCGACGTCGACCTAACGTTAGTCGGCAGCTGCGATGAAAACGGTCAGCCACGCGTGGGCCAGTGGGTACTGGTTCACGTTGGCTTTGCCATGAGCGTAATTAATGAAGCCGAAGCGCGCGACACCCTCGACGCCTTACAAAACATATTTGACGTTGAGCCGGATGTCGGCGCGCTGTTGTATGGCGAGGAAAAATAATGCGTTTTGTTGATGAATATCGCGCGCCGGAACAGGTGATGCAGTTAATTGAGCATCTACGCGAACGTGCTTCACATCTCTCTTACACCGCTGAACGCCCTCTGCGAATTATGGAAGTGTGCGGCGGCCATACCCACGCCATTTTTAAATTCGGCCTCGACCAGTTACTGCCGGAGAACGTTGAGTTTATCCACGGTCCGGGTTGCCCGGTATGTGTACTGCCGATGGGAAGAATCGACACCTGCGTGGAGATTGCCAGCCATCCGGAAGTCATCTTCTGTACCTTTGGCGACGCCATGCGCGTACCAGGGAAACAGGGGTCGCTGTTACAGGCAAAAGCGCGCGGTGCCGATGTTCGCATCGTTTACTCGCCAATGGATGCGTTGAAACTGGCGCAGGAGAATCCAACTCGTAAAGTGGTGTTCTTCGGCTTAGGGTTTGAAACCACCATGCCGACGACGGCCATCACTCTGCAACAGGCGAAAGCCCGCGATGTGCAAAATTTTTACTTTTTCTGCCAGCATATTACGCTGATCCCAACGCTACGCAGTTTGCTGGAACAGCCGGATAACGGTATCGATGCGTTCCTCGCGCCGGGTCACGTCAGTATGGTTATCGGCACCGACGCCTATAATTTTATCGCCAGTGATTTTCATCGTCCTCTGGTGGTTGCTGGATTCGAACCGCTTGATCTACTACAAGGCGTGGTCATGCTGGTGGAGCAGAAAATAGCGGCCCACAGCAAGGTAGAAAATCAGTATCGGCGGGTGGTGCCGGATGCCGGTAACCTGCTGGCGCAACAGGCGATTGCGGATGTCTTCTGCGTCAACGGCGACAGCGAATGGCGCGGCTTAGGCGTGATTGAATCTTCTGGTGTACACCTGACTCCAGACTATCAACGATTTGACGCCGAAGCGCATTTCCGCCCGGCACCGCAGCAGGTTTGCGATGACCCGCGCGCACGTTGTGGCGAAGTATTGACGGGCAAATGTAAGCCGCATCAATGCCCGCTGTTTGGTAACACCTGTAATCCTCAAACCGCGTTTGGCGCGCTGATGGTTTCCTCCGAAGGAGCATGCGCCGCGTGGTATCAGTATCGTCAGCAGGAGAGTGAAGCGTGAATAATATCCAACTCGCCCACGGCAGTGGCGGCCAGGCGATGCAGCAATTAATCAACAGCCTGTTTATGGAAGCTTTTGCCAATCCGTGGCTGGCAGAACAGGAAGACCAGGCGCGCCTTGATCTGGCGCAACTGGTGGCGGAAGGAGACCGTCTGGCGTTCTCCACCGACAGCTACGTCATCGACCCGCTGTTCTTTCCTGGTGGCAATATCGGCAAGCTGGCGATTTGCGGCACCGCGAACGACGTAGCGGTCAGTGGCGCTATTCCGCGCTATCTCTCTTGTGGCTTTATCCTCGAAGAGGGATTGCCGATGGAGACGCTAAAAGCCGTGGTGACCAGCATGGCAGAAACCGCCCGCGCGGCAGGCATTGCCATCGTTACTGGCGACACTAAAGTGGTGCAACGCGGCGCGGCAGATAAACTGTTTATCAACACCGCTGGCATGGGCGCGATCCCGGCGAATATTCACTGGGGCGCACAGACGCTAACCGCAGGCGATGTTCTGCTGGTGAGTGGAACTCTCGGCGACCACGGAGCAACTATTCTTAATCTGCGCGAGCAACTGGGGCTGGATGGCGAACTGGTCAGCGACTGCGCAGTGCTGACGCCGCTCATCCAGACGCTGCGTGATATTCCCGGCGTGAAAGCGTTGCGTGATGCCACCCGTGGTGGAGTGAACGCGGTAGTTCATGAGTTCGCGGCAGCCTGCGGTTGCGGTATTGAAATTTCTGAATCAGCGTTGCCAGTTAAACCTGCCGTGCGCGGCGTTTGCGAACTGCTGGGGCTGGACGCCCTTAACTTTGCCAACGAAGGCAAACTGGTGATCGCCGTTGAACGCAACGCAGCAGAGCAAGTGCTGGCGGCGTTACATTCCCATCCACTGGGGAAAGACGCGGCGCTGATTGGTGAAGTGGTGGAACGTAAAGGTGTTCGCCTTGCCGGTCTTTATGGCGTGAAGCGAACCCTCGATTTACCACACGCCGAACCGCTTCCGCGTATATGCTAATTAAGATCGTTGATAGTGATATTGCCGCTCCCCTAATACAACGCATCTGGGGATATTAAGCGGCATTATCATCATTCTCGATCTACTCTTTTCTTGTAGTAATTTTCTTTTAGCACCGCAGGTTACGGTGCATTCCTGGATAGCAAAATGTCGTATACACCAATGAGCGATCTCGGACAACAAGGGCTGTTCGATATCACTCGTACGTTATTACAGCAGCCCGATTTGGCCTCACTGAGCGAGGCTCTTTCGCAACTGGTAAAGCAGTCTGCGCTGGCCGACAACGCCGCCATCGTGTTGTGGCAAGCGCAGACGCAACGTGCGTCGTACTATACGACGCGTAGCAGTAGCGGTCCGATTGCTTACGAAGATGAAACCGTACTGGCTCACGGGCCGATTAGGCGGATTTTATCGCGCCCGGATACCCTGCACTGTAACTATGCAGAATTTAGTGAAACCTGGCCGCAACTGGCCGCCGGTACACTTTACCCACAATTTGGACACTACTGCTTATTACCACTCGCCGCTGAAGGGCGGATTTTTGGTGGCTGTGAATTTACCCGTGTTGATGATCGTCCGTGGAGCGAAAAAGAGTTTTCACGCCTGCAAACCTTTACCCAAATTGTCTCAGTGGTTGCCGAGCAAATTCAAAGCCGGGTGAGTAACAATATCGACTATGACCTGCTTTGTCGTGAGCGGGATAATTTCCGCATCCTGGTGGCGATAACCAATGCGGTGTTATCACGACTGGATATGGACGAACTGGTGAGTGAAGTTGCCAAAGAGATCCACCATTATTTCAATATCGATGACATCAGCATTGTTCTGCGTAGTCATCGCAAACATAAGCTCAATATCTATTCCACGCACTATCTCGATAAACATCATCCTGCCCACGAACAGAGTGAAGTGGATGAAGCCGGAACCCTGACCGAACGGGTCTTTAAAAGCAAAGAGATGCTGCTGATTAACCTCCACGAGCGTGATTCGCTGGCACCTTATGAACGGATGCTGTTTGAAACCTGGGGGAATCAAATTCAAACGTTATGCCTGCTGCCATTGAAGTCGGGTAATACCATGCTCGGCGTATTGAAACTGGCACAGTGCGAAGAGAAAGTCTTCACCACCGCTAACCTGAATCTACTGCGCCAGATTGCCGAACGTGTGGCTATCGCCGTCGATAATGCCCTTGCCTACCAGGAAATTCATCGTTTGAAAGAGCGTCTTGTCGATGAGAACCTCGCCCTGACCGAACAACTGAATAACGTCGAGAGTGATTTTGGTGAAATCATCGGGCGCAGCGATGCCATGTATCGGGTGATGAAACAGGTCGAGATGGTGGCGCAAAGTGACAGTACCGTATTAATTCTTGGTGAAACTGGTACTGGTAAGGAACTGATTGCCAGAGCGATTCACAATCTGAGCGGACGTAATAGTCGGCGGATGGTAAAGATGAACTGCGCCGCAATGCCAGCCGGACTGCTGGAAAGCGACCTGTTTGGCCACGAACGTGGAGCTTTTACCGGTGCCAGCACACAGCGTATTGGCCGTTTCGAACTGGCGGATAAAAGCTCGCTGTTCCTTGATGAAGTGGGCGATATGCCACTGGAATTGCAACCGAAGTTGCTTCGCGTGCTGCAGGAACAAGAGTTTGAACGGCTTGGCAGTAATAAGATCATTCAGACAGATGTGCGATTAATCGCCGCAACCAACCGCGATCTACAAAAAATGGTCGCGGATCGTGAATTCCGTAGCGATCTTTACTACCGTCTGAACGTGTTCCCGATCCATTTACCGCCATTGCGTGAGCGGCCAGAAGATATCCCGTTGTTGGTTAAAGCGTTCACTCATAAAATTGCCCGCCGTATGGGGCGTAATATCGACAGTATTCCTGCCGAAACCCTTCGCGCCTTGTGTGATATGGAATGGCCTGGCAATGTGCGGGAACTGGAGAACGTGATTGAACGTGCGGTGTTACTGACACGCGGTAACGTGCTGCAACTTTCGTTACCCGATATTGCCCCAGCGACGCAAGTACAGCCTCCTGTTGAGAAAGAAGTCGCCCAGGAAGGGGAAGACGAATATCAGCTTATTGTCCGGGTGTTGAAAGAGACAAACGGTGTGGTAGCGGGGCCGAAAGGCGCGGCCCAACGTCTGGGGATGAAGCGAACAACACTGCTTTCACGTATGAAACGATTAGGAATCAATAAGGATGCACTAATCCAGGGTATGCCATAATCAATATTCACGTTAAATGAATGGAGGCAATATGGCGGTTTCAGCACGTAATCAATTTACTGGCACGGTTAGCGCAGTCGCAATGGGTGCCGTCAATGATGAGGTTGAACTCACCCTGACAGGGGGCGCAAAACTGGTGGCGATTATCACCCATAGTAGCCAACAGGCATTGGGGCTGGAGAAAGGAAAAGAAGCCATTGCTCTGATTAAAGCGCCGTGGGTAACTCTGGCGACTGAGGATTGCGGCTTAAAATTTTCTGCCCGTAACCAGTTTGCGGGTCGTGTTTCTCAGGTAACTGAAGGTGCGGTCAATGCCACGGTACATATCAAAACTGATGCAGGTTTTGAGCTTGTGGCTGGTATTACCAATGAAAGCCAACACGAGATGAAACTGTCTCAGGGAAGCCGCGTAATTGCACTGATTAAAGCATCTGCCATTCTGATTGCGATGCGCGCTTAATCGCATGATGCCGGAGGGTCTTACTGCTTTCCGGCATTCTCTTTTTTCCGCTGATATCTCTCCGGCAACTCCGGTACCGGGCGCTTGTCGTCGATAAGATGACGCACGGTTAACATTGGATGGCGCCATAACATTCGCGGCCCCGCCCAGCGCATAATCTGCTTCATCTCCTCACGCTTAGCTGGCTGATAACAGTGCACCGGGCACTGCTTACAAGCTGGTTTCTCTTCGCCAAATATGCATTTATCCAGCCGTTTTTGCGCGTAGGCAAACAGCGCGTCGTAATGCCCTTCCTCAGTGGAAGCCTCAGGACAACGGCTTTGGTAGAGTGCAATCATTTTCTGAATGGTCAATTTTTCTCGAGCAATACGTTTGCCGGACATGCTGCCTCCTGACTTTGTAAGGTGCATTTATTCTACAACTTTATCGAGTGACGGGCTATTGTAGGTAGGATGGAGGAGACAACTGAATATTGGTGCGAAGAAAGGGGTGATTAATCAGTATGTCTGAGAAGCATAGCGCTTTAACATTTCCCAACCGTTCGCCGCATAATTACTATTCCGCTTTCACTTTCATTCCAGCGACAACCACATTTACCCCCAAATCTTTAAGGTGGCGTAATACCTGCACAGGCGTCCCCTGATTAACAATGACCGCATCAAACTCCCTTAAATGAGCGAACTGATACAAAGCGCGGCGCTCAAATTTAGTATGGTCCATCAATAAGAAACGCTTTTCTGCAGATTCAAACATCGCCCGTTTCGTTTCTACGGTTTCGGCTGACTGATGAAATACCGTATCGCCCATAATTGCCGACATACTGACAAAAAAGGTATTCGCCCGCAGGCCAGCAATTTCTTCTCGTGTCATATGCCCCATAAACGCATTGCACCAGTTGTGGTACTGCCCCCCCAGCCCTAATAAGGTTAAATCCCGGATGTTTTTAAGTTCATTCATTAAGGTCAATGAATTAGTAATCACGGTCAGAGGGGTTCTGGCTGGCAGGTAACGCGCCATCTGAAATACCGTTGTTGAGTCATCAAGAAAAATAGCCTGCCCAGGTTCAAGATAAGTCACCGCCACTTCGGCGATAGCCTGTTTCTCTTCCAGTTGACGGGTTGCGCGATAGAGATCGCTGGATTCAACCAGGCTGGTCGATGTTGCCGAAACCACGCCACGGGATTTATGCAGCAGTCCACGTTCGGCAAGCTCATCGATATCCCGGTGGGCGGTCATTAAACTAATACCGTAGCGCTCAGTGATCTCCTCAATACGAATCGCCCCTTCCGCCATAACCGCTTCAACAATGAGCTGACGACGCGCCAGCTGCCGTGCCTGTCGGCTATCGCCTGGCAGCGTTTCAGCAAGAAAGAGATTGAGAGAATGATCCTGAGACATTTGCGTCATAACACTTCCGGGTTTGTATTGCCGGGATTGGCAGCGAGTAATAAGAATATCATAAAGGGGGGCGAAAACGCCCCCGCGGGTCACGGCACTATTCTGACAACATAAACGGTGCCGTAATTTTAGCTGCGTTCTCTTTAGTGATTAAAATACAGTCAAATAACTGTTTCTCGGATGACGCGCCTGTTTTGCCGGTTTTGAGGAAAGTGTCAGCCTGTTCAATGGCTTTTGCCGCAAACGTGGCAACTGGCTGCATAACGGTATAAGCCAGTGTGCCGTCTTTTACCGCATCAACGGCATCTGGCGAACCATCAAAGCCGCCGACCGTTACCCCTTTCAATTTTCCGGCTTCTTTCAGTGCCGCTATTGCCCCTAATGCCATTTCATCGTTACCGCTAATCACCCCTTTCACATTGGGATTTGCCTGTAACAGTGATTGCATCTTGTTGTATCCCTGAGTGCGGTCCCAGTTTGCTACCTCCGACCCGGATTTCTTCAAATCAGGATACTGGCTAAGTACCGTTTCAAAACCGTTAGCGCGGGTTGCGGAGTTATTGTCTGAAGGTGGCCCTTTCAGTTCTACATAATCACCGTTATCGCCCACCAGTTGCACCCATTGCTGGGCCGCTAACGCCGCGCCTTGTGCGTTGTTAGAAACCAACTGTGCCTTCGCCAGCCCGCTTTGATTCAGTTCAGCATTAATCACAAACACCGGAATATTGGCGGCGATCGCTTTTTTCACCGATCCGATTGATCCATCTGCGTTAGCCGGATCGAGAATAATCGCTTTGGATTTATTGGTAATTGCCGTGTCGATCAGTTGGCTTTCGGTGTTGGTATCGCCTTTATGCGCACTAACCTTGGCGGTATAACCCATTTTTTCTGCCGTTTTTTGCGCAACGTCCCCTTCCGTTAGCCAGTAAGGGTTAGAAGGATCGTTAACGATAATGGTCATCAGCCCTTCCGCCCAGACTGGCGTGGCGAAGGCGGTCATCACCACGGTGGTTGCAGCCAGAATAAAACGTCTACTTTTGTTATACATAGCGTTGTTGCTCCGTTATTTTAGGGTACAGTTTTGGAACGATTTCAGAACGGATACAACCGGGTTCCGTGCTGGATAAAAACTCACTAACGCCCCCGACGACCGTATTGCAGGGTGTTGAGCAGCACTGCCAGAACAATCACCGCTCCCGTGAATACGGTCTGCCAATACGCAGACACACCAATAATGACCAGACCGTCAGAGAGAAAACCGATAACAAAAGCGCCGAGAAGTGTGCCGCGCACGTTGCCACGCCCGCCGGTCAGCGCAGCCCCACCGATCACAACGGCAGCAATGGCGGTAAGTTCGTAAGTCGTGCCTGCCGTCGGACCGGCAGAGGTTAGCTGAGACGAAAGCACCAGTCCGGCCATGGCAGCGCAGATCCCGGAAAGGACGTAGACGCTGATTTTGACGCGTTTCACCGGAACGCCCGACAGCTCCGCCGCGCGTTCGTTACCACCAGAGGCATAAAGCCAACGACCAAACGCCGTTTTGCTCAACAAAAAACCACAGGCCAGCGCGACTATCCCCAGAATCAATACGCCAATCGGCACGGTGAAGATTCGATTAAATCCTAACCAGTCAAAACCGGTATTTCCCAGAGATTCACTGCCCGAGAGCTTGTTGTAGGTCAGGCCGTTAGTAATGAGTAAAGCAATGCCACGGGCGACATATAAAGATCCGAGCGTTGCCACGAAAGCAGGCACCCGACACCATGCAATCAATATCCCGTTGACCAGCCCCACCAGTGCGCCGACGGCAAGTGTCAGAATCGCAACTGCCCAGACCGGGAGATAAAGCACGACGCCCAGCGCTTCAATATTGATCCCCTGCATCATGAAACCGGCACATACTCCCGCCAGCCCGAGCGTGGAGCCAACCGAGAGATCGATACCGCCATTAAGGATCACCAGCAGCATACCAATGGCTGGCAGGCCGAAAATCGCCACATGCGAGGCCATCGTCAGGAAATTTGCGCCGCTAAAGTAATTTGGCGAGAGTGATGAAAACACCGCAATAATCACCAGTAAGGCGATAAATGCGCGGCCTTCAAGCAGGATATGCGCAAGCCCTGGGCCTTTTTTGGTGCGTGGTTTTATCTCTGGCTGAATGTCCGCCAGCGACTGGGTTCTGTCTGTCATGGTTTTCGCTCCCGTTTTCATTGTTGTGCCACCACGGACTCACCGGAAGCCGCCATGATGCGCTCTTTGCTTACCCCGGAATCAAACACTGCCGAAATGCGTCCTTTACTCATCACCACCACCCGGTGAGCAATACTCAGACACTCACCGACTTCTGATGTGGAATAGATCACGGCTAAGCCTTTTCTGGCGTTTTCCGCCAGTAAACGGAAAACTTCCGCTTTTGCCCCAATGTCGATTCCCCGACTGGGTTCATCTAATAAAATCACCTTCGGATTGGTGGCTAACATTTTGCCTATGACCACTTTTTGTTGATTGCCGCCAGAAAGAGAACCGATTGCCGCCTCTCCCCCCGCCGTTTTGACGGTTACGGTACGAATGCTGTCCGCAATGAGCTGCTTTTCCTTTCGTGCCGATAACATCAGCCCGCGAATAAAGGTGTTAATGCTGGAAAGCGTCAGGTTTTCGCCCACGCTCATTGTCTGGACTAAGCCGTCTCGCTGGCGATCTTCCGGTACTAAAGCCAGCCCACTGGCGATACGCTGTGAGATGGAGAGAGAGGAAACATCCTGATCTTCAAGAAGAATGGTGCCGGAAGATTGGGATAAACGCCCCGCAACGCACTCCATAAGCTCCGTGCGTCCGGCCCCCATCAGGCCATAAATACAGACAATTTCTCCAGCCCGAACATCCAGCGAGAGGTTATCGACAAGCCGAATTCCTGCTTTCCCCTTCACCGTCAGGCCGTTAAGTGCCAACGCAGGCGACCCGAACGCATAGCCTTCGGGCGGCGATCCCAGGTCAAAGTGCTCACCAACCATGTTGTGCACAATCCAGTCGAGATCGATCTCATCGCGCCGTGCATACGCCGTCATCACGCCATCGCGCAGTACAACGGCCCGGTCGGTAATTTCCAGCGCTTCTTCAAGGTGGTGAGAGATATAAACAATGGCAACGCCGTGGCTGGTGAGATCGCGGATAACCTGGAATAACACATCGACTTCCGCCGCACTCAGCGCCGATGTCGGTTCATCCATAATGAGGATTTGCGAATTCACCGACAACGCGCGGGCAATTTCGACGATTTGTTGCTGCCCGAGGCGAAGGTTTTCCACTGGTGTTAGCGGATCAATATCTTCTTCCAGGGAACGCATCAAAAATTCGGTGATGCGATATTCTTCGGCGTAATCCACCACGCCCGAGGTTATGATTTCCCGCCCGATAAAAATGTTATCGCGCACATTCATATTCGGGGCGAGATTTAACTCCTGATGAATAATAGAAATACCGTTATTTCGCGCATCGGTGGCAGAGTCGAATATTTTGACTTCACCATTAAGGACAATCTCACCGCTGCTGGGAGTAATAATGCCGGAAAGAATTTTCATCAGTGTCGATTTACCGGCCCCATTTTCACCAAATAAGGTCGTCACTTCGCCGCGTCGGATATCAAAGTTAACGCCTTTCAGCGCATGCGTGGAGCCATAAACCTTACTGACATTGCGGGCAGAAAGAATAATTTCACCTTTCGTCAATGCGGGATGTAATTTTAGCTGTTTCATTTCGCCTCCAGACTGACAGGAACAACTAACCAGTTGCCTGGAGTTAACAGACGAAATACACCAACCACAGTGATATTTTTACCCGGCAGCGTTTCGCGATCTAACTTATCCAACAGCGTATTTTTTAATGTCCGGTTAAGCGCGGCCCCCGCATTTTGATATTCAATCTGGTTGGTGAAATCGCCAAAATGAATCTCCCCGGTGGCATCACGTAATTCCGTGCCGGTTAATACCGGGCCAGTTTGCAGGCGTAATTTCACATCTTCAGGGAAACCTTCAACGTGAATGTTATAAATACCGGATTTGCCCTCTCCCACCTGCCCCTCAAAGCGCACCGGAATCACCGGTAACGTCGAACCAACGCCATATTTTTTGACGGCCTCGGGTTGATTCGTTTTTAGCGCTTCGGCGAGTTGCGTGGCATCCACCGCTCGGGATTCGATGCTGCTTTTAACGCCGGGAAAAGTTTTATCTCCATAGATCTCAGCGGAAAAAATCCCTTCTTTTTCAGTCTGTTGTTCACTTATTTTGACCACCTTTGTATCGGCGGCCATTGCGATAAATACCGCGACAATCACGATGCCAATAACCGTAAAGCGCCTGGCGCGACGACGTGAATGTTGAGAAGCAAGTGCGGAAACACCAGACATAATGTTGACCTCACAGACAGTTAGCACAGGCGGGTTACCCCGACGCAATGTTATAAATAAGATAACTATATGTGATGAGAATTGTTCGTTTGTTGCCTTGTTGTCAACTGCAAGACGTTTGTTTTTATCGATAGCGCGATCTGGATCTAACATTTCTATCTCATAAACATTTCATCAGACTCCCCATAACACCGCGGCTCACTAACGAAAATAATCGGCTTCATGCGGCAAATTTGTGATCCATCCCGCTCTCCTGAGTGAAATTTATTCCAACTTAAGAAAAATAATTCACCAGTAATGTTAAGTTTGTGATAGATGTTAAGTAACGTTATTACTCAATAAAAATTACACGTAATTAACAAATATTTTTGCAACCACTGCGGTCAACCTGATAACAGAGGCATCGATGGATAATCGTGACATCATTCTTGGGCTGGACTCCGGCACTTCAGTCGTTAAGGCCGTGGCGTTTGATCTTGAGGGTGAACAAATAGAGTGCGCTTCCGTACGCAATAGCTATTCACGCAGTGCGGGCGGCGCAGCGCAACAGTCCATGGAACAGACCTGGCAGGATGCCGTGGTGTCTATCCGCAAACTTACTGAACGCGTGGAAAATCTGGCTGAACGTGTGGTTGCGATTGCTGTCACCGGGCAAGGCGACGGCACCTGGCTGGTGGGCCACCAAAACCGCCCGGTCGATGACGCCTGGATTTGGCTGGACGCCCGCGCCGCGCCTACCGTTGAGACTCTTTCGCGCTCACCGCTGGCGCGTGCGCGCTTTGAAGCAACGGGAACAGGGTTAAATACCTGTCAGCAAAGTGCGCAGATGGCGCATATGGACCGCTTTTATCCGCAGTTGCTGGACAACAGCGAGGTAGCGCTCCATTGCAAAGACTGGCTGTATCTGAATTTAACGGGTATCCGGGCGACCGATCCTTCCGAAGCCAGTTTTACCTTTGGTAATTTTCGCCACCAACGCTATGACGATCTGGTTATTGCGGCGCTGGGGCTTGAGCATCGTCACCATCTTCTGCCTGAGATTATCGACGGCAGTAACATCACCCACGCGTTAACCAAAGAGGCCGCGGCGCTTACCGGGCTACGCGCCGGGACGCCCGTCAGTCTGGGTTATGTCGATATGGTGATGACGGCGCTGGGAGCAGGCGTACATACCGGCGAGGCAAATACCGCCTGTTCGATTGTCGGCTCAACAGGCGTGCATCTTCGTAGCGTATCGACCGACAACGTGTGGCTTAACAGTGAGCAAACAGGGTATGTCATTCAACTGCCCTGCCCTGGTTATGTCACCCAGGTGCAAACCAATATGGCATCGACCCTTAATCTCGACTGGCTATTACATGTCGCCAGTGAGCTGTTGGCAAGCTTTGGTTGCGAAGTCAGCCACGCCAGACTGGTCCAGCATCTTGATCGCTGGCTCAGTGAGGCAAAACCCGGTGCCTTGCTGTATCACCCCTATATTTCCGAAGCCGGGGAACGTGGGCCTTTCGTCAATGCGAATGCGAGGGCAAGTTTTGTTGGCCTGAGTTATAGCCACGGTTTTGCGGATCTGGTTCGCGCCGTCATTGAAGGGATCGGCTTTGCCGCACGGGATTGTTATCTGGCAATGGGTGAGCAATTGCCCGGCGAATTACGTCTTACCGGTGGCGCGATTCGTTCGCCACAGCTTCGTCAGGTGCTATCAGCCTGCCTTGGCGTGCCAGTTCGCAGCAGCAAACGTGAAGAAGCGGGTGCCGCCGGAGCGGCAATGATGGCTGCCGTCGCTATCGGCGCGTATCCCTCCATGGAACAGTGCATTGCAACATGGGTAACACCGCTTCTCGATGCCCCTGAACCCCCATCTTCCGCGCTGACTGACCGTTACCAGCATTTATTTAACTGCTACCAGCAACTTCGCCGCGAACTGCCACCAGCCTGGAATGTATTAAATCCCCCGTCAGCCGCATGTTAATTTGATTTATGGAGTCAGCCATGAGTGAAAAGATTCTTGATCTGTTTGTTATTGGCGGTGGCATCAACGGTGCGGGTATCGCACGTGATGCCGCCGGGCGCGGGCTATCTGTCGCCATGTGTGAAAAGGACGATCTGGCCCAGGGCACATCTTCTCGTTCCGGCAAGCTGGTACATGGCGGGTTACGTTATCTGGAATATTATGAATTTCGTCTGGTCCGTGAAGCGCTTATCGAACGTGAAGTGTTGTTAAATGCGGCACCGCATATTGTCTGGCCGATGCGCTTTGTCCTTCCGCATAGCCCAGGCGATCGTCCGGCATGGCTTGTCCGTATGGGGCTTTACTTATATGACCACCTGGGTGGGCGTAAAAAACTTCCCGGTACACGGATCCTCGATTTACATCAAGATCCGGAAGGCGCGCCAATCAAAAATGCGTATCGCAAAGGGTTTGAGTATTCCGACTGCTGGGTAGATGATGCGCGACTGGTCTCACTGAACGCACTGGACGCCGCCGAGCACGGAGCCACTATTCTCACCCGTACGCGTTGTATCTCCGCCCACCGTGCTGCCGACGCATGGGTTATCACATTACAAAACACTCAAACCGGTGAACAACAGACGCTGCGTGCCAAAGCGCTGGTCAATGCGGCTGGCCCCTGGGTTCTGGAGATAATCAACCAGGTGACCCAAACCCGCAGCAGCCGCAACGTTCGTCTGGTGAAAGGTTCACACATCATCGTGCCGAAATTCTGGGAAGGTCAGCAAGCCTACCTGATGCAAAATAACGATAAACGCGTCATTTTTATTAACCCGTATGAAGGCGATAAGGCACTGATTGGCACCACCGATATCCCCTGGGAAGGTGATGCTGACTCCGTGACTGCCGACGACAGCGAGCAGCAATATCTGCTGGATGCGGTTAATCGTTATTTCAAAATTCAGCTCTGCGCCAGTGATGTCATCACCCGTTTTTCCGGGGTAAGGCCACTGTTTGATGATGGCAAAGGTAACCCTTCGGCAGTAACGCGTGACTATGTGTTTGAGCTTGATGAGCAACAACAATTGCCGTTGCTGCATGTGTTTGGCGGGAAAATCACCACCTTCCGTAAACTGGCGGAACACGCCCTGCAAAAACTGAAACCCTTTTTTCCGCACATGGGTGCCGACTGGACGCGCACAGCAGTGCTGCCCGGCGGAGAAATAGCCGATGCTGATTTTGAAACTTTCCTGCAATCCATGAAAAGCCGTTACAACTGGTTACCTCAGCATCTGTGTAAGCATTACGCCCGTCTGTATGGCGCGCGGATGCCACAGCTGTTAGGGGAAGCAACGAGCCTTGAGGAGTTAGGCCTGCACTTCGGCGGTCTGTTTTATGAAGCCGAAGCGCGTTACCTCATCGAAAAAGAGTGGGCGAAACAGGCGGATGATATTCTTTGGCGACGGACCAAGCATGGTCTTCACCTTAGCGACGATGAGCAACGGGCCTTTAGCGGATGGTTTACCGCCACCAGCCATTCGCCACTACAGGCTAAAGCCAGCTAAGGAGAGAATAATGGCGCTTTCTTTGTCTTTAAATACCAATCCATTGGTTAACCGGATTGCGACGCCGGAAGATCTGCTTAATACCATTGCCCGGCAAATTCGTATTCGGGATATTCAGCTTACTCATGAATTTATCAACCCAGGCTGGCCTGCGTCGACCATCGCCCAGATGCTGCGGCGAATGAAAAAAGCCCAGCTTTCCACCGGGGTACGTGTGACATCCGGTATGACCGGGCCTTATGGTCGGCTAAACCATTTCGGGCATCCGGATGCGTCAGTACGCCGTTACTACATCGACTGGTTTAAAACTTTTGCGGATATCACGGCTGAACTTGGCGGTGACGCCATTGGTTCACAGTTTGCGATTTTCACGCAACAGGATCACAACGACCCACAGCAGCGGGAAGCGTTGATTAACATCGCCATTGATTGCTGGGGAGAAGTGGCAGAACACGCAAAATCTGCCGGATTAAAATATCTCTTCTGGGAACCAATGAGTATAGGCCGCGAGTTCGGTGAAACCATCCCCGCTTGTCTGGCGCTGCAAAACAGACTGAGCGCGGCCCCGTTTGCCATTCCCATGTGGATGATGGCAGATATTGATCATGGTGATGTCACCTCACCCGATCCGCGGGATTATGATCCGTATGCCTGGGCGCAAGCCGTTCCCCGCTACTCGCCTATTATTCATATAAAGCAAAGTATGCAGGATAAAGGTGGGCACCGCCCCTTTACTGCTCAGTACAATAAACACGGTCGCATTCAGCCAGAAGCGTTGCTGAATGCCCTGGCCCGTGGCGGCGCTAAAGATAATGAGATATGCCTGGAACTGAGTTTCAAAGAGCGGGAACCGACCGACAGCCTGACTTGCGCTGAAATAGCCGAAAGCGTTGCCTACTGGGCGCCTTATATTGATACCGGCGTTGAGGATTTGAATATCTGAACGCTGTAAAAAGTCTGGAACAAGAGATGAAATATATGGATAGCGACGAGACACTTAGTTTGCGTGCGGCATGGCTGCACTATGTTGGCGGTCTCACCCAGGCGGAAGTGGCAAAACGGCTGGGATTGCCATCGGTGAAAACGCATCGACTGATTGCCCGCGCCGTATCTGAAGGCGCGGTTAAGGTCAGTATCGAGGGTGATATTGTAGCCTGCGTAGAACTGGAGTCGCAGTTAGCAAAACGCTTCGGCCTCACATTTTGTTGTGTGGCGCCGGATACCGCAGAGGAAGGACTCCCGGTCCGCGCACTGGGGATGGCAGGCGCGGATTACCTTCGTAACGTACTGAAAAATCATCCTGATATCACCATAGGAATGGGGCATGGGCGAACTCTTTCTGCCGCTATTCATCAGCTACGCCAAATCGATGCCCACCAGGTGCGCTTTGTTTCGCTGCTCGGCTGCCTGACGCGCAATTACGCCCTCAATCCCCATGATGTTATGCATCGCATTGCCGAAAAAACCGGAGCTCAGGCTTATATGATGCCCGTGCCATTCATCGCCAATAGTGTTGAAGACAAAGAAGTGATGCTTTCTCAACACGGTGTGCGTCAGGTGTTTGATATGGCAATGGGTAGCGCAATGAAATTAGTGGGGATTGGTACTGTGGAACCCGCAGCTCAGCTGGTGGAGGCCGGGATGATCGACGTGAGTGAAATTAATGCGATATCAGCCTCGGGGGCAGTCGGCGAGATTTTAGGCCATTTCTTTACCGCTAAAGGCCAACGAATTGATAATGGTTTGACCGCCAGAACAATGACGATTCCTTTGGATCTGCAACGCCGCGACAATATTGTGGCACTGGCGGGTGGGCCAACGAAAATATCCGCCATCCAGGCGGTGCTGGCCAGTGGGCTTATTAATGGTCTAATTACTGACGAATTAACGGCCAGGGCATTGCTTGATGCAACAGCAGACTGACACATACTGAGAGTTATTGTTTACTCCGGGAAGTTTCAGAGCAAAAGTGTGAGCCTTCTTCCTCCCCTTTTTTTACCCAATGCAATTTACACACACTTCAGGAATAGCGATCGCGAAGCCACCTTTCCTCGCTTTCCCTGAAATAGCTATCTCCGTTATCATGTGTTCCTTCTGCGATAACAACGAAAACAAAAAAACATCGCTATTCACTTAAAATCAGGGAACCGGACATAACTCCATGAGTGCAATAGAAAATTTTGACGCCCATACACCAATGATGCAGCAATATCTCAAGCTGAAAGCCCAGCATCCCGAGATCCTGCTGTTTTACCGGATGGGTGATTTTTATGAACTATTTTATGACGACGCAAAACGTGCGTCACAACTGCTGGATATTTCACTGACCAAACGCGGCGCTTCAGCGGGCGAGCCGATCCCGATGGCGGGAATTCCCTACCATGCGGTGGAAAACTACCTCGCCAAACTGGTGAATCAGGGCGAGTCCGTTGCCATCTGCGAACAAATTGGCGATCCGGCGACCAGCAAAGGTCCGGTTGAGCGCAAAGTTGTGCGTATCGTTACGCCGGGCACCATCAGCGATGAAGCGCTGTTGCAGGAGCGTCAGGACAACCTGCTGGCGGCTATCTGGCAGGACAGCAAAGGTTTCGGCTACGCGACGCTGGATATCAGTTCCGGTCGTTTTCGCCTGAGTGAACCGGCTGACCGCGAAACGATGGCGGCAGAACTGCAACGCACTAATCCGGCGGAACTGCTGTATGCAGAAGATTTTGCTGAAATGTCGCTGATTGAAGGTCGTCGCGGTTTGCGCCGTCGTCCGCTGTGGGAGTTTGAAATCGACACCGCGCGCCAGCAGTTGAATCTACAATTTGGTACTCGCGATCTGGTCGGTTTTGGCGTCGAGAACGCGCCGCGCGGACTTTGTGCCGCCGGTTGTCTGTTGCAGTATGCGAAAGATACGCAACGCACGACCCTGCCGCATATTCGTTCTATCACTATGGAACGTGAGCAGGACAGCATCATTATGGATGCCGCAACGCGCCGTAACCTGGAAATTACCCAGAACCTGGCGGGCGGTGCGGAAAACACACTGGCTTCAGTGCTCGACTGCACCGTCACGCCGATGGGCAGCCGTATGCTGAAACGCTGGCTGCATATGCCAGTGCGCGATACCCGCGTGTTGCTTGAGCGCCAGCAAACTATTGGCGCATTGCAGGATTTCACCGCTGAGCTGCAGCCGGTACTGCGTCAGGTCGGCGACCTGGAACGTATTCTGGCACGTCTGGCTTTACGGACTGCCCGCCCACGCGATCTGGCCCGTATGCGTCACGCTTTCCAGCAACTGCCAGAACTACGCGCGCAGTTAGAAAGTGTCGATAGTGCACCGGTACAGGCGCTGCGTGAGAAAATGGGCGAGTTTGCCGAGCTGCGCGATCTGCTGGAGCGAGCAATCATCGACACACCGCCGGTGCTGGTACGCGACGGTGGTGTTATCGCATCAGGCTATAACGAAGAGCTGGATGAGTGGCGAGCGCTGGCTGACGGCGCGACAGATTATCTGGAGCGTCTGGAAGTTCGCGAGCGTGAACGTACCGGCCTGGACACGCTGAAAGTCGGCTTTAACGCGGTGCATGGTTATTACATTCAGATTAGCCGTGGACAAAGCCATCTGGCACCCATCAACTATATGCGTCGTCAGACGCTGAAAAACGCCGAACGCTACATTATTCCAGAGCTAAAAGAGTATGAAGACAAAGTACTCACCTCGAAAGGTAAAGCGCTGGCACTGGAAAAACAGCTTTATGAAGAGTTGTTCGACCTGCTGTTGCCGCATCTGGAGGCGTTGCAACAGAGCGCGAGCGCACTGGCAGAACTCGACGTACTGGTGAACCTGGCGGAACGGGCCTATACCCTGAACTACACCTGCCCGACCTTCATTGATAAACCGGGTATTCGCATTACCGAAGGTCGCCATCCGGTGGTTGAACAGGTACTGAATGAGCCGTTTATCGCTAACCCGCTGAACCTGTCGCCGCAGCGTCGCATGTTGATCATCACCGGTCCGAACATGGGCGGTAAAAGTACCTATATGCGCCAGACCGCGTTGATTGCGCTGATGGCCTACATCGGTAGCTACGTACCGGCGCAAAAAGTCGAGATTGGCCCGATCGACCGTATCTTTACCCGTGTAGGCGCGGCTGACGATCTGGCATCCGGGCGTTCAACCTTTATGGTGGAGATGACCGAAACCGCCAATATTCTGCATAATGCCACGGAGTACAGCCTGGTGTTGATGGATGAGATTGGGCGCGGAACGTCCACTTACGATGGTCTGTCGCTGGCATGGGCGTGCGCGGAAAATCTGGCGAATAAGATTAAAGCGTTGACGTTGTTTGCTACCCACTACTTTGAACTGACTCAACTGCCGGAGAAAATGGAAGGCGTCGCCAACGTGCATCTCGATGCACTGGAGCACGGCGACACCATCGCATTTATGCACAGCGTACAGGATGGCGCAGCGAGCAAAAGCTACGGTCTGGCGGTTGCTGCTCTGGCGGGCGTGCCAAAAGAGGTGATTAAGCGCGCACGGCAAAAACTGCGTGAGCTGGAAAGCATTTCGCCGAACGCCGCCGCTACGCAAGTGGATGGTACGCAAATGTCTTTGCTGTCAGTACCGGAAGAAACCTCGCCAGCGGTCGAAGCACTGGAAAATCTCGACCCGGATTCACTGACTCCGCGTCAGGCGCTGGAGTGGATTTATCGCTTGAAGAGTCTGGTGTAATAACAATTCCCGATAGTTTTTTGCTATCGGGAATATTAACGACAACTGACGAATCAAATAAAAATACCCTGTATAATAGGAAATCTTATTTTACAGGGTAAAACCATGCCATCTACACGCTATCAAAAAATTAATGCCCATCACTATCGCCATATATGGGCCGTTGGTGATATTCATGGTGACTATCAATTATTACAATCCCGCTTACATCAACTCTCTTTTTGCCCTGAAACCGACTTACTTATTTCTGTCGGCGATAATATTGATCGTGGGCCGGAGAGTCTTAACGTGCTGCGCCTGCTAAACCAGCCCTGGTTTACATCGGTTAAAGGCAACCATGAAGCGATGGCATTGGATGCGTTCGCGACCGGCGATGGTAATATGTGGTTAGCCAGCGGTGGTAACTGGTTTTTCGATTTAAATGATTCAGAGCAACAAGAGGCAATAGATCTGTTGCTGAAATTCCATCACCTTCCACATATTATTGAAATCACTAACGACATAATAAAATATGTCATCGCACATGCGGATTATCCAGGTGATGAATATCAGTTTGGTAAAGAAATAGCAGAAAGCGAATTACTCTGGCCTGTTGATCGTGTACTGAAATCGCTCAAAGGCGAGTTACAGGAAATAAACGGCGCCGACTGCTTTATCTTCGGTCATATGATGTTTGATAACATCCAGACGTTCGCCAACCAGGTTTATATTGATACCGGATCGCCGGAAAGCGGGCGGCTGTCGTTTTATAAAATCAAATAACGTGGCCGGGTAAAGCAAAGCCTCTACCCGGCCCTTTTTTATTAGCGCTTATCTGCCGCCAGCAGCGGCGGAATGCTCGGCACCATTGGCGCGTCATCAATATCTTTCTGCGTCATACGGAACGCTTGCGGGTAATGTTCGCGGCTGGTGCGGCGTAGCGGTTCAGTATCGCGCCAGGTATAAAGGCAATGCTGGCACTGGTAGACCGTCCAGACATCTTTCACCGGCGATTTCGCCATCACTTCAATCTGTTCATCGGCACAACGTGGACAAATCATCTTGTTCTCCTTATTTACGTGCGGCCAGCATAGCGGTCAGTTTTTCAGCCCAGGCTTTGGTTTCCGGTAAGTCCACCACCGGCTGGCTGTAGTGACCACGGTTGTCCGGGGCGACAGGCGTAGTGGCATCGATAATCAGCTTGTCGGTGATCCCCGCCGGGCTTGAGCCAGGGTCGAGTTCCAGTACTGACATATTCGGCAACTGCACCAGATCCCCTGCCGGGTTCACTTTCGACGAAAGCGCCCACATCACCTGCGGCAGGTTGAACGGGTCAACGTCTTCATCGACCATAATCACCATCTTCACATAACCCAGACCGTGCGGCGTGGTCATCGCACGCAGGCCCACCGCGCGGGCAAAGCCGCCGTAGCGTTTTTTGGTGGAGATAATCGCCAGCAGGCCGTGGGTGTACATAGCGTTCACCGCTTGCACTTCCGGGAACTCGGCTTTCAGTTGCTGATACAGCGGCACACAGGTGGCTGGCCCCATCAGGTAGTCGATTTCGGTCCACGGCATACCGAGATAGAGCGATTCAAAAATCGGTTTGGTGCGGTAAGAGACTTTATCGATGCGCACTACGGTCATGTTGCGCCCGCCGGAGTAGTGGCCGGTAAATTCACCGAACGGCCCTTCAATCTCGCGTTTACGGCTTTCGATCACCCCTTCGAGGATCACCTCCGAGCCCCACGGCACATCAAAACCGGTCAGCGGGGCGGTGGCGATCGGGTACGGGCTTTCGCGTAGTGCGCCAGCCATTTCGTACTCTGATTGATCGTATTTCAGCGGGGTGGCCCCCATCAGGGTGATGATCGGATCGTTACCGAGCGTGATCGCAATCGGCAGATCTTCACCGCGCTCTTCTGCTTTATGCAGATGCAGGGCGATATCGTGCATCGGCACCGGTTGCAGGCCGAGCTTACGCTTGCCCTTAACTTCCATGCGGTAGATGCCGACATTCTGCTTGCCGAAGTTATCCGGGTCGAGCGGATCGCGGGAAACCACGCACGCTTTGTCGAGATAGAAACCGCCATCGCCATCGTTTAAACGAAACAGCGGCAGGATATTGAACAAATTGATCTCGTCGCCATCGACGATGTTCTGCGCCCAGGCCGGATTCGCACGGCGCTCCGGCGCAATGGGAAAGTTATCCCAGCGGCGGATAAACTCATCAATCTGTTTTTTAACCGGGGTGTTTGGCGGCAGGCCGAGGGAAATCGCGTGGTTCTGCCAGGAGCCGATGGTGTTCATTGCCACGCGGGCATCGGTAAAGCCGCGAATATTGTCAAACCACAGCGCCGGTGCACCGTCGCCGATACGCCCGGTGGCGTTGGCAGCGGCTGCCAGATCCGGCTCGGCGTTCACTTCTTCACTGATTTTCAGTAACTGACCGTAGTCATCAAGCGCCTGTAAAAAGCTGCGTAAATCATCAAATGCCATTATTCATTCTCCTGGGAAAATTCCGGGCCTGCGGCAATCCTTGCCAGCGCCTGGCGTGAGGATGTTCGAGGCCAAATTGATCCAGCACGCGGGCTACCACGTGGTGGACAATGTCATCTACCGTTTCGGGATGGTTATAAAAGGCAGGCATCGGCGGCACCATCGCCACGCCCATGCGCGAAAGTGCGAGCATATTTTCGAGATGGATGGTGCTAAGCGGCATTTCACGCGGCACCAGCACCAGTTTGCGGCCTTCTTTGAGCACGACGTCCGCCGCGCGCCCTACCAGGCCATCGGCGTAACCAGCGCGGATACCGGCGAGCGTTTTCATACTGCACGGAATAACGATCATGCCGTCGGTACGAAAGGAACCTGAGGAGATGGTTGCGGCCTGATCCGCCGGGTTATGGCAGAAGTCTGCGAGGGCAGCAACATCGCGGGCGTTGTAAGGCGTTTCCAGTTCAATGGTGGTTTTCGCCCACTTCGACATCACCAGATGAGTCTCGACATTCGGCATCTCCCGCAGCGCTTGCAGTAATGCCACACCAAGAGGCGCTCCGGTGGCCCCTGTCATCCCGACGATCAGTCTCATTGTTAATTCTCTTAATTGTTCGTATACGAACGTTATTATTAAAATACGCCTCTGTTCTCATCGCGGCAAGCACTGAAAAGTAACAACATCCCCTGCGTCACTGAAAAACCGCTATGATAGCGGCAGATAGTTTGCCCGGAGTTTACATGGCGTTACGAAATAAAGCGTTCCATCAGTTACGACAGCTTTTTCAGCAGCACACATCTCGCTGGCAGCATGAGCTACCTGACCTGACCAAACCGCAGTACGCGGTGATGCGCGCCATTGCTGATAAGCCTGGCATCGAACAGGTTGCGCTGATGGAAGCAGCAGTCAGCACCAAAGCAACGCTGGCAGAAATGCTGGCACGAATGGAAAATCGTGGCTTAGTCAGACGAGAACATGACTCTGCTGATAAGCGGCGACGCTTTGTCTGGCTGACTGCCGAAGGAGAAAAGGTACTTGCTGCGGCGATACCGATTGGTGACAGTGTGGATGAGGAATTTTTGGGACGTTTGAGTGGAGAAGAGCAGGAGCTGTTTATGCAGCTGGTGCGCAAGATGATGAGCAAATAGGATGTTGATTGCCGGGTGGGACGCTGACGTGTCTTATCCAGGCGACAAAACACACCGACTCCCCAAATAAAAGAAAAAGGCCAGCCTCGCTTGAGACTGGCCTTTCTGACAGATGCTTACTTATTCGCGGAACAGCGCTTCGATATTCAGCCCCTGCGTTTGCAGGATTTCGCGCAAACGGCGCAGGCCTTCAACCTGAATCTGGCGAACACGTTCACGGGTGAGGCCAATTTCACGACCTACATCTTCCAGTGTTGCCGCTTCGTACCCCAGCAAACCGAATCGACGTGCCAGCACTTCACGCTGTTTGGCGTTCAGTTCGAACAGCCATTTGACGATGCTTTGTTTCATATCGTCATCTTGCGTGGTATCTTCCGGGCCGTTTTCTTTTTCATCGGCCAGGATGTCCAGCAACGCTTTTTCGGAATCTCCACCCAGCGGGGTGTCTACCGAGGTAATGCGCTCGTTAAGACGAAGCATACGGCTGACGTCATCAACTGGCTTATCCAGTTGCTCTGCGATCTCTTCCGCGCTCGGTTCGTGGTCCAGCTTATGGGACAACTCACGTGCGGTTCGCAGGTAAACGTTCAGCTCCTTTACGATGTGAATCGGCAAACGAATAGTACGGGTTTGGTTCATAATCGCCCGCTCGATCGTCTGGCGAATCCACCAGGTTGCGTATGTTGAGAAGCGGAAACCACGTTCCGGGTCAAACTTCTCAACCGCGCGGATCAGCCCCAGGTTGCCCTCTTCGATCAGATCCAATAACGCCAGACCACGATTGCCATAACGGCGGGCAATCTTCACGACCAGACGCAGGTTACTTTCAATCATCCGGCGACGTGAAGCGACATCTCCACGCAGTGCGCGACGCGCGAAATAAACTTCTTCTTCGGCCGTTAACAGGGGCGAATAACCAATCTCACCAAGGTAAAGCTGAGTCGCGTCCAACACACGCTGTGTGGCCCCTTGCGATAACAGCTCCTCTTCAGCCAAATCGTTATCACTGGGTTCCTCTTCAACTAAGGCTTTCTCGTCAAAAACCTCAACTCCGTTCTCATCAAATTCCGCGTCTTCATTTAAATCATGAACTTTCAGCGTATTCTGACTCATAAGGTGGCTCCTACCCGTGATCCCTTGACGGAACTAGCAAGCAAAAGCCTGGTTCCGCCGAATTATCGCTGCGGTAAATAACGCAGCGGGTTTACGGATTTCCCCTTGTAACGAATTTCAAAATGCAAGCGTGTTGAACTGGTTCCGGTGCTACCCATGGTCGCTATTTTTTGCCCCGCCTTCACTTCTTGTTGTTCCCGGACCAGCATTGTATCGTTATGGGCGTAGGCACTCAGGTAATCATCATTATGTTTGATGATAATCAGATTACCGTAACCGCGCAGCGCGTTACCGGCATAAACAACACGGCCATCTGCGGTCGCGTTGATTGCCTGTCCTTTACTGCCTGCAATATCGATCCCTTTATTGCCCCCTTCGGAAGCCCCAAAGGTTTCGATCACTTTGCCACTCGTCGGCCAGAGCCATGCAGAAATAGCGGCACTGTTGGACGAACTGCTTGCAGTTGGCTCGGTTGTGCTTGCTGTTGGTACCGTTACAGGCGCTGTGACAGCCGTCGCAGTTGGCTTGTTGTTCGGCAACATTTTGTTAGCACTCTGTTCACCCGAAGACTCAGAATACGTAATTGTCGGTTGCGACGCAACAGCAACGGTTGAATTTTGTGCAGGCTTGATCACAACTCCTTGCTCTGCTGCGTCGGCCTGGGTAATTGCATTTCCTCCAGTGATTGGCGTACCTGAAGCATTACCCACCTGTAAGGTCTGACCGACGTTCAGCGCGTATGGCGCCTGAATATTATTGCGTTGGGCGAGATCGCGGAAATCGTTGCCAGTAATCCAGGCGATATAGAAAAGTGTGTCGCCTTTTTTCACGGTATAGGTACTGCCGCTATAACTGCCTTTCGGAATGTTCCCATACTGACGGTTGTAGACGATGCGTCCGTTTTCCATCTGTACCGGCTGCTGAGCTACTGGCTGCACTGGCTGGATTTGCGGCTGTTGTGCAGATTGAATTTGTGGTTGTTGTACTGACTGAATTTGGGGCTGTTGTATCCCGGTGCTGGTTGACCCCATTTTTGGTGGCGGCGTAATTAGCATCCCGGAACTGGTATTGGTCGAATTACCGCCGTTGACGGAGGTAACCGGTGCTGGTGGATTCGACGTATCTGTACAACCTGCCAGCCAGAGCGAAACCAGTGACAAAGCCGCAATGCGGCGAACGGTGAATTTTGGGCTTCCCGCGCTCATTTATCCCCCAAGAAAAATTGGTTAATAACCAGTGACATAATTACCGCGCAAGGCGTCGGACTGAACACTGAAAACGTGTTCACGATACGCTGACCTGCTGCAAAATAACCAGGAAAAATCCAGGTATGCGCGTCACAGCCTTCAGGCTAGTTCCCCTTTTACTAAAGGAACAAAGCGCACTGCCTCCACGGTGTCGATAATAAATTCGCCTCCCCGACGACGCACCCTCTTCAAATACTGGTGCTCTTCCCCTACGGGTAAGACGAGAATGCCGCCTTCGTCCAGTTGCGTCATTAACGCTGTTGGTATTTCGGGCGGCGCTGCCGTTACGATGATGGCGTCAAAAGGCGCACGCGCCTGCCAACCTTGCCATCCATCACCATGACGGGTTGAAACATTATGTAAATCAAGATTTTTCAGGCGACGGCGTGCCTGCCACTGTAATCCTTTAATACGCTCAACCGAGCATACATGCTGGACAAGATGCGCCAGAATTGCTGTTTGGTATCCCGAACCGGTGCCGATCTCCAGTACTCGCGACTGCGGCGTCAGTTCGAGGAGTTCCGTCATTCTCGCCACCATATAAGGCTGCGAGATTGTCTGCCCTTGACCTATCGGTAATGCGATATTGTCCCAGGCTTTTTGTTCAAATGCTTCATCAATGAACTTTTCACGCGGCACGGCGGCGAGCGCGTTGAGCACCTGTTCATCCTTGATGCCCTGCGCGCGTAATTGATCCAGAAGTGCCTGTACGCGTCTGCTTACCATTGCGTGCCAACTCCCACGCTGTTTAACCAGTCTGAAACCACATCCTGCGCGTTGTGCGCAGTTAAATCCACATGCAACGGCGTGATGGAGACATAACCTTCATCTACCGCTGCGAAGTCGGTATCCGGCCCGGCGTCACATTTCCCCCCTGGAGGACCAATCCAGTACAGTGTATTACCACGAGGATCTTGCTGCGGGATCACCTGATCTGCCGGATGGCGGCTCCCACAGCGAGTCACGCGGATTCCTTTGATTTGGTCCAGCGGCAAATCCGGTACATTTATATTAAGAATACGCCCTGTTCGCAGCGGTTCTTTGCACAATGCACGCAGAATAGAACAGGTAACTGCCGCAGCGGTGTCGTAATGTTTATGACCATCCAGGGAAACCGCCAGCGCCGGAAAGCCTAAATGACGGCCTTCCATCGCGGCGGCTACCGTACCGGAATAAATAACATCATCACCTAAATTTGGTCCTGCATTAATACCAGAAACTACGATGTCCGGACGCGGACGCATTAAAGCGTTAACACCTAAATAAACGCAGTCAGTAGGCGTGCCCATCTGTACTGCGATATCGCCATTTTCAAAAGTAAAAGTACGAAGCGAGGATTCCAGCGTCAGGGAATTTGATGCGCCACTGCGGTTACGATCGGGGGCAACCACTTGTACGTCAGCAAACTCACGCAAAGCTTTCGCCAGCGTTTGTATACCGGGTGCGTGAACCCCGTCATCATTACTCAGCAATATGCGCATATTCACCTGTTGTGTTGATTAGTTCCCTGACAACGCTGGTCGCAAAACTGCCTGCCGGAAGCCAGAAACGGATTTCTACGGTGACATCATCCCACCAGTTCCAGCTTAATTGTTGCGGATATAGCAGCATCGCTCTGCGCGCGGCTTCAACTTTTTCGCGCACCAGTAAGGTTTGTAATTCAGTTTCTTCGGCGACAGCGGCTTGTTCGAATGCCAGCGCTTCACGCTGAGTTCCCCATTCGCCACTGCCCGGTAATGCGGCGGTTATCATCAGCTCTTTATCGTTGACGCGACGCTGTAATTCCGCCAGTTCTTCGGTGGTTGCGACAAACCAGCTACCACGTCCGGCTAATTGTAGCGCATCGCCGTCAACAACTTGATTAACGTCTGCTTTTTTGAGGCGTTCAGCAACAATCTGATTAAACAACGCACTGCGGGCTGCCGACAACCAAAAACTACGTTTATTGCGATCGCGCACCGGAGTATTGGTTTGCGCCCAGCGCAGCGCGCCCTGCAAGTTGCTACCGCCAATACCAAAACGCTGAGCCCCAAAATAGTTAGGCACGCCTTTTACGCAAATATCGATGAGACGTTGTTCAACATCGTCACGGTTGCTTACATCGCGCAGCACCAGAGTGAAGGCATTACCTTTTAGTACGCCTAAACGCAACTTACGCTTGTGTCGCGCATACTCCAGCACCTGGCAGCCTTCCAGTTGAAAAGCACTGAGATCCGGCATCTCTTTACCTGGCACTCGTGCACAAAACCACTGTTCCGTAACAGCATGTTTATCTTTTTGCCCAGCGAAGCTGACTTCACGGGCATGAATTTTCAGGAATTTCGCCAGTGCATCCGCCACAAAACGGGTATTACAGCCGTTTTTGAGGATTCTAACCAGAATATGTTCACCTTCACCATCAGGCTCGAAGCCTAAATCTTCCACCACTACAAAGTCTTCCGGGTTAGCTTTCAGTAGCCCGGTGCCTTGCGGTTTACCGTGGAGGTAAGTGAGATTATCAAACTCAATCATTTTGTTGCCTTAATGAGTAGCGCCACCGCTTCACAGGCAATCCCTTCCCCACGTCCGGTAAATCCAAGTTTTTCCGTAGTAGTGGCTTTCACGTTAACATCATCCATATGGCAGCCGAGATCTTCGGCAATAAACACGCGCATTTGTGGAATATGCGGCAACATCTTCGGTGCCTGAGCGATGATAGTGACATCGACGTTACCGAGGGTATACCCCTTCGCCTGAATACGACGCCAGGCTTCGCGCAGCAATTCGCGGCTGTCGGCGCCTTTAAATGCGGGATCAGTATCCGGGAACAGCTTACCAATATCCCCCAGCGCCGCTGCACCAAGTAATGCATCGGTCAACGCATGGAGCGCTACGTCGCCATCAGAATGCGCCAGCAATCCTTTTTCGTAAGGAATGCGTACGCCACCAATGATAATTGGGCCTTCACCGCCAAAGGCGTGTACGTCAAAACCGTGTCCAATTCGCATTATGTATTCTCCTGATGGATGGTTCGGGTGAGGTAAAACTCGGCCAGTGCCAAATCTTCCGGGCGCGTGACTTTAATGTTATCTGCGCGGCCTTCAACCAGCTGCGGATGAAATCCACAATATTCCAGCGCCGAGGCTTCGTCGGTAATAGTAGCGCCTTCATTTAATGCACGCGTCAGACAATCATGTAACAGCTCACGAGGGAAAAACTGCGGCGTCAGCGCGTGCCATAAGCCGCTGCGATCAACGGTATGAGCAATGGCATTTTTGCCCGGTTCGGCGCGTTTCATGGTATCGCGCACTGGTGCGGCGAGAATGCCGCCCGTGCGGCTGGTTTCGCTAAGGGTTAAAAGGCGTGCAAGATCATCCTGATGAAGACAAGGACGTGCAGCGTCATGCACCAGCACCCATTCGGCATCCCCCACGGCTTTAATACCAGCCAAAACGGAATCGGCACGTTCTTCGCCACCGTCAACAACGGTGATTTGCGGATGATTTGCCAGTGGAAGTTGCGCAAAGCGGCTGTCGCCGGGACTTATCACAATGATGACACGCGTTACCCGGGGATGCGCCAGTAGCGCATGCACCGAGTGTTCAAGAATGGTTTTATTACCGATTGAGAGATACTGCTTAGGACATTCCGTTTGCATACGGCGGCCATAGCCAGCCGCCGGCACCACGGCGCAAACGTCAATATTAGTGGCTGCCATGTTAATTCCTGGGCTGATTTATCGATTATTTTGCCCGGCGGTCTGAGCACGTTTCGACGCGTCAGGCACCAGACGATAAAAGGTTTCGCCCGGTTTAGTCATACTGAGTTCATTACGCGCGCGCTCTTCAAGGGCTTCCTGACCGCCATTGAGATCATCAATTTCGGCAAAAAGCTGGTCGTTACGCGCTTTGAGTTTTGCGTTTGTAGCCTGCTGTGCCGCAACGTCATCATTGACGCGGCTATAGTCATGAATACCGTTCTTACCGAACCACAGCGAATACTGCAGCCAGACCAGTATAGCCAGCAACAGCAGTGTTAGTTTACCCATCCTGCCCCCTGAAAAACGGCATTTTCATCCCATATTTGCCCCACGAACGCTATGCACTGAGGCTGGAAAGCCGCGACAACGCGGGCAAATGTACCACATTTGTCCATTGTTACGTATACCCAGGGTGTGCGGAACATAATCTCATTATTGGTTACGGTTTGAATTATCGGCAACTCATCCCAGCAACCACAAGAATAGTGCGCCGAACATAACGCCGACAATGAGAAGAGTTAACAAGATGGTGTAAAGCAATTTGCCGCCAGTCAGTGAATGTAACGCGATACCCGCAACCACCGCTACAGGCATCAATGCAAGAAAGAATGGCCAGGTGTAGAGGAAAAAAAACAGCGTGTTAGGACCATAAACCAGAAAGGGAATCGCCAGTGCGAATAGCCACGATACAAAGCCCACAGCAGCTCCCGACAAAGACCATGTAGTCTCGTCGTCAACGGCAAATGCCTCTGATTTTGTGAAGGTTATGTTATCGCTATTACGCATATTTAATCCTGTTACTTTGACGAACCGGGCATGGAAACCCGGTGGTGTCTCAGGATCTGATAATATCGTTCTGTCTCAGCAGATCTAATAATTGCTGAACCAAATTTGTTACTAATTGTTCACCATTGAGATTAATTTCTGCCGATTCAGGCGCTTCGTAAACGGAATCTATTCCCGTAAAGTTACGCAGCTCACCGGCACGCGCTTTCTTATATAAGCCTTTTGGATCGCGGGCCTCGCAAATCGCCAGCGGCGTATCGACAAACACTTCGATAAAGCGCCCTTCTCCCAGGCGTTCGCGAACCATCTGGCGTTCGGCGCGGTGTGGCGAGATAAATGCGGTCAGCACCACCAGTCCGGCTTCAACCATCAAATTCGCCACTTCACCGACGCGACGGATATTCTCTTTACGATCGGCATCGCTAAAACCGAGATCGCTGCATAATCCATGGCGAACGTTGTCGCCATCCAACAGATACGTACTGACGCCGAGCTTATGTAATGCCTCCTCCAGCGCCCCGGCGACCGTGGATTTACCGGACCCGGAGAGGCCGGTAAACCACAATACAACACCACGATGACCGTGGTGTTGCTCGCGTTGTTGCACAGTGACCGGATGGCTATGCCAGACGACGTTTTCGTCATGCAGCGCCATTATTTATCTCCCAGTAAATCGCGCGCGCCCCAGTGCGGGAAATGGCGACGGACCAGAGCATTCAATTCCAGTTCGAATGCACTGAATTCAGATGGCGCAGCAGTTGCCTGGCTAACTGGCTCGTGCACCATACCGGCCCCCACGGTCACATTGCTCAGGCGATCGATAAAAATCAGCCCACCCGTTACCGGATTTTGTTGATAGCGATCTAACACCAGCGGCTCGTCAAAGGTGAGATCCACCAAACCAATGCCATTCAGTGACAGATTTTCAACTTCGCGTTGGGTAAGGTTATTAATATCAACCTGATAACGAATGCCATCAACACGAGCACGCGTCTTCTTACCGGCAATTTTGATGTCGTAACTCTGGCCCGGGGAAAGCGGCTGTTCCGCCATCCATACCACATCCACCGACGCACTCTGCACAGCCGGTAACACTTCGTCTGCCGCCAGCAGCAGATCGCCACGGCTGATGTCGATCTCATCCGTCAGCACCAGGGTGATCGCTTCTCCGGCAAAGGCTTCTTCGCGATCGCCATCAAAAGTAACTATCCGCGCGACGTTTGACTCCACACCAGAGGGCAGCACTTTGACTCGTTGCCCGACTTGCACGCGACCGGATGCCAGCGTTCCGGCGTAGCCACGAAAATCAAGATTCGGGCGGTTAACGTACTGCACCGGAAAGCGCATTGGCTGGGCATCCACCACTCGCTGTATCTCCACTGTTTCCAGTACTTCGAGTAGTGTCGGACCGCTGTACCACGACATGCTTTCACTTTGCGAAGCCACGTTGTCGCCTTCCAGCGCGGAGAGCGGCACAAAGCGAATATCCAGATTACCCGGCAGCTGCTCGGCAAAGGTCAGATAATCTTCACGAATGCGGGTGAACGTCTCTTCGCTGTAATCCACCAGATCCATTTTGTTGATCGCCACGATCAGATGTTTGATCCCCAACAGCGTGGAGATAAAACTGTGACGACGCGTTTGATCGAGCACGCCTTTACGGGCATCGATCAGTAAGATCGCCAGTTCGCATGTCGATGCGCCAGTCGCCATATTGCGGGTGTACTGCTCGTGCCCTGGAGTGTCGGCAATGATAAATTTACGCTTCTCGGTGGAGAAATAGCGGTAAGCCACATCAATGGTGATGCCCTGTTCACGCTCAGCTTGCAGGCCGTCCACCAGCAGGGCCAGGTCCAGTTTTTCGCCCTGGGTGCCGTGACGTTTACTGTCGTTATGCAGCGATGAGAGCTGATCTTCGTAGATTTGGCGGGTATCGTGCAACAGGCGGCCAATCAGGGTACTTTTGCCGTCATCGACGCTACCACAGGTAAGAAAACGCAACAGGCTTTTATGTTGTTGCGCAATCATCCAGGCTTCGACGCCGCCTTCATTGGCGATTTGTTGTGCAAGTGCGGTGTTCATCTTAAAAATACCCCTGACGTTTTTTCAGCTCCATGGATCCCGCCTGGTCGCGGTCAATCACGCGACCCTGACGTTCACTGGTGGTGGAGACCAGCATCTCTTCGATGATCTCCGGCAGTGTTTGTGCATTTGACTCCACCGCACCGGTCAGCGGCCAGCAGCCCAGCGTACGGAAACGCACCATCCGTTTCTTAATCACTTCGCCCGGTTGCAGGTCGATACGGTTGTCATCAATCATCATCAACATACCGTCGCGTTCCAGAACCGGACGTTCAGCGGCGAGATACAGTGGGACAATGTCTATATTTTCCAGCCAGATGTATTGCCAGATATCCTGCTCGGTCCAGTTAGAGAGCGGGAAGACGCGAATACTTTCGCCTTTGTTAATTTGCCCGTTGTAGTTGTGCCACAGTTCCGGGCGCTGATTTTTCGGGTCCCAGCGATGGAAGCGATCACGGAAAGAGTAGATACGCTCTTTAGCGCGGGATTTCTCTTCGTCGCGGCGCGCGCCACCGAAGGCGGCATCAAAACCATATTTGTTCAACGCCTGCTTCAAACCTTCGGTTTTCATAATATCGGTATGCTTGGCGCTACCGTGCACGAACGGGTTAATCCCCATCGCCACGCCTTCCGGGTTTTTATGTACCAGCAGCTCGCAGCCGTAGGCTTTAGCCGTACGATCGCGGAACTCATACATCTCGCGGAATTTCCAGCCAGTATCGACATGCAGCAATGGGAAAGGCAGCGTACCTGGATAAAACGCCTTGCGCGCCAGATGCAGCATGACGCTGGAATCTTTACCGATGGAGTAGAGCATCACCGGATTTGAGAATTCTGCCGCCACCTCACGAATAATGTGGATGCTTTCCGCCTCCAGTTGCCGCAGGTGAGTAAGTCGTTTTTGATCCATAACCGTTCCTTTGCAATACCGCTATTTTCTTGCCATCAGATGTTTCGACTATAGGGAGCGCAGGAGAACGAATGAAATTACCAATTGGAATGAGTAGTTCCTTAACGGAATAACGCATTGGCAAAGCTAATATCAAAAAGTGCTTAAGCCACCGGATTTCGGGCGTTTAGGAAGATTTGAAATTGTTTTAGCGCAGCGGCAGTTTCATACTATGGCGGTAAAAAAATTTGCATGGTATTTAAGGACTCACTATGTTTTCCGCATTGCGCCACCGTACCGCTGCCCTGGCGCTCGGCGTATGCTTTATCCTCCCTGTCCAGGCTGCCACTGTAAGACCTGGAGATATTGCCAATACTCAGACGCGACATCTCGCCACTTTCTTTCCTGGACGAATGACCGGAACACCTGCGGAAATGTTATCTGCCGATTATATCAATCAGCAGTTTCAACAGATGGGTTATCGCAGCGATATTCGGACATTTAATAGCCGTTATATCTTCACCGATAAAAACAAGCGTAAAAGCTGGCATAACGTGACAGGAAGTACGGTGATTGCCGCTCATGAAGGAAAAGTGCCACAGCAAATCATCATCATGGCGCATCTTGATACCTATGCTCCGCAAAGTGATGCAGATATTGATGCCAACCTTGGGGGATTAACATTACAAGGTGTGGATGATAATGCCGCAGGCCTTGGTGTTATGCTTGAACTGGCAGAGCGCCTGAAAGATATTCCGACTGAGTATGGGATTCGTTTTATTGCCACCAGTGGTGAAGAGGAAGGGAAATTAGGTGCTGAGAATTTACTCAAGCGCATGAGCGATACTGAAAAGAAAAATACCCTGCTGGTGATTAATCTCGATAATTTGATCGTGGGCGATAAGCTTTATTTTAATAGTGGCGTAAATACACCAGAAGCTGTCAGGAAATTAACCCGTGATCGAGCGCTGGCAATTGCGCGTAATCATGGGATTGCAGCGACAACAAATCCAGGTTTGAATAAAAACTATCCGAAAGGTACCGGATGTTGTAACGATGCAGAAGTTTTCGACAAAGCCGGTATTGCGGTACTTTCGGTGGAGGCGACCAACTGGAATCTTGGAAATAAGGATGGTTATCAGCAACGCGCAAAAACACCGGCCTTCCCGGCGGGAAATAGCTGGCATGATGTAAGGCTTGATAATCAACAGCATATTGATAAGGCGCTTCCTGGAAGAATAGAACGTCGCTGCCGTGACGTTATGCGGATAATGCTACCGCTGGTGAAGGAACTGGCAAAGGCGTCTTGATGGGGTTGAAAATGGGAGCTGGGAGTTCCCCGCTGACGCGGGGGAACTCCCGATGCTTGGTTTGTCATCAGGCGTACTGCACGGTTTATTCCCGCTAGCGCGGGGAACTCCCCAGACCTGAAGTCAACTTATCCATTGTCGACGGTTTATCCCCGCTGGCGCGGGGAACACAGTTCCGGGTTAAAGTCTCTCATCTGGTCAGGCGGTTTATCCCCGCTGGCGCGGGGAACACTTCAAGCAAGGTAGCAAACTGTTTATCGTCAACGGTTTATCCCCGCTAGCGCGGGGAACACAGCTCCGGCGAACGCGGCACACCACGGCGTTTCGGTTTATCCCCGCTGGCGCGGGGAACACATACGCGCCTCAATAATCCAGGCTGGCTCACTCGGTTTATCCCCGCTGGCGCGGGGAACACTTAAACGGTTTAAAACCGAATGACAAAGAAATCGGTTTATCCCCGCTGGCGCGGGGAACACACGTACAATGGCATAGCCAAATTTATGCTGGTCGGTTTATCCCCGCTGGCGCGGGGAACACGCAAAAGTTAAGCCCCTGACACACTGGATCAACGGTTTATCCCCGCTGGCGCGGGGAACACGATCTCATTATATGCAGTGGATTTTTTTAACTCGGTTTATCCCCGCTGGCGCGGGGAACACACGGCATCGAGCAAACGGTCTATCACTCCGGTCGGTTTATCCCCGCTGGCGCGGGGAACACTGAGATGGCGGACTTCTTCCGGTGGAGGAAGCCGGTTTATCCCCGCTGGCGCGGGGAACACGAACTGAATTTTAAGCTAACCCTAATCCAGCACGGTTTATCCCCGCTGGCGCGGGGAACACCTCGGCTAAACATGATGTATTTCTCGGTTAAACCGGTTTATCCCCGCTGGCGCGGGGAACACTAATAACATCATGAGTGATGGGTGCCTGAATACGGTTTATCCCCGCTGGCGCGGGGAACACTTTCGAAACGGTGAACGGCCTGTTCCCTATGCCGGTTTATCCCCGCTGGCGCGGGGAACACTGATGCCATTCGTTACAGAAATATGGCTATCTCGGTTTATCCCCGCTGGCGCGGGGAACACTGAAAATAAAAATAAACGATATTTTATTCGCCCGGTTTATCCCCGCTGGCGCGGGGAACACTCCCGGCAATAAACACGATCTGCGCTAGAGACCGGTTTATCCCCGCTGGCGCGGGGAACACACTAAGCATACGTATCTGTTTTTAAACAATTTTATTCCACATCAACAATCTACCAACTAAATTCAAACATTTCCTTATTTTTAAAGAACGGATAACTTATTGATTATCAACAGGAAGAAAAGAAACCAAACGTAACCCATCCAAATCCACCGGAATACGTCTGTTTTCACCCCAGGTCTGAAATTCAAAACCCGACTCGGTATTGGTCGCCCAGGCCATGACCACATTTCCGCAACCTGCCAGTTGGGAGATTTGCTGCCAGATCATCTCCCGAATACGTTTTGATGTATCACCAACATAAACACCGGCACGTACTTCCAGGAGCCAGATTGCAAGCCGTCCACGTAAGCGCGGAGGGACATTTTCTGTAACAACCACGACCATGCTCATCCGCTGCGCCCCCGGTGACCACTATCACCCAGCGTTTCAGGTTCCGGGATAGCTGGCGGTAACATATCCGGCGCAGGTTGTGGTGGTTCAATTTCACCGGCGGCAAGGACTTCCTCAATTAACGGAATTAATTTGCCCGTTAATTTACTACTACGGAAAATATCGCGACAAGCCAACCTGACTTCTTTATCAGGTTCTGCGGGTTGCCTCGCCGCTATTTCAAATGCCTTTGGTACAACCGAATCAAATTTAATGATATCGGCTATGTCATAAACAAATGAAAGCGGTTTGCCACCATGGATAAAACCAATAGCGGGCGCATATCCCGCGGCTAATACCGCCGCTTCAGATATACCGTACAGACATGATGTGGCAGCACTGATGCAGCGATTCACAACATCGCCTTTTTCCCAGTCTTTAGGATCGTAGTTGCGACCATTCCATTTCACACCATATTGCTTCGCCAGTAATGCATAGGTCTGGCGTACTCGGGCTCCCTCAATTCCCCGTAGCTGCTCCACTGAACGGCGAGCTGGCGGTGGCTCACGAAAACGTAATTCATACATTTTACGCACCACCTTCAACCGTAGATCTTCTGTTAAAGCCAGCTTTGCCTGGTAGAGTAATTTATCTGCCCGCGCCCCACCGGGTTGTCCGGAAGAGTAGACGCGAACGCCCGCTTCACCGACCCAGACCAGCAGTGTTCCCACCGTGGCGGCCAGATGCACCGCCGCGTGGGAAACTCTCGTTCCCGGTTCGAGCATAATGCAGGCGACCGATCCCACCGGAATGTGCGTGCGGATCCCGGTTTTGTCGATCAGCACGAAAGCGCCGTCCAGCACGTCGATCTGACCGTACTGGAGGAAGATCATGGAGGTGCGATCTTTTAAGGGGATCGGACTCAACGGTACAAACGTCACGCCTCTGCTCCGGGTTTGATCAGCATCAGACCACAGCCGAACGCCCGGCTTTTGCCATACCCCAGGCTGAGACGTTGCAGAAATAACCCAGAATCGGTGACCGTAAGCATCCCCGTATAATCCACGCTACTGAACTGGATCAGTTGCCGGGCATTTTCCCGCCGCAGTTGCTGTTGTCGGTAGGCATCGACCGAGGTATCCAGCAGTGTAAAACCACTTCTCTCTCCCTGCGCAGCCAGCCAGCCCAGCGCCGCCTGTTGTTGATGCAACCAGACATCACGCCCTTCCGCCAGTCCCCTCACCTGCCGTTTCGCCTCCATCAGCAGATCGTGGCGCTTACCCGCTTTACAGACTGTTGGATTCGCTCGCAGGTTGAAAAAAAGGGATTGTCCGGTACGCAGCTCCGGCGCAAATGACCGGCATTCGATGGTGAACGTTTCGCTTTCCGCCGGGCGTTCCTGCGACAGGACAAAAAAGCGAAACGCGCCCTGGAGTTCTTCCCGACGATAAAGAAATTGCCTTTCTTTGCCGCCAGGAAAAAGATCCCACAGCCACTGATGCATCACATATTCACCGCGATCCACCAGATGCAGTAACTGCGCAGGCGAAAGCTGGCCGGTATGTAAGGTTATTCTTGAGAGGTACATGGTTCCTCCTTGCTGAGCCACGGCCCCTGATTGACGGTGCGTTCCCCAAACAGCCACTGCTGACGATTTAAAGGAACATCCCGGCGGCGTAATATTTTGCTCGCGACCAGGCCATCGTGCTCCCCTTCCCACCAGCATTCATCCTGAAGTTTCGGGAGTGAGATTTTCAGTTCGTGGAAACGATCCTGATACTGTTGGTATGCGTTACGTAAGGCATCAGACGCGTTACCTTCAAGCAGTAACGGCGCAAGGGGTAATGCCAGCGGATGGCTTTTTCGCCCCAGATAAAGCGGAAAAACCGGATGGCGTAAACCTTCCTGCAACTGTTCGAGGCTGTAAGGCGCATCAGCTGTTGTTGCCACGGCCACCATCCACCAGGCATCGGTGTAGTAGTCGCGCCGGGAGATAATCGCGCTTAGAAGATCAGGGTCGCTCAACTCTTCGCGACGGCTGAAATAACGCGCTTTACGCACCTCTTTTGGCATCTGGACCGTGTGATAATCCCGTGCCCAGCGCGGGTTACGGCTGGCGCAAACCACCAGTGAATAGTGGCGATTAAACGCGTTTAAGCATTCGGTGTCATCACGCCGTATCCCTACCCCGGCAGCCAGCAGCCCCAGCAATGCTGAACGCGAAGGCAGTTCATGGGTATGACGCACCTCACCGGGTGCATCAACGCCCCAGGATGCCATTGGCCCATGAAGATGAAAAATCAGATATTGGCTCATAAGCCGCCCCTTACGCGCAGATAAAGTCCAGCACGTCCTTCATGCTTCCCTGTTTGTTCATCACGTCAAAACTTGCGCATTCGGTCTTCTGTTCGTAAACCGTATTCATGTTTTCGCGAAGCGTTGTAATACGCTGCACTGCCACATCTAACTGACGTGTGCCATTAATGGGTTCATAGAAAGCCGCCGCCAGAGAACGCGGTTGTTCGGTGCCTTTTTCTGCCAGCACCCAGGAGGCGTAGGCACGGCTGGCAAAGCTGTTTTGTTTACCGGTTGGGGAAACTTTAAACGCTGCTTCCGTAAAGGCGCGCAGGGTCTGATTAGCTAATGCTTCGTCACCGCCGAGGTTTTCGACCAGCAGATCTTTATCAATGCAGATATAGGTGTAGAACAGCGCAGAACCAAATCCAGTTTCACCAAGATGCCCTGCACCAGCATCTTCAGAGGCCTGGCGCAAATCATCAACGGCGGTGAAAAAATCATCTTCGACAATCGTTTCACTGACACCAAACGCGTGCGCGACCTGACAGGCGGCTTCAACATTAAACT
Organism: Escherichia sp. GZ89; assembly: GCF_019366485.1. Classification (NCBI taxonomy): domain Bacteria; kingdom Pseudomonadati; phylum Pseudomonadota; class Gammaproteobacteria; order Enterobacterales; family Enterobacteriaceae; genus Escherichia; species Escherichia sp. GZ89. The sequence goes on along the minus strand of NZ_JAEOHX010000012.1, from coordinate 52,879 downwards.
CAGGTTTATTCGCCAGCATACGACCAAACATGGCGATATCTACCGCCATACGATCTTTACGTAACAAAGCGAGATCGTCCTCTTTTGGCGCGCGCTTTTCTTCTGCCAGTTGATGGGCCAGCGCTTTTACGGCGTCAAATTCTGCCGGGCTGATATGGACGAGCTGTTCAGTTTCAGCGTTAGTGAGCGGATCTTTTGGTTTTTTGTCTTTTTTGGCTTTACCAAGATAATCGGCAATATCTGCCGCCCATTCGATGGCTTTTTTTTCTTCGATTCCTTTCTCAATCATGATAGTTGCTGCCTCGCGCGCGATACGCCCACTACGAATACCAATATGGCCCGCCAGCGACTGTTCAAAAAGTGCAGAAGTGCGCCACGCACGTTTCAGACTTTGCGAGGAAACGCGCAGACGCGTTGCTCCACCCAGCACCACGGTTTTCGGCGCACCGGTGTCATCACGGTTAAGGTTGGCTGCAGGGTAAGCGGTTAACAAATGAAGCTGAATAAATGTCGTCATGAGATAGTCCTTTATTAATTTTGTTCGTTATCGGCGTCGCCAGCCTGGTAATATTCCAGCGCCCAGCGGATACGGATAAATTCTGTTGGCCGCTGCTGGCGGCGGTGATGGTTGAGCAGGTCGTCACTCTCCTGGCACCAGCGGAAAATATCGTCTGCCAAAGAGATAAGATTGACGGAACCGTTTAATAATTTGACCGCGCGACGTAACTGGCGCAGTAAATCATCCGGCATTTTTACTGCTGACAGTCGCGAAAACCGCCCTTCTGACATTACTGCCGCCAGCTGCGCGGCAAAAGGCTGCCGTTCATCAATGGCTTTTACATTGGCGCTAACTGCAGCGACCAGCGCCAGTGCGGTAAAACGCCACTCTTGCGCTTCAACTTTCCACAACGTGTGGGTCTGCATTAGCAGAGAACGAAACCCTTCTGACAAACAAACATCATTAACCGTCGTACTACGCCGCAGACTGGCACGATTGCCGCGTTTTTCCTGCAATTCCTCGTGCCATTTGCGCAGCGTGGCTTTGTGCTCCTCTTTTACAATACTCATTCAGCAGCCTCCTGCTTTTTCTCCCTGGCGGCTTTAGCACTTTGCTTCTCCGCCGATGTTGTAAAATATTTCTTGCGCGTGGTCATGACGCGTTTCAAATCAACGGGCTCATAAGGATTAGTGAATACCCGCTCGTCAAAATCCTGACGCGCGAATAACCACATTTCCTTTTGCCATTTGCTGAGTAATTCATCCGGCTCCTGACCTTCTTCAATTTGACGCACTAACCTCAGGAAGCGATGCTGAGTTTTGTTCCAGAAGTCGATATCCACAAAACTGAAATCACCCCGTGCACCTTTTGGATCGGAGAACCATGCTTCTTTCAATGCACTCCGTAACAGACTTAGAATCCGTGAAGCCGTTTGCGCAGCCTGCCGCAGCTTTGGTATCTGGCCTTCTTTTTTATTGAGCAGTAGCGGGAAATGGTGTTCGTACCAACAGCGCGCTTTCATGTTGTCGAAATCATAGCCAAATCCCCACAGGCCCACTTTTGCCTGTTTCAGACTGCTGGCATTAAAGAGTTTCACCACCAGCGCGGGAAGTTCCGTATTGTTTTCTGACTTACCCGTTTCGATAAGTCCTAACCAGTCGCGCCAGATTAAACCGCCCGGTTGTGGTTTAACGGAGTAAAACTCACCGCCCTCTTTAAGTGGTACACGGTAAGGCGTTAAGGGATGCTGCCACATGGCATAATTCGCACCGTAATTTTTGGTCGTCATCAGACTCAGGAGCGCGTCGCTCTGCTCACCGCAAATATCGCAGTTGCCGACTGTCGTGGTATTAAAATCAATACGTATACGCCGAGGCATTCCCCAGTACGCCTGGAGTTTGTTGACCTGATCATCAGTTACCACCGCACCGGCCAGTTCACTGGTACGCGTCGGGCCAAGCCAGGGGAAAACCAGATCGTCAAATTTTTTGGGTAGCGGTAAGTCAGATTCATCCTGCGGCATCACGTTGAGCCACAGTTTGCGCCACAAGGGTGTTTGTTGATTGCCCTGATATTCCTGTAATTCAATCAGAGTAGTCATCGGCCCACCGCCGCGTAAGCCGGTGCGATAGCCTTTGCCGCCTGACGGCGCATTTAACTGTAGAGAGAACAAGGCTAGTGCAGAACACTGTGGGCACAGGTGTTCCGTTACACCACGCTTGATAAAGTGGTCTTTATTAAACTTTGTTGTTTGAACGCCGGGAATCTCAGGCAGTAGCGAAGCGACCGGAACTTTATCTCCCGTGAGCGCCTCAAAATCCTGCATAAATGAAGGTGAATCTGGCCCGAACTGGAAAGCATGGTCTAATGACAGCAATGCTTCCCGTAGCTTTTCAGCTTCCAGTCCGTCTTCCCAGATATCATCCCAACGACGTTGATCTTTTGGCGCGAAGCTGGTTTGTAATAGTCCCAGCAAAAACTGCCATGCCGCCCCCTGGAGATCTGCCCGCGGCGCAGCGATATCGACAACATTTTCATCAGCCAGATCGACTGGCGCCAGCTTGCCTGTCGTTCCGTCTTTGAAACGAACAGGCAACCACGGGGAAGTAATTAAACTAGTAGGGTACATAACTATTCCTTATTAAAATCACCTTCCATGGCATTTGTCATCCCTTAAACCTTTAGTTAACCGATAACTGAAAACTAACTGACAACCTTTTACCAAAACGAACCATTAGTCGACAAAACAGTCGTTTACAGCGGGAGGTCTTTTCTTCCATGGTACAACCCTCTTACATAATTCTCATACTCTGGAATAACCAATCAGTCCTGTATCCAGAGCCTATATTTGGGTAAAAAAAACTCAACGCTCCCAAACTGAGCAAAGATTACTCCTCGCATAGAAAAATCTAAAGGCAGTAAGAGGAAGTTCAAATTAAATATCAAAACAAATTCATCTCAGTAGATGCTATACTCCCTTCTTCCCTATTAACGTAGGGATAAACCAGCAGTAAGAGGTAGCTCCTGTTACTCTGTTATTCCGTTCCCCGCGTCAGCGGGGATAGGCCCTGGAGTCCTCCGACTCCAGGGCATCTCAATCAACCTTACCAATCAATCCCTCCCTAGCCGAATACCCGCAACTTTCGTCATCGGTAACTAAAATCACATTTGCCATCTCCGGATCTTGCCGCTGTTCAACGCACCACTGCCTGAACGCTTCCCCTTCCAGTAAAGAAAACTCATCGCAATGTTTTTTCCACCAGCTTCGACGCACTCTGACAACGCTCATTTCCCATGCGTGAGCACCGGTGGCATAAGGCTTCACCACACCGTCAATACAGGTAGCCAGCCACAGGGAAACAGACTCCTCAGCCAGACGTGTCGACAGCTTTTCCGGGAGGTAATCGTTGATATTGGCGGCATAGCCGGGCCTGAAGTTCAGCACAAACTTATTAGCCATTGCGCGATCGCAGTAATATTTGCCCACTTGCTCCTGCTCGCTGCGGGCAAACCCTTCCGGCATTACCACGTCCTCACCGTAGACTGATTCAATCAGAAGCCGGGCTGAGTGTGGCATCTGAATAGCGCCTTGCTGACGCAGCACACGCTGCGTCAGCCAGATTCGCCCATGATCGGGGTAGACATATGCACTGTTACGCATGGCTCTGCCAAACCATTCATCGCCCGGAGAGTCGTCCCAGACGGGGGCCAGAATCAGCAATTCAGGAGGAGAACGCTCGTCTTTTCCGTCACGCTTTAACTGACCATTAATATCGCGGATATGCCGCTGTAATCGCCCCGCTCGCTGGATCAGCAAATCAACAGGGGCCAGGTCGGAAATCATTTCGTCCATATCGCAATCAACGCTCGACTCTAAGACCTGAGTACAAATGAGGACTTTTCCGGCACGCTGTGAGCTATCTTCTTTACCAAAGCGTGCCAGCGTTTCCGTTTCAATTCGCTGGCGATCGCTAAAAGCAAAGCGGCTATGAAAAAGAGAAAGGCTGGAAGCAGGAATGACGCCGCGGGCAAGTAACTGACGATAAACTTTAATAGCATCATCGACAGAATTCCGGATCCAGGCGATGCATTTCCCCTGACTTACCGCCGATTCGATATGCGCAATACACTCTTGTTCGCTATGAAGCCAACCCACGCTCACGCTACGCTCAACGTCTTTGCGCGTTGCTACTCGGTGTGAATGCACATCCGATTTCGTAACGTGCGTCAGCCAGGGGTAATCATCCTTTTCCAGGAACGGAGCTTCTTGCTGGCCCTCTGCACCACGCGCAAAGGCAGCAACGAGTTTGTCGCGCTGCTGTTGAGATAACGTGGCAGAAAGCAAAATAACGCTGTTTCCGCCACGCGCCTGCCGCTCAATCAATCCTTCAAGAATGCACGACATGTAAGCGTCACAGGCATGGATCTCATCAGCCAGCAGGATTTTGTTACTCAGTCCCAGAAGCCGCAGATTATTATGTTTAAACGGCATCACCGCCATCATCGCCTGATCCAGCGTGCCGACGCCAATTTCAGCCAGTAGCGCCTTCTTGTTACTGTCGGCAAACCAGGCCGCACATCCCTGACTGAATGTTTGTTCATCCGGTTCTTCTGACCCGACTAAATCACCGGACCAGAGTGAGTCATTAAAGCGGTCTATTAATGTTCGGGCACTGTGTGCCAGCACCAGGCTGGGGCGGGATTGTGGCGAATAGAAAGCAAGCCAGGTTTTGACCAGTCGCTCGTACATGGCATTGGCCGTTGCCATTGTTGGCAGGCCAAAAAACAAACCCTGCGCTTTCCCCGCAGCCATCAACCTGTGCGCCAGGATAAGCGCCGCTTCTGTTTTACCTGCACCAGTTACATCTTCCAGAATAAATAACTGCGGCCCGGGCCGGCTGATATCCAGTTCCAGCACCTTTTGCTGTAACGGTGTCGGGTGCTCAATAAAAGGAAACAGCGTATTAATTCCGGTGAAAGGCGCGACTTTTGCTTTTGGAGGAAAGACAGTTAAGGCGTTTTGAGCCTGAACTAAAGTTTTCTGCCAGTAATCTTCAATATCCATTGTCTGTGCGACGCGTGGAAAAAATCGCGTTGACGATCCCGTCCAGTCTGCAAGTACGACGGTTGCAGAGATATACCAGGAAAGTTGTTTTATAAGTTCAACGCCCTCGTCCTCATCCCAGAATGCGGGGATCTCGATGAGCGGAAACAGTGGTTTGATTGCAATGAGAAAATCTCGTGCAGCAGCTTTATCTTCAGGCAGAAAATTATCCAGTTCATCAATACGGTCAGGAGGCCGACCATGATGCCCGGTAGTTACGGGCATCCACATATCTATTACCCGTTTGAGCTTGCGCGGAGAGAGTGAAGATGAAGGAAGCAACTCTTCGCATCCTCTTAAATAATGATGCCACAACCAGTAACCCAGCGTTGAATGAGAGATCTTTTCGTAATTCTTTCTTGCGCCTTCCGGAACCTTGAGTTGTGGGTGCAGGTAAAGTTGCTGAAATGAGCGGGCAAATTTTCCAGTATCGTGCCTGCACAACAACCAGGCGAAAAATTGTGCTGCCTGCTTCGTGTCAGCGAAACCTAATTGAAGAAAATAGTCAGCCAGCCCGAAGCAGTTGCTTTTAACCATTAAATAGCCCATTGCGGCTACATCCAGCGAATGCCAGCAAAGAAGGTGATAGTCGTCACCACCCTCTTTCTCGCCACGTCGGGTTTTTCCCCAGAAATCAAAGAAAGTCACAATGTTTTTATCCTTCAGTGAAACTTAAAGGATATTTACGCATATATTAAAAATTATCTGTGATATATATCAGCCAATAAAACATTTATATTATGAATAAATTGATGATTTTCATTTGAAATTCATAATAATAAATAGAGACAAAATATTCACATAAAAAATATAAATTTAAAAAAGGGTGCAGGAGACCAAACCATCACAATTCAGTACGCGGGGTTTTACCCCCGCGTGGTGGCTACTTCTTCGATTCGTAAGCGAGAACTGCCTTAAACTCCATACCACGTTCTCTGATACTCAACTCACACAACGAGTCGCCTACCATCAGCGTGAATCCCAGTACTGTACAACACAGTACGATGATTGCCACAAGGGCATATTTTGTCAGCATGTCTTGCCTCCCTGCAAAGAAGAGACTAACATCCGAATTGCTTAGGTTCGAACGCTGGCCTCAGGTTGATAGAAATATCGCCTGGGGCTTTTGTCCATCTGGAACCTCGCGAATGCTTAACGCCAGACAGCCTCAAGCACCCAACGCCATTCTATACCTGTTAATTTCCCCTGCGATGTTCACCTTTAAATGCCGGAATGCTGCTCGCAAAATAAAAACGCCCCCATCATTTCTGACAGAGGCGTTTAATTTATCCGGCAATATATTTACCCTTCGTGTAATCCACATTCCCTTTTTAAGCCAAAGAAACGTGTTTCTTCTTCCGCCATGCCGGGTTCCCATTTACGGGTTGTATGGGTATCGCCCACCGATAAATATCCTTCGTCCCATAATGGGTGATATTTCAGGCCATGCTTTTGCAGATACTGATATATCGTTCGGTTATCCCAATCGATAATCGGCAGCACTTTAAATACGCCACGCTGAATTGCCAGCACCGGTAAATTGGCGCGGCTGCCGGATTGTTCACGGCGCAGGCCAGCAAACCACGTTTGCGCATTCAGTTCTTTCAGCGCCCGGTTCATCGGTTCGACTTTGTTGATGTCATTGTACTTTTCAATGCCTTCAACGCCCTGTTCCCACAGTTTGCCGTAGCGTGCTTCCTGCCAGGCGGCGCTTTCGGTAGCACGGTACACTTTCAGGTTGAGCTTGAGTTTGTCCGTTAACTCGTCAATAAAGCGGTAGGTTTCCGGGAACAGATAACCGGTATCGGTGAGGAGCACTGGAATATCCGGCCGAATCTGATTCACCAGATGCAGGCTCACCGCCGCCTGAATGCCGAAGCTGGAAGAAAGCACATATTCACCGGGCAGATTATCCAGCGCCCAGGCAACGCGGCCTTCAGCGTCCAGTTTTTCCAGTTGGGCGTTAGTTTCCGCCAGCGCCAGAATGCGATCTACCTTCGGCAGTTCGTTCAGGGCGTTTAGATCGAGTTTGGACATAGATTCCTCACTGTTTGCCTTGCCTGATGCGACGCTCACGCGTCTTATCAGGCCTACAAGACCGGGCTGATGGTTAATCCCACAAATCGCGCGCCGGATCGAGCACCGGGCGAATGATGCCCGCACGCACCGTAAAGTCGCCGAAGCCTTCACCCGCTTCGCGCTCTTTCGCCCAGCGCCCTATCAGTTCATCAAGCGACGCCAGGATTTCCGGCTCGGTGATGTTTTCTTTATACATCCGTGGGATACGTGTCCCAATGCGGTTACCGCCAAGATGCAGGTTGTAGCGACCCGGTGCTTTACCCACCAGGCCCACTTCCGCCAGCATCGCGCGACCACAACCGTTCGGGCAGCCTGTTACACGCATCACGATATGCTCATCGCTGACACCATGTTTCGCCATTAAATTATCGATGTTGTCGATAAAAGACGGCAGGAAACGCTCTGCTTCCGCCATCGCCAGCGGGCAAGTCGGGAATGACACGCAGGCCATCGAGTTTTCACGCTGCGGCGTGACGGCATTCATTAACCCGCTCTCTTTGGCGATCTTCTCGATCTTCGCTTTCTCGCTTTCCGGCACACCGGCGATGATCAGATTCTGGTTCGCCGTAATACGGAAATCACCTTTGTGGATCTTCGCGATCTCCAGCAGGCCGGTTTTCAGCGGACGCCCCGGATAATCAAGGATGCGACCATTTTCGATAAACAGCGTCAGGTGCCAGTTATCATCAATGCCCTTAACCCAGCCAATACGATCTCCGCGTCCGGTAAACTCATACGGGCGAATCGGCTCGAATTTGATCCCCGCGCGACGCTCCACTTCCGCTTTAAACGTCTCAACCCCCACGCGCTCCAGCGTGTATTTGGTTTTGGCATTTTTACGATCGGTTCGGTTACCCCAGTCACGCTGAGTTGTCACGACGGCTTCCGCCACCGCCAGCGTATGCTCTAGCGGCAGATAGCCAAACTCACTCGCCGTGCGGGCGTAGGTTTTCTTGTTGCCGTGTTCGATAGAAAGCCCACCACCCACCAGCAGGTTGAAACCCACCAGCTTGCCGTTTTCCGCGATCGCCACGAAGTTCATGTCGTTGGCATGCAGATCGATATCGTTCTGCGGTGGGATCACTACCGTGGTTTTGAATTTACGCGGCAGGTAGGTCTGACCGAGGATCGGTTCTTCATCGGTGGTGGCGACTTTCTCCTGATCGAGCCAGATCTCCGCGTAGGCGCGGGTACGCGGCAGCAGATGTTCAGAGATTTTCTTCGCCCACTCATACGCTTCCGCGTGCAACTGAGATTCAAATGGGTTCGAGGTGCAGAGTACATTACGGTTCATGTCGTTGGCGGTCGCCAGCGCATCAAGACCGACCGAGTGCAGCATCTGGTGTACCGGTTTGACGTTCTTTTTCAGAATGCCGTGGAACTGGAACGTCTGGCGGTTGGTCAGGCGAATGCTGCCATAAATGGTGTTTTCACCGGCGAATTTATCAATTGCCTGCCACTGTTTAGTGGTGATCACCCCACCCGGCAGACGGCAGCGCAGCAGCATCGCATGACGCGGTTCCAGCTTCTGTTCAGCACGTTCCGCGCGGATATCGCGGTCATCCTGCTGATACATACCGTGGAAACGGATCAGCAGGAAGTTGTCGCCCTTAAAGCCGCCGGTCAGACCGTCGTTTAAATCTTCCGCAATGGTCCCGCGCAGGTAGTTGCTCTCAAGCTTCATGCGCTCGGCGTCTGTCAGTTTTCCTTCGACCACTAAAGGCCCTGGATGTTTTTCGTTCATTAGTAGACATCTCGCTGATAACGGCGCTCTACGCGCAGCTCACTTAAAAATTCATCCGCCGCTTCGGTGTCCATACCACCAAATTCGGCAATCACTTCCAGAAGTGCCTGTTCAACGTCTTTCGCCATGCGATTAGCGTCGCCGCAGACATAAATGTGGGCACCGTCATTGATCCAGCGCCACAGCTCTGCGCCCTGTTCGCGCAGTTTATCTTGTACGTAAACTTTTTCTTTTTGATCGCGCGACCAGGCAAGATCGATACGTGTCAGCACGCCCTCTTTGACGTAGCGCTGCCACTCCACCTGGTAGAGGAAATCTTCCGTAAAGTGTGGGTTGCCAAAGAACAGCCAGTTTTTGCCCGGCGCTTCGTCAGCGGCACGTTGCTGCATAAAGGCGCGGAACGGCGCAATACCGGTGCCCGGACCAATCATAATCACCGGGGTTTCCGGGTTAGCGGGCAGGCGGAAGTTATCGTTATGTTCGATAAAGACGCGGACTTCGCCCTCTTCTTCCACACGGTCCGCGAGGAAGCTGGAGGCACCGCCAGCACGGGCGCGGCCTTCCACGTCATAACGCACCACGCCAACGGTGACGTGTACTTCGTTCTCGACTTCCGCCTGCGAGGAGGCGATGGAGTACAGGCGCGGCGTCAGCGGGCGTAGCAGGGTGATCAACGTTTCAGCATCAAGCTGTGCCGGGGAAAAACGCACCATATCGACAATCGGCGTGGTCGCGGCGTAATGCTGCAACTTCGCTTTATCGCCCACCAGCGGCAGCAGCGTTTCACTGCGGGTAAGCGTGGCGTAGTTCTCAACGATGTTGGCGGTGTTGACGGTCAGTTCGAAGTGCCACTGTAGGGCCTCGTTCAGAGGCAACGTTTTGCCCTCGACGGTGACAGGTTCATCGCCTTTCAGCCACAGCAATTCGACAAGTTCTTTCACCAGCGCCGGATCGTTCTGATACCAGACGCCCAGCGCATCGCCAGGCTGGTAACGCAGGCCAGAGTCGCCCAGGTCAATTTCGATATGGCGAACGTCTTTTTCAGAGTTACGCCCGGTAATTTTCTGGTTAACCGAAAGGCTCGCCACCAGCGGCGCGTCTTTGCTGTACGGGCTGGTGTGGATTTCATTTACCGCGCCAGTAGCGACGGATTGCGAAGGTGCCGCGACAGGCGAACGCGATTTAAGAGCATCTACTACGCGGGCGCGCCACTCGCTGGCAGCAGCCTGGTATTCAACGTCGGCATCGACACGGTCGAGCAGGCGTTCACCGCCCAGTTCCGCCAGCTTGCTATCGAAATCTTTCCCGGACTGGCAGAAAAATTCATAAGAGCTATCGCCGAGACTAAACACGGCAAACGCGGTGTTTTCCAGCTTCGGCGCTTTTTTGGAGAACAGGAACTTATGCAGCGCGACGGCCTCTTCCGGCGGTTCCCCTTCTCCTTGCGTTGACGTCACCACGATAAGCAGTTTTTCGCTGGCGATTTGTTTGAATTTATAGTCGCCCGCGTTCACCAGCTTAACGTTCAGTTTTGCCGTCAATAAATCATCGCGTAATGCTTCAGCAACCCGGCGCGCATTGCCGGTTTGCGAGGCGGAGATAATAGTTATACCCGGCATTTCTGCGGCGGGCACTGGCGTCGCTACAAGCGCAGCAGGCTGCTGGTTGAGCACGCCCCAGAAATAGCCAGAAACCCAGGCAAGCTGGGTGGGAGTTAAATCGGTCGTGGCCGCCTGAAGGCGTGCCAGTTGCTCCGGGTTCAACGGAAGCAACGCGGAAGGTGGGACCTGTGTCGTCATGCGTCGTTATGTTCCAGTAAGCAAAGCTGTTTCTGCGCCCTGTCAGCGCCCATAAAACAGAAGAGAAGGTAAGGTTAACGGGGTGAACGGTGTGGATTAAAGACGGGATAGCGATAACTAATAACCAAATCGACTAACCTGTTTTAGCAATAGTCTTTAACAACAAAATAGATTAACCAACCTAATGAAAAACAAATGAATTTAGCCAATCATTAAGATAAATCAGCGATTTTGCGCAACAAAGTCGTTTTAGATAATGCGAAAAAACAGCCTTTCCGGTACTCTACGGCGGTTTTATCGTCCTGTAGAGAAATTATGATGTCCACCACGTTATTTAAAGATTTCACCTTCGAAGCCGCTCACCGCTTACCACACGTCCCGGAAGGGCATAAATGTGGTCGCCTGCACGGGCATTCCTTTATGGTGCGACTGGAAATTACCGGGGAAGTCGATCCGCATACGGGCTGGATTATCGATTTCGCTGAACTGAAAGCGGCGTTTAAGCCAACTTATGAGCGCCTCGATCACCATTATCTCAATGATATTCCAGGTCTGGAAAACCCAACCAGCGAAGTTTTAGCAAAATGGATTTGGGATCAGGTTAAACCCGTTGTGCCGCTGTTAAGTGCGGTGATGGTAAAAGAAACCTGCACCGCAGGTTGTATCTATCGCGGCGAATGATAAGAGTGTGTCGGCGGTCAATTTCCCTTAAGTAACGCTATGTTAGGGTGTTGTGTTCTGGATATCTGGGGCATGACATGGAAGACGACTGCGACATTATTATCAGCGAGGGTTTGACTGAATTTAACCAACTTGTGATGCAAGTTGAACGGGAGAGTGTGAATTCGCTCGAGACCTACTCAAATGCGTAATCGGGGAAGGCCGGGCGGAAAAATGCCCGGTTTACATTTACAGGAGAACGTATTTAATGAAATTAGGTATTATCGAGAATAAAAGTAAAAGCATGATATTAACTTATTGTTTTAATCTAATATTTACAATATAAAAAATTACGTTTTCCAACCATAAAGACAATATTTATTAATTACCTACAGGATAACCGAGTTCTTTTAGCTCTTGTCTGTATTTTATCCTAATTTTCTGAAATCGTAATACTCCCTCTTGAAAATCAACAAGTTCATGGCCTGTTGAGTACAGATAATCTTTATAACTCACCAATTCATATATTTCATGTTGCAACTCTTCATTCTGAGAGTTGTAAACCATTTCAGATAATTTTGATAAAAATGCAATATTTTGACTCACGCCGTTCAGGAGGCATTCTTTTTCCATTAACGTAGACATTAAATTTCCTCTTAAATTGGAATTTTTACGTTTGATAATATTAGGTTGGTATCGTCGATATTATCGGATTATTCGTGTTGGAGCTGGGAACTCAGCGCTGCACTTAAAGTATATGTATCTGAAGCCGGTTTATCCTCACTGGCGCGGGGAACTCTTGAGACATCGCAACGTTAACAATCTCGCCAACGGTTTATCCCCGCTGGCGCGGGGAACTCACACCGTACAACGCTCACGATACGAGCGGCACCGGTTTATCCCCGCTGGCGTGGGGAACTCAATTGCGTAAGAGTGACGTTTTTATCGTTACGCGGTTTATCCCCGCTGGCGTGGGGAACTCAAAACGCCCAGTAAATGGCGAATTACAACCGGCGGTTTATCCCCGCTGGCGTGGGGAACTCTATCCGAGGAGCGCGATCTCATACTCCGCAGACGGTTTATCCCCGCTGGCGTGGGGAACTCTCTAAACATAACCTATTATTAATTAATGATTTTTTAAGCCAGTCACAATCTACCAACTTTACAGGATCACACAAACAACACATCCATTATGTTAAAGAACACTTAATCCATTGATTAAAAAAGTAAATATTTAAAATAACTCTATACCCACTAAAATCTACCAAACTTTACCGCAATAATTTTCACTCCAACGAAAAATTAACGCCACAGAATTTGTAGAGAATGATAATGATTAGTCCAGAATGGGCAAAATGGAGTTTTTTCAGAGGCGACAAAGAATATAAATGAGTGGAAGTCTTTACAGGTTCCACCCATTTATAACGCTTATAAATGTTTAATCAGGCAATATTTAAATATTTATGTGTTTGCATCGATAAACGCCAGTTACGCGCAATACAGGTTTCAATGCACAAACGTGTGGCATCGTCCTTCTGGCTAATTGGCTGCAGTGCAATGACTCGTGGTTTATCATCGGTCAGCGTTGCCAGTAGTTCATCCAGTGCTTCAATATCACGTACGCGTCCCACTGGATGCTTGATTTCGTTGGCTCGCTCCAGTGCCTGTGACAACACTTCATAGCCGCCGCGCATGTTCAGCTTTGGCGATACGGTAACCCAGGTATTCGGCGTGCAGCGTACTTCATGAGTACCGCTGGTTTCGATCTGGCAGCTAAAACCGTTCTTTTCGAGCAGGTCAGTCAGTGGCAGCAAATCATGAATGCAAGGCTCACCACCCGTAATCACCACATGCCGCGCGGTGTATCCCTGACGACCAATGACAGCCAGCAAATCTTCACTGCTCGCCGCCCCCCACTTATCACTCTCTTTGGTCTTCGCCAGAATGCTGAAAAGGGAGACTTCCCGATCCTCAAGCTTTTCCCAGGTGTGTTTGGTGTCGCACCAGGCACAGCCGACCGGGCATCCCTGTAAACGAATAAAAATGGCGGGGACGCCGGTAAAGTAACCCTCACCTTGCAGGGTCTGGAACATCTCGTTAATCGGGTACTGCATAGCATTCTCTGTGAAGTGGATAATTGTTAATTATTGCAGATCCTGCCACAACAATCATGTCTTATTAACATTCTGTTACAGGCAGGTTTAAGGCAAAAAATGGATTAGATCATAAAGAATAAAATGAAGTGGCGTATTATGTTTTAAGGAATTAATTAAAAGGGATTTAACCATGCTCAGAATATTCATCGTAATTATATTTATTTTCAATTTATCAGGCTGTGGATATAACGATATTCAAACCTATGATGAGCAGGTTAACGCTTCCTGGTCTGAGGTATTAAATCAATATCAACGTCGCGCCGATCTTATTCCTAATCTTGTCGCCAGTATTAAAGGTTATTCCAGCCATGAACAAGAGGTACTGGAAGCCGTAACATTGGCACGTAGTCAGGCTAATCGCGCCAGTAGCGCTCTTCAGCAAACTCCGGGAGATGAACAAAAATTACAAACCTGGCAACAAGCTCAGGCGCAGGTGTCTCGCACTCTCGGTCAGTTAACGATAATTAGTGAACGTTACCCTGAGCTAAAGGCCCAGGAACTCTATCAAAATTTGATGGTACAGCTCGAAGGAAGTGAAAATCGAATTGCCGTTGCGCGAGGAAGATATATTAAAGCTATTGAACAATATAATGTCACTATCCGCAAATTCCCCGCAGTGTTAACCGCAAAGGTCATGGATTACACACCAAAGAAAAATTATTTGCCGGATGATGTCGCCGCTGTGAGTAAAGCCCCGACAATAGATTTTAGCCAGAATACTAATGCTCATTAAGCGGGGAAGTCCTGTGCGAATTTTTATCTTCCTTATGGCTTTCTTTTGTTCATCTGTGTTTGCCATACAAATTCCAGTGCCTGAATCACCCAGGTATGTGAATGACTTAACCGGTAAATTGACGAACGATGAAGTAAATACTTTGACCAATCAGATTAAAGAGCTGACGCAAAAAAGCCACGCACAACTGGTCGTGTTAGTGGTTGAAACAACGGGCGATGAAACCATCGAGCAGTACGCTACGCGGGTATTCGATAGCTGGAAACCGGGTGATAAAGACCGCGATGATGGCGTTCTACTGTTAGTCGCCTGGCAGGATCAGGCCGTGCGTATTGAAATCGGTTACGGACTGGAAGGCGTTATTACGGATGCGCAGTCCGGGAAAATTATTCGCAACAGTATTATTCCGGCATTTAAAAATGGCGACCTGGCTGGCGGCTTGCAAAAGGGAATAAGCGATATTGATAATCGTCTGACCGGGAATAATTTAGCAACGATAACACCGACCGATCACCCTTTGCCCTTTAACGGTTGGTGGGCTTTGTTAGTCTGGGCAATAGTACTGACCTTTATTTCGGCCAGAGGATATTTCAAAACGCTGGGACTAATTTGCTTCACAGCTATTGTACTGGCCTTTGTTTTACCTATAGCAGGTTTCAGCGGAAGCTGGGGAGTACTCGCAACATTACTCTGCTTCGCTACACCGTTCCTGGCTGTCGCTATCGCTTTTACCCCCTTCGGCAAAAAGGTTCGGGATTCGATGCGTAGTGCCAACCGACCGTCACGTTACGAAAGAAGTAACTCGGCCTCCTGGCGTTCTTCATCATCGTCGTCATCTTCCTCTTCATCCTCTTTTGACAATGATAATTTCAGCGGCGGCGGCGGTTCATCTGGCGGCGGTGGCGCCTCCGGGCGCTGGTAACAAAAGGAATTGAAATGCGTATTTTTCTCTTACTTCTGATGCTATATGGTTTCCAGGCATTCGCTGAACAATTGCCTTCAGTAACTGACTTAACCGGGACATTAACGACAGAAGAACAAACTGCTTTAAATCAACAATTACAGACTCTCGAGCAGCAAAACCACTTCCAGGTGGCCGTGTTGGTTACGCCGACCACAGGGGGCAAAAACATTAAACTTGCAGCCTCTCAGAGCTACGAGATATATCACTGGAAACCCGTTGGAGAGAAGCGGTACGGCGAAGGTATCTTAATTCTCGTCGTTTGGCCGGAAGGGCTGGCGTCAATGAATATTGGACATGGACTGGAAGAGATGTTGCCGCCGGAACAAGCTGCGCAAATTGTTCGTTACCATATGCGGCCAGAATTCGAAAAAAACAATCTCTTTGCTGGATTAACGGGCGGAATTGAAAGCATCGCACAGTTTACCCATATCAAAGCGAACCTTAGCCCTTTGGATGCTTTAGCCAATCATCTGTTTGCTAATCCGCAACGCTCTCTGCCATGTCTTGCCTGGACACTGCTGATGATCGTTGCCATCGTTGTCCTCTGGCGATTTACCACCCATCCAGGGCCTGGCATATGGATGATATCGATGATTACCCCTATGGTCTGGTTTTTCTGCTTTCAGAACGATGTCATCATTCGACGGGTATCGGTCGTTTGTTTTAGTTTATTTTTCGCAGCAATCTGCTGGCAGCGTCTCGCGGTAGTTTTTAATATATGCCGCGCATTTCCTATGATGCTGGCCCCCCAAAATAAAAACGCTAAAGTGAAAAAACAAAAGAAGGCTCCGCAGGTTCGTGAATCAGGACGAAATTCATTGTTTGTCGTGCTGCTGATAATTGTTGTGGGATGGTGCCTGGTATTCGCCAGTAATAAAGATATTGCGTTCATCTCAACAATTATTGGGCTAATTGATCATTTTATCGGTCCAATAACCATTGCTGGCATCGTTCTGCTGATCATTGTGGCCAAATTTACTGGCAATCTTAAACTGGGATCAGGACATAAAAGCAACAGGAAAACGGGGAATCGTAATGCTCATTCTCGCTCTTCGTCGAAAAATTCTTTCCGCGGTGGCGGCGGTTCTTCAGGAGGCGGCGGTTCATCCGGCCGTTGGTGATCGTTATGCGTATAATCCTTTTTCTACTCACTTTATGGTGCCTTCCTGTGTTTGCCCAGCAAATTGCTGTGCCGGAGCTGCGCCAACAGGTGACCGATATTACTGGTACCTTAAGCACGTCTGAACAACAATCACTGACACAACAGCTGCAGGATATTACACAAAAAACACGGGCACAGGTCGCTGTATTAATAGTGCCATCCACCGGAGACGATTCTATTGAACAATATGCTACAAGGGTTTTTGACAATTGGCGTTTAGGAGATGCCAAACGTAATGATGGGATACTGATCGTTATTGCCTGGTCGGATCGAACTGTCCGCATTCAGGTAGGTTATGGGCTGGAAGAAAAGGTAACCGATGCTCTGGCTGGCAATATCATCCGTAGCATCATGATACCCGCCTTTAAAAAACAAAAATTAGCTAAGGGATTAGAGTTAGCTATAATCGCTTTGAATAACCAACTCACTTCACAACACCAATATTCGTCTAATCCTTCAGAAAGTGAATCAGCGTCTTCCAGTGATCATTACTACTTTGCTATTTTTTGGGTATTTGCAGTGATGTTCTTCCCTTTCTGGTTTTTTCATCAAGGCAATAATTTTTGTCGGGCATTTAAAAGCAGTGTTTGTATTTCAACAGTCTATCTTATAGATTTATTCCTGTTCTCCGATCAAACTTTTTCCATTGCTGTATTTTCCTTCTTTTTTACTTTCACCATCATTATGGTCTTTACCTGGTTATGTGTCCCACAGAAAAAAGCATCAGGTAGAAGTTATCATTCAGACAGCAGCGGTTCTGGTGGCGGCTCAAGTGGCGGCGGATTTAGCGGAGGTGGCGGTTCTTCTGGCGGTGGCGGCGCGTCTGGCCGCTGGTAACTCAGCCATAAAAAATGCCAGCCCGAAGGCTGGCATTTTTAAATCAGATAAAGTCAGACTTATGCTTGGCCTTTGATCTCTTTACGACCGTTGTACGGTGCTTTTTCGCCCAGAGCTTCTTCGATACGAATCAGCTGGTTGTATTTAGCAACACGGTCAGAACGGCTCATAGAACCCGTTTTGATCTGGCCTGCAGCAGTACCAACAGCCAGGTCAGCGATGGTAGCGTCTTCAGTTTCGCCAGAACGGTGAGAGATTACTGCAGTGTAGCCAGCGTCTTTCGCCATCTTGATTGCAGCCAGAGTTTCGGTCAGAGAACCGATCTGGTTGAATTTGATCAGGATGGAGTTAGCGATGCCTTTTTCGATACCTTCTTTCAGGATCTTGGTGTTGGTTACGAACAGGTCGTCACCAACCAGCTGGATTTTGTCGCCCAGAACTTTGGTCTGGTATGCGAAACCGTCCCAGTCAGATTCGTCCAGACCGTCTTCGATAGAAACGATCGGGTACTGTTTGGTCAGTTCTTCCAGGAAGTGAGTGAATTCTTCAGAGGTGAACGCTTTGTTGCCTTCGCCAGCCAGAACGTATTTACCGTCTTTGTAGAATTCAGAAGCTGCGCAGTCCATCGCCAGAGTAATGTCTTTGCCCAGTTCATAACCAGCAGCTTTAACAGCTTCAGCGATAACAGCCAGAGCTTCAGCGTTGGAACCCAGGTTCGGCGCATAGCCACCTTCGTCACCAACAGCAGTGTTCATGCCTTTCGCTTTCAGAACTTTTGCCAGGTGATGGAAAACTTCAGAACCCATGCGGATGGCTTCTTTCACAGTTTTCGCGCCAACCGGCTGAATCATGAATTCCTGGATATCAACGTTGTTGTCAGCGTGCTCACCACCGTTGATGATGTTCATCATCGGAACCGGCATAGAGTATTTGCCCGGAGTACCGTTCAGTTCAGCGATGTGCTCGTACAGCGGCATGCCTTTAGCGGCAGCAGCAGCTTTGGCGTTAGCCAGAGATACAGCCAGGATTGCGTTCGCGCCGAATTTGGATTTGTTTTCGGTGCCGTCCAGGTCGATCATGATCTTGTCAATGCCAGCCTGATCTTTGGCATCTTTGCCAATCAGCGCCTGAGCGATCGGGCCGTTAACTGCAGCAACAGCTTTAGTTACGCCTTTGCCCAGGAAACGGGATTTGTCACCATCGCGCAGTTCCAGAGCTTCACGGGAACCAGTAGAAGCACCTGACGGAGCAGCTGCCATACCGACGAAACCACCCTCCAGATGTACTTCGGCTTCAACAGTCGGGTTACCACGGGAGTCGATGATTTCACGACCGATGATTTTTACGATTTTGGACATTAGGTTTTCCTCAAGTCACTAGTTAAACTGAAACTCCAGACAAACAACGCGTACCCTGGGTACGCGTTGCCGTTCTAACTTTTTTACTTACTTCGCCTGACGTTTCTGGAACTCACTGGCGGCTTTCACAAAGCCTGCAAACAGCGGGTGGCCATCACGTGGAGTAGAAGTAAACTCCGGATGGAACTGACAAGCCACGAACCATGGATGATTCGGAACTTCGATGATCTCGACCAACTGATCATCCCCGGAACGGCCCGCAACGCGCAGACCTGCATCTTCAATCTGTTTCAACAGCATGTTGTTGACTTCGTAACGGTGACGATGACGCTCAACAATTGTCGGCGCATTGTACAGCTGGCGAACCAGGCTATCGTCAACCAACTGGCACTGCTGTGCGCCGAGACGCATGGTACCGCCGAGATCGCTCTTCTCGCTACGAACTTCAACGTTGCCGTTTTCATCGCGCCACTCGGTAATCAGCGCCACAACCGGGTACTTACAGTCTGGCACAAATTCCGTAGAGTTGGCGTTCTCCATGTTGGCAACATGGCGAGCGTAATCAATTAACGCCACCTGCATACCCAGGCAAATGCCCAGATAAGGAATATTGTTCTCACGCGCAAAACGCGCGGTCGTAATCATGCCTTCAACGCCACGATAGCCGAAACCGCCAGGTACGAGGATCGCGTCCAGACCTTTAAGGATTTCAACACCGCGCGTTTCAACATCTTGTGAATCGATCAGTTTGATGTTGACGCTGACACGATTCTTCAGCCCACCGTGTTTCAGTGCTTCGATCACGGATTTGTAAGCATCCGGCAGTTCAATGTACTTGCCGACCATACCGATGGTGACTTCACTTACCGGATTCGCTTCTTCGAAGATAACCTGTTCCCATTCGGACAGATTCGCTTCCGGGCAGTTTAAGCTGAATCGTTTACAAATATAATCGTCCAGCCCCTGAGATTTCAACAGGCCCGGAATTTTATAGATGGAATCGACGTCTTTCAGAGAAATAACCGCTTTTTCCGGGACATTACAGAACAATGCAATCTTCGCACGTTCGTTCGCCGGAACGGCGCGATCTGAACGACAAATCAGGATGTCAGGCTGGATACCGATTGAAAGCAGCTCTTTTACGGAGTGCTGAGTCGGTTTGGTTTTGACTTCACCAGACGCTGCCATGTAAGGCACCAGCGTCAGGTGCATAAACAGGGTGTGCTCACGGCCAATTTCAACAACCATCTGGCGAATCGCTTCGAGGAACGGCAGGGACTCGATATCACCTACAGTACCGCCGATTTCTACCAGTACCACGTCATGACCTTCACCGCCTTCCAGCACGCGCTCTTTGATAGCGTTAGTGATGTGCGGAATAACCTGTACGGTTGCGCCGAGGTAATCACCGCGGCGTTCTTTACGCAGAACGTCAGAGTAGATACGACCCGTGGTGAAGTTGTTGCGGCGGCTCATTTTGGTACGAATGAAACGCTCGTAATGCCCCAGGTCCAGGTCGGTTTCAGCGCCGTCTTCAGTAACGAACACTTCCCCGTGTTGGATTGGGCTCATAGTACCTGGATCGACGTTGATGTACGGATCCAGTTTCATGATGGTCACATTGAGGCCACGGGCTTCAAGAATGGCTGCGAGGGAGGCTGCGGCAATGCCTTTACCCAGAGAGGATACGACCCCGCCGGTCACAAAAATATAGTTCGTTGTCATGCTGAACCTGAGAAGTTAGGTTGAAAAGACGATGGAATAACCAGGACGGGAAAGCAGTATACCCGAACATGACCTGTGCCACAAACTTTCATTATCCCTCCTCTTCGCCAGCGCACCATTGAAATCAGGAGTGAGAAAATAGCCCCTTTGGGGTAAATGTTTTTGACGCAAATCAAGCGCTTGTCATTTAAAAAATGACACAAATCGCGCTTGACCGCGTAATTCCCTTAGAGATCAATTTCCTGCCGTTTTACCTGTTGCCAGACTTCTTCCATTGTTTCGAGGTCAACACCTGTCATTTCCAGTCCACGCGCGGCAACAATACGCTCCACTTCGCGAAAACGACGCTCGAATTTTTCGTTCGCTTTTTGCAATGCGATTTCCGCTTTTGTCCCTAAATGACGAGCCAGATTAACCGTGGCAAACAGCAGGTCACCCATTTCCTCCTCCAGTTTAGCCTGGTCGACAACAGCCTGCCGCGCCTCGTACATCACCTCGTCGATCTCTTCGTAGACCTTATCGACTACCGGGCCGAGCGTCGTCCAGTCAAAGCCAACGTTGGCGCAACGTTTCTGGATTTTTTGCGCACGCATTAAAGCCGGCAAACTACGAGGAATATCGTCCAGCGCCGAATGCTGCGCTTTCTGCGCGCGCTCTTCGGTTTTGATTTCTTCCCAACGGGCGAGCACTTCATTACTGTTTTCGGCAGAACTGCCTGCAAAAACATGCGGATGGCGACGTTCTAGCTTATCGCTAATCGCGGCGCAGATATCATTAAAATCAAAGCGCCCTTCTTCCTGAGCCATTTGCGCGTAAAACACCACCTGGAACAACAGATCGCCGAGTTCACCGCGCAGTTCGTCAAAGTCTTCGCGGGCGATGGCGTCCAGCACTTCGTAGGTTTCTTCAAGGGTGTAAGGTGCAATGGTGGCAAATGTCTGCTCTTTATCCCACGGGCAGCCGTTTTCCGGGTCGCGAAGACGCTGCATAATAGTGAGCAAACGGTCGATTTGATTCATTAGAATGTCCTGAAAATTGCGGGTCTGTCAGGTAGAAACCTGAGACCAGAATAGAAGTGAGTTAGTAACACTACCCAATCAGTACGTTAATTTTGGCTTTAATGAGTTGTAATTCCTCTGGGGCAACCGTTCCTTTCTTCGTTGCTCCTCTTGCCCGCCAGGCGATACTTTTTACCTGATCAGCTAACGCTACACCATCACGTTCCTGACCGGATAAAACAACTTCGAACGGATATCCTTTTGATTGCGTTGTACAAGGAACACACAGACACATACCTGTTTTGTTGTTGTACATGAACGGACTCAGGACAACAGCCGGACGATGTCCGGCTTGCTCGCTACCTTTTGTCGGGTCAAAATCAACCCAAATCAGATCGCCCGTATCGGGTACGTATCGGCTTACCATTACCAGACTTCCTTATCTTTCGGCTCCCCCCAGTCGATATTCTCGTGGAGGTTTTCCGGCGTGATGTCGTTGACCAGTTCAGCAAGCGTAAATACGGGCTCTTTACGCACTGGCTCAATAATTAATTTGCCATCCACCAGGTCAATCTTCACTTCATCATCAATATTCAGATTGAGCGCCTGCATTAACGTAGCCGGGATCCGCACCGCCGGTGAATTTCCCCAACGCTTTACGCTACTGTGGATCATAACCCTTTCCTCAAACCGCTATCATATGTAGATACAGTATATATCAATCTACATTGTAGATACGAGCTAATTTCGGCCTAACTCCCATGCAACCGACGTGCGTCGATAACATCCGGCACCTGGTTGAGTTTACCCAGCACTCGGCCCAGCACTTGCAGGTTGTAAATCTCAATAGTCATGTCGATGGTTGCCAGTTGCTGTTTGGTGTCGCTACGGCTGGCAACGCCAAGCACGTTCACCTTCTCGTTGGCGAGAATGGTCGTGATATCACGTAACAACCCACTACGATCATTAGCCAGAACACGAACCACCAGCGAATAACCAGCTGAGTAGCTCTCTCCCCATACCGCGTCAACAATACGTTCTGGTGCGTGTGAACGCAGCTCCGCCAGTTGCTCACAGTCTGCACGATGCACTGAAATACCGCGTCCCTGAGTAATGAAGCCGACAATCTCATCTCCAGGAATCGGCTGGCAGCAACGCGCGATGTGGTGCATCAGGTTGCCAACACCTTCTACTACCACTCGACCGTCATCTTTACGTCGGTTTTGTGGGGCATATGTTTTTTGCTGAAGCTGTTTCAGCGCGGCTGCATCTTGTTCTTCAGCACTTGGCTTATTGAACTGGGATTGCAGAAAATTCACCATCTGGTTGAGGCGAATATCTCCCCCGCCTATTGCAGCAAGCAGCTCTTCAAGCTCGTTAAAGTTATAACGCGGCAACAGGTGTTTTTCAGCCTCTTTCAGGCTGATTCCAAGATGTGCCAGCTCATCGTCGAGGATCTGTCGCCCGGCGAGAATGTTTTTGTCACGATCCTGTTTGCGGAACCAGGCATGAATTTTCGAGCGCCCACGACTGGTAGTAACGTAGCCAAGATTTGGATTTAACCAGTCACGGCTGGGGTTAGGCTGCTTTTGGGTGATAATTTCAATCTGATCGCCCATTTGCAGTTGATAGGTGAACGGCACGATACGTCCGCCAATTTTTGCCCCGATGCAACGGTGCCCGACATCACTATGGATGTGGTAAGCAAAATCAAGCGGTGTTGATCCGGCTGGCAGGTCCACCACATCCCCTTTCGGTGTAAAAACGTAAACCCGATCATCAAAGACCTGACTACGAACTTCGTCGAGCATCTCACCGGAGTCTGCCATATCTTCTTGCCAGGCGATCAGTTTACGCAACCATGCAATACGGTCTTCATGCCCGGATCTTGCTCCACTGGACGACGGGCCTTCTTTATATTTCCAGTGTGCCGCCACACCTAGTTCTGCATCTTCATGCATCTGTTTGGTGCGGATCTGGATTTCAACAGTTTTGCCACCCGGCCCCAGAACCACGGTATGAATAGACTGATAACCGTTTGGTTTCGGGTTAGCGACGTAATCGTCGAACTCATCCGGCAGGTGACGATAGTGAGTGTGCACTATCCCCAACGCGGCGTAGCAGTCCTGTAAACGTTCGGCAACGATACGTACTGCACGCACATCAAACAGCTCATCAAAGGCGAGGTTCTTTTTCTGCATTTTGCGCCAGATGCTGTAGATGTGTTTAGGACGGCCATACACCTCAGCTTTAACGCCTTCGGCTTTCATCTCAGCGCGCAGATGACCAACGAACTCTTCGATGTAGTGTTCGCGGTCGAGACGGCGTTCATGCAGCAGTTTGGCAATTCGCTTGTATTCGGTTGGATGGAGGTAACGGAAGCAGTAATCTTCCAGTTCCCATTTCAGTTGCCCGATTCCGAGACGATTGGCCAGCGGTGCGTAGATGTTAGTACACTCTTTTGCCGCCAGTACACGTTCATCTTCCGGCGCGTCTTTCACTTCACGCAGATGGGCAATTCGCTCTGCCAGCTTAATGACCACGCAACGGAAATCATCGACCATTGCCAGCAGCATCCGGCGTACGTTATCTACCTGCTCAGAAGATACCGCATCGGTATGTGTGGCTTTAAGCTGGCGAATGGCAGCCATATCCCGCACACCATGAATCAGATGAACAACAGACTTGCCCATACTTTCACGCAGTACGTCTTCGCTCACGACGTTGGCATCCGCCAAAGGGAACAACAACGCAGCCCGCAACGTGTCAATATCCATACTTAATGTTGAAAGGATTTCCACCATCTCAACACCACGCCACAACAAAAGACTGGCATCCGGGTGCCCTTGTGTTTGTTGCAGGCAATACGCCCAGGTTTCGGCTAAGCGCTCACACGACTGCTGGCTGGAGATACCCAGACTCGCGATCCATTTTTTCGGATCAAATTCACCAGCTTTATTGATATGTGCACTTCTTACCGCAACCATCGTCCTCTCCTTTAGGGACAAAGCCTGTCGTAAACGACAAGCTGCAATTATTACACGCGCTCAAAAAGAACCATCGACTCCAGATGCCCCGTGTGTGGGAACATATCCAGCATCGCCAGTCGCGCAATGGTATATCCTGCATTTATTAACGCTTCGCTATCCCGAGCCAGCGTCGCAGGGTTACAGGATACATAAACAACACGAATTGGTTCCAGCTTTATAATTTGCTGCATTACCCCTGCTGCACCTGCCCGCGCCGGGTCAAGAAGGACTTTATCAAAGCCGTTTTTCGCCCACGGCTGCTTCGTAACATCGTCTTCAAGATTTTCGTGATAAAACGTGACATTAGCTAAGCCATTTTCACGTGCATTTTTTCGCCCTTTTTCGACCAAAGCAGGAACACCTTCTACACCTACCACACTGGCTGCGCGTGTTGCCAACGCCAGGGTAAAGTTCCCCATTCCACAGAACAGATCCAGCACGCGTTCCTGTGGCTGGATATCCAGCCATTCAATGGCTTGTGCAACCATTTTCTGGTTTACGCCGTCATTCACCTGGATGAAATCGCGTGGGCTAAACATCAACCGTAGACCGTTGGAATCATACCAGGGCGTCTCACCGACCAGGGGTTCGAGTATCTCACTATCGGGCGCCAGGAACAGAGAAAGTCTTTCACAATGCGAAAAGCGTTCCAGTTTTTCTCTGTCGGCAGAACTTAGCGGCGCAGTGTGGCGCAAAATCATTAACGTCCCGCTGGTCGCTTGCACCAGCTCGACGTGTCCGAGATGGCGCACTGTCTGCAAACTCATCAGACATGCTCTGACCTTTGGCAGTAATGCTTCAATTTGGGGCACCAGAATAGGGCATTGCTTCACATCGACAATGTCACTGGAGGCAGCCTTGCGAAACCCCATCTGTAATTGTTGCGTTTTGGCCAGATAATTCAGGCTTAACCGCGCACGGCGGCGATATCCCCACGGCGCATCAGCGATAATGTCTGCAACATCGTGTTTCATTAATCTCGCCAACGCCGCACTTTTGCTTTGCTGCTGGAGTTCGACGCTGGCATGCTGTTGCTGGCAGCCACCGCAAACGCCAAAATGTGGGCAGCGAGGAACTTCACGCTGGGGACTATCGTTCAAACGACGAACAACTTTAGCCCGGGCAAATTGCCTTTTATCTTCGGTGACAGAGACTTCCGCGCTTTCTTGCGGCAATAAGCCGGGAATAAACAGCGCTTTTCCGTTATGACGAGCGACACCCTGACCAAAAGCGTCGAGGTCGTTGGCTGTAACGGTTATGATCTGACGCGTCGTCACGCGTCGTTTTGCAGAGTAGAATTGCGCCATTGGCGAGACTTTCTCAATTTAACAGTGTGAACTTAATTGTCCCATAACGGAACTCCATGACCAACTACAGCCTGCGCGCACGCATGATGATACTGATCCTGGCACCGACCGTCCTGATTGGTTTGTTGCTAAGTTTATTTTTCGTTGTGCACCGCTATAACGACTTGCAGCGTCAACTGGAAGATGCCGGAGCCAGTATTATCGAGCCTCTTGCGGTATCCACCGAATACGGTATGAATTTGCAAAACCGCGAATCGATAGGCCAGTTGATTAGCGTCCTGCATCGTCGCCATTCTGATATTGTGCGGGCGATTTCGGTTTTTGATGAGAACAACCATCTTTTTGTCACTTCGAATTTTCATCTCGATCCGTCAGCGATGCAACTTTCCAGCGGTGCGCCGTTTCCCCGGCAACTTAGTGTGACGCGCAATGGCGATGTCATGATTCTGCGCACGCCGATTATTTCTGAAAGTTACTCACCAGATGAATCACCCAGTAGCGAAGCCAAAAATAGCCAAAATATGTTGGGCTATGTCGCACTGGAGTTGGATCTCAAATCTGTTCGCTTACAACAATATAAAGAGATTTTTATCTCCAGCGTGATGATGCTGTTTTGTATAGGCATTGCGCTTATTTTTGGCTGGCGTCTGATGCATGATGTCACCGGCCCCATTCGTAACATGGTCAATACGGTTGACCGCATCCGTCGTGGGCAACTCGATAGTCGTGTTGAAGGCTTTATGCTCGGCGAGCTGGATATGCTGAAAAACGGCATTAACTCGATGGCGATGTCGCTGGCAGCCTACCACGAAGAGATGCAACATAATATTGACCAGGCCACCTCTGATTTGCGCGAAACACTGGAGCAGATGGAGATTCAAAACGTCGAGTTGGATCTGGCAAAAAAACGCGCTCAGGAAGCTGCTCGTATTAAATCGGAGTTCCTCGCCAATATGTCGCATGAGCTGCGTACACCACTCAATGGTGTAATTGGCTTTACTCGCCTGACATTAAAAACGGAACTCACTCCTACACAGCGTGATCACCTGAATACCATCGAACGTTCAGCTAATAATCTGCTCACCATCATTAATGATGTGCTCGACTTTTCAAAACTCGAGGCAGGCAAACTGATTCTGGAAAGTATTCCGTTCCCGCTGCGCAGCACGCTTGATGAAGTTGTAACATTACTGGCGCACTCTTCACACGATAAAGGTCTGGAACTGACTCTTAATATTAAGGGCGATGTACCAGATAACGTGATTGGCGACCCGCTGCGTTTACAACAGATCATCACCAACCTGGTAGGTAATGCGATTAAATTTACTGAACGCGGTAACATCGATATCCTGGTCGAAAAACGCGCGCTCAGTAACACCAAAGTGCAGATAGAAGTGCAAATCCGCGATACCGGAATTGGTATTCCTGAGCGAGATCAATCACGCCTGTTCCAGGCATTTCGCCAGGCTGATGCCAGTATTTCGCGCCGTCATGGTGGTACCGGGCTGGGGCTGGTTATTACACAAAAATTGGTTAATGAGATGGGCGGCGATATCTCTTTCCATAGCCAGCCAAACCGTGGTTCCACGTTCTGGTTCCACATTAATCTCGATCTGAACCCCAATATTATTATCGAAGGGCCGTCAACTCAGTGCCTCGCCGGTAAGCGCCTGGCCTATGTCGAACCGAACTCTGCAGCTGCGCAATGTACGCTTGATATCCTGAGCGAAACACCGCTGGAAGTGATCTACAGTCCAACCTTCTCGGCATTACCGGAAAGTCATTACGATATTATGTTGCTGGGGATTGCGGTTACTTTCCGTGAGCCTTTGACGCTGCATCATGAACGGCTGGATAAAGCCGTCGCAATGACCGACTTTTTGCTGTTAGCACTGCCGTGTCATGCTCAAGTTAATGCTGAAAAACTCAAACGAGAGGGTGTTGGCGCCTGCTTACTAAAACCGCTGACCTCCACTCGCTTACTACCGGCCCTAAAAGAGTTTGGCAATAAAAATCAAATTCATAGTTTATCTTCCACAGACGAAAACAAACTGGCGATGACCGTTATGGCGGTTGATGATAACCCAGCTAACCTGAAACTTATTGGTGCGTTACTGGAAGATAAAGTGCAACACGTCGAGCTTTGCGACAGTGGGCATCAGGCAGTTGAGCGCGCTAAACAAATGCCGTTCGATTTGATTCTGATGGATATTCAAATGCCCGACATGGATGGTATTCGGGCATGTGAACTTATCCATCAGTTGCCTCATCAGCAGCAAACACCAGTGATCGCCGTTACCGCCCACGCGATGGCCGGGCAGAAAGAAAAGTTACTTGGTGCAGGAATGAGCGATTATCTGGCGAAACCCATCGAAGAAGAGCGCTTGCATAATCTGCTCTTGCGCTATAAGCCTGGAAGCGGAATCTCTTCCCGGGTCGTCACGCCTGATGTAAATGAAGTGATGGTTAATCAAAATACGACCCTCGACTGGCAACTGGCGTTGCGTCAGGCCGCAGGAAAAACGGATCTGGCGCGTGACATGCTGCAAATGCTGCTCGATTTTCTGCCAGAAGTTCGCAACAAAGTTGAAGAACAACTGGTGGGGGAAAACACCGATGGTTTGGTTGATTTGATTCACAAATTACACGGCAGTTGTGGCTATAGCGGTGTACCACGCATGAAAAATCTCTGTCAGTTGATAGAACAGCAGTTGCGTAGCGGTACTAAAGAAGAGGATCTCGAACCTGAGTTCCTGGAATTGCTGGATGAGATGGACAACGTAGCGCGGGAAGCAAAAAAAATTCTCGGGTGATAATCAGATTGCTGACTGAGTGACATGTTATTAGCCGGATGCAGCGCAAACGCTCCATTCGGCTAATAATATATTTTAAATTCAATGAATTAAAATTAATCCAATATCCATTTTTTAATATGGTGCTGAATTAACAGTCTGGCCAATCTTAATTGTCGCGGCAATATTACGCGCGGTCAGGCGCACATTTTCAGCAGCATTTTCCAGTGCATCGTCCAGTGAACACACACTGTAAATCACACTAAACACAGCATCCAGCCCATGCTGGTGAACAACCCCCACATCCGCTGTCAGGCTGCCTGCAATTCCGATCACCGGCTTATGGTAGCGCTTGGCAATCTTCGCCACACCAACAGGTACTTTACCGTGAATGGTTTGACTGTCGATCCGCCCTTCTCCGGTAATCACCAGATCTGCATCGGCCACACACTCATCGAGGTTTAACGCGTCGGTCACAATTTCAATGCCACGGCGTAACTGAGCACCACAAAACGCATATAGCGCCACGCCCATGCCGCCCGCAGCACCACCGCCTGCAAGTTCTGACACTTCAAGCCCCAGATCACTTGCGATGATCTGTGCATAATGGCTAAGTGCATTATCCAGTCGCGCAATCATTTCCGGTGTCGCGCCTTTCTGCGGCCCAAAAATCACTGATGCGCCCTCTTCTCCCGTTAAAGGATTGGTGACGTCACAAGCCACTTCAATACGGCAACTTGCCAACCGGGGATCCAACTGACTGATATCAATTTTTGCCAGCAATTCAAGTGCTGCACCACCTTGCGCAATTTGTTGTCCTTGCGCATCCAGCAGTTTCGCTCCCAGTGCTTGTACCATTCCGGCACCGCCATCATTGGTTGCACTGCCGCCAATTCCAATAATGATATGCTCAACACCCGCATCAAGCGCATGGCGAATGAGCTCTCCTGTTCCCCAGGAGGTGGTTATCAGCGGATTACGTTTATTGACGGGCACCAGTTCCAGCCCGCTGGCTGCTGCCATTTCAATAAACGCCGTACGTTCATCACCAGAAAGGCCATAAAATGCCGACACTTGTTGCCCAAGCGGTCCGGTAACATCAACATGAACAATATGACCGCTTGTCGCCTCAACCATCGCCTCGACAGTACCTTCACCACCATCTGCTACTGGCAGTTTTACGTAATCCGCATCAGGCCAGATTTCCCGGAAACCCTGCTCAATGGCGGTCGCCACTGCAAAAGCGTTCAGGCTTTCTTTATATGAATCCGGTGCGATTACGATTTTCATTAGCCGTCCTTATTCATGCCAATTATGTTAATAACACATTCAATTTGTGGGTGAATAATGCCGATTCCCTCGGGAACCGGCATCATGATTAACGCACCATGCATGGACGCTTGTTATCGAACGTCCAGCCTGGGATCAGGTACTGCATTCCCATTGCATCGTCACGCGCGCCAAGCCCGTGTTTCTGATACAGCTCGTGGGCTTTCATCACCTGATCCATATCGATTTCTACGCCCAATCCTGGTTTTTGCGGCACCTGTACCAGCCCGCCTTTGATCGCAAACGGTTCTTTGGTCAGACGCTGATTGCCTTCCTGCCAGATCCAGTGCGTATCAATAGCAGTAATTTTACCCGGTGCAGCAGCGGCTACATGGGTAAACATCGCCAGGGAAATATCGAAGTGGTTGTTAGAGTGTGAACCCCAGGTCAGGCCAAATTCATGGCACATTTGCGCCACACGTACCGAACCTTGCATCGTCCAGAAATGCGGATCCGCCAGCGGGATATCAACGGATTGTAACGAGAGCGTATGGCCCATCTGCCGCCAGTCGGTGGCGATCATATTGGTTGCGGTCGGCAGGCCAGTCGCGCGACGGAACTCTGCCATCACTTCACGCCCGGAGAAACCTTGCTCCGCACCACACGGATCTTCTGCATAAGCCAGCGAACCTTTCAGGTATTTACCGATTTTAATCGCTTCGTTCAGCGACCAGGCACCGTTAGGATCGAGGGTAATACGCGCCTGCGGGAAGCGTTGCGCCAGTGCCACAATAGATTCGGCTTCTTCTTCTCCGGCCAGTACACCGCCCTTCAGTTTGAAATCGTTGAAGCCATATTTTTCATATGCCGCTTCCGCCAGGCGCACCACCGCATCCGGCGTCATCGCTTCTTCGTGACGCAGGCGATACCAGTCGCATGAGTCATCCGGCTGGCTTTGATACGGCAGCGGTGTGGCTTTGCGATTACCGACGAAGAACAGATAACCGAGCATTTCGACTTCGCTACGCTGTTGACCATCGCCCAGCAGCGATGCCACGTTAACCCCCAGATGCTGCCCCAGCAGATCCAGCATTGCCGCTTCTATCCCGGTAACCACATGAATAGTGGTCCGCAAATCAAATGTCTGCAAACCGCGCCCGCCGGCATCACGATCGGCAAATGTATTACGCACCAGCGTCAGAACGTTTTTGTATTCACCCAGCGTTTTACCCACCACCAGCGGAATTGCATCTTCCAGCGTTTTACGGATTTTCTCGCCGCCGGGAATTTCCCCTACGCCAGTGTGACCAGAATTATCTTTGATAATCACAATATTACGCGTGAAGAACGGTGCGTGTGCGCCACTCAGATTCATCAGCATACTGTCATGACCCGCCACCGGGATGACCTGCATTTCAGTAACAACAGGCGTCGTAAATTGAGAACTCATATCTATGTCCTTTTTCAAAATCAGTGACGGCCGAAAACGGGGCGTTTACGGTCAAAGATCCAGCCGGGGATCAGATACTGCATCGGGCCTGCGTCGTTACGCGCACCGCCAGGCAGACGTTTATAGGCTTCATGCGCCTTCTGTACCTGTTCCCAGTCCAGTTCCACGCCCAGGCCGGGCGCATCAGGAACGGCAATTTTTCCGTTTTTAATCTCCAGCGGATTTTTGGTCAGGCGACAATCCCCCTCCTGCCAAATCCAGTGGGTATCTATAGCGGTAGGATTACCCGGTGCCGCCGCGCCCACATGGGTAAACATCGCCAGAGAGATATCGAAGTGATTATTGGAATGGCAGCCCCAGGTCAGCCCCCAGTCGTCGCAAAGCTGCGCCACGCGAACTGCACCGGAAAGCGTCCAGAAATGCGGATCGGCAAGTGTAATATCTACTGCATTGAGCATTACCGCATGGCCCATTTCGCGCCAGTTGGTGGCAATCATGTTGGTCGCGACGGGCAAGCCGGTCGCCCGCCGAAACTCCGCCATCACTTCACGTCCGGAGAAACCCTGTTCTGCGCCGCATGGATCTTCCGCATAGGTCAGCACATCGTTCAGCCCTTTGCACAGAGAAATGGCTTCATCCAGCAGCCATGCACCGTTGGGATCAACGGTAATTCGTGCATCCGGGAAGCGTTTCTTCAATGCACGAACAGTGTCGATTTCTTGCTCGCCAGGTAACACGCCGCCCTTAAGTTTGAAATCTTTAAAACCATAGCGATCCTGTGAAGCTTCTGCCAGACGCACAACGGCTTCGCTGTTCATCGCTTTCTGATGCCGCAACTGATACCACTCATGATTGCCCGGCGTATTTTCCAGATAAGGAAGATCGGTTTTAGTCCGATCACCGATATAAAACAGATAACCGAGGACGATAATAGCATCGCGTTGTTTGCCTGGCCCTAACAGTTCGCAGACTGGAACATTCAGCGCCTTACCTAACAGGTCAAGCAAGGCAGCTTCCAGCGCCGCCACGGCATTAACGCGCAATTCAAAAGTCCAGGCGCCTTTGCCGAAGGTATCAAAATCGGCAGCCTGATTACCTTTATGCACCTGCTGAACCACTTTATTCAGGCGTGCGACCTCCTGGCCCAGCACCATCGGAATAGCATCGACCAGTGTCTGATAAATCACCTCTCCGCCCGGTGCTTCACCAATGCCGGTATTCCCGGCATTATCGGTGAGTACCACAATATTGCGGGTGAAATATGCGTTATGTGCACCACCAATATTAAGCAACATGCTGTCATGCCCGGCCACCGGAATGACCTTCATATCGGTAATAATGGGACTGGATTGTGTTGTCATTTTTTGCCCTGTGACAGGTTTGGATTCGGTATGCTTAATATCATTCTCCGGTGGCTGATAATTCGATATAACCAACAGCACACTACAAAATGAAATATTAATGGCAACGGCATTACTCATCACGTCAGACGTAACAACACCGATAATATTGCCGAATATAGCTTGTGTAATTAGTATAAAAAGCGCATCGATACGACTCACCGTGCAAAAACACAATATTTACCCGGCTAATTTAAGGCATTTGTTGCAAAAGCCCTGGTCAGAGCAACCTACTTCACGAAAATGAGGATAAAAGACATTAGTCACACTTTTGAAAAGAGTACTTTGTAAATGCCAGATACACCACAAATACCAGACACACAACAAAATACTTTAAATTCAATGAATTAAGATAAATTCATTACTCAATTAAGAGCAGTCCAGATAATTTTGCGTTGTCATCAGCCTTAGCCAGCCATAACTCATGACTAATCTTTAAAGATTAAACTTGTTTTAATAAAATATACGCTAAATAATTCAAGGCACTGCACATGTAACTCGTAGCATGACGAATATAACACTTTAATTACATTGTGCGTCTGATCACACGTTTAATTTTTTCTCTTCTTCACCAATAAGTATTATGCAAATGCACATATTCTCATCATGATGCCCCTTCTATACTGGAAACGTCACAGTTAATAATTTTAATTGCGTTATCTGGCAAGTTATTAAAAACGCACCATAGCATTTACACTGACGTCCTATAAAAATGGAGTATATTTCATGGAGAATAATAAACGTAGTGAATTTATTCTCGGTATTTCGATGCTCATCTTCGGGCTGATTTATGGGGTTTATGCGCTACAAATCCCAGGAAGTGAAGGGATAGATTCGCAAACATTTCCAGTCTCTATCGCTGTTATCATCATTCTTTTGGGTGTAATCCAAACGATTAAGGGGTATAGACTTCATCAACAAAACAAAGTTACACAAGAAGAATCGTCAAAAGTTTCTTATCAACGCCTGTTATTAACTGCTGCTTTAATCTTCTGTTGTATCTTTTTCCTGGAATCTTTGGGATTTGTTATCTCCTGTGCCATCTACATTTTCTTGCAGACATTGGTTCTCCTGCCTCGCAAGAAAAAACGTAATTATCCTTTATTTGCGGTTGTCGCATTTGTGGTTTCGTCGTCTATCTTTTTCCTCTTTAGATTTGGATTCGACATTTTGTTACCCGCCGGTGTAATGGGAGCATTACTATGATTAACACTACAAGGATGATAAAAAATGGGTGATTTATTCTTACAAGGTATTTTAACCGTAGGTACACCAACTTATTTATTGTACATTCTGGCTGGCGTAACGGTTGGTATTATCTTTGGTGCAGTACCAGGATTGACAGCCGTAATGGCAATTACACTATTTTTGCCTGTCACCTATGGAATGGAAGCTGCGCTGGGCATATCGTTGCTTGCGGCATTATATATTGGGGCGACATCCGGCGGTCTGATATCAGCAATCTTACTTAAAATACCAGGCACACCATCATCGGTAGCAACATGCTTCGAAGGTCATCCGATGCTGGAAAAAGGCGAAGGGGTAAAAGCGTTAGGGGTCGGTGTTGTTTATTCCTTTATCGGGACATTGTTGGGTGTTGCCACACTGGTATTTATTGCTCCACCATTGGCAGAAATTGCCCTACAGTTTGGCCCACATGAATATTTTTCTATCGCCATTTTTTCCCTTACGCTGATTGCAACACTCTCATCCGGGAATATGATCCGTGGAATCTTTTCCGGTGCAGTGGGAATGGCTTGTGCAACTGTAGGTTTATCCCCGATTGATGCCGTTCCACGTTTTGAATTTGGCATGAGTGAACTCAGCAACGGGTTTGCTGTTCTGACTGTGTTAATTGGTCTTTTTGCTGTCAGTGAGTTATTTAAAGTCGCAGAAACGGCACATATCACTGAAGATGCCCAGGTCGGCAAAATTACCATGCGTAACGTACGTGGCTTTGGCTTCTCGTTAAAAGAATTTTTCGGGCAAATGCCAAACTGTTTCCGTTCATCTGCCATCGGTATTGGTGTTGGCATTCTTCCGGGAATTGGCTCAGGAACGTCAAACATTCTTGCCTACCTCGTTGCTAAAAAACAATCCAAACACCCTGAGAAGTACGGCACTGGTATTATTGATGGTGTTGTAGCATCAGAGTCAGCAAATAACGCAGGTATTGGTGGAGCACTGGTTCCATTAATGACTCTGGGTATTCCTGGCGATGCAGTTACTGCGATGTTGCTTGGCGGATTTATGTTACACGGCATCACGCCTGGTCCGATGCTTTTTATGACTCAGGGTGCATTGGTTTATACCATTTTCGCAGCATTAATTGTTGCATCATTTGCAATGTTGGTTATTGAGTTTTATGGCTTACGTATTTTTGCTCATTTACTCAATGTTCCAAAGCATATTCTGATGCCTGTTATTCTGGTTCTGTGTATTGTCGGTGCTTTTGGTTTAAATAATCGTATATTTGATATCTGGACAATATTGCTATTTGGCGGCGTAGGCTATTTCTTTGTTAAATATTCTATCGCTCAGGCTCCATTCATCATCGGTTTTATTCTTGGCTCTATGGCCGAAACTAACTTCCGTCGGGCATTACAACTTTCTGACGGTCAAATTTCTGGCTTTGTTACTACACCTATTTCTTGTTTGTTTATCGTCTTGTCAATCGTTTCTATTCTGCTGTGTATTTGGAGTGAATGGAAAAAAGCGAAAGCAAGAAAATAATTGACGCAAAAATTACATTTAAAAAGGAACTTCGCAATGAAAACCAGAACGATCTTAGCCTCTCTCATTACCTGTTCACTCAGTTTTAGTGCTTACGCAGCAACTGACTGGCCGACAAAGCCTGTTGAATTTGTGATCACCGCAAGTGCCGGTGGTGACACCGATATGAACGCTCGTCTGTTGGCAAAATATTTCAAGGAAGTCGCAGGAGTTCCGCTGGTCATTACGAATATGCCCGGTTCTGCAGGCAGTATTGCGACCACTAACGTCAAGAATGCTGCGGCTGATGGCACCAAGGCCGTATTCTGCCATACCGGCCATATGGTCATTAACAAAATGACGGGTATCGTCGACTACAACTATAAAGATTTTGATATTGCCACAATTGCCGGGATGAACAGAACTTATGTTCTGACAGCAAGTAAAAAATCAGGTATTAACTCACTTGACGACTTAATCGCTAAGGCTAAAGCGGAACCTGGCAAGGTAATTTATGGTACTGAATTCGGCGGCTTAACTTACACGCAGGGTTTAAAACTTGAACAAATGGCAGGAATTAAACTCAAAACCGTGGATGCTGGCACCGCGGCTGATCGCGTAATTGGTTTATTAAGTGGTCGTATTGACCTGGGTGTCGTTGCTTATTCTGCGGTTAAGGATTACCAGACTACCGGGAAAATGACCATTCTTGCGCAAGGGGGACCTGAGCGTAATCCATTATTTGGTGATTTCCCGACATTTGTCGAAAAAGGAATTAACTACACCAGTGAATTCCCTTATGTTGTCGCTTTCCCCAAAGGCACCAATCCTGAAATTCTGCAAAAAATGGGGGAAATTATCAAAAAAATTCAGGATAACCCTAAATATCAGGAAGAGTTACGTACTTCACTGCAACAAGAACCTTTCTGGCTTGATCGGGACCAGGCAAATGCTTATCTCGATAAAACTCAGCAAGAGCTCGAACCTTTTAAAGATATGCTGAAATCTGCAAAGAAATAATCTCCCCCACTCTCAATAATTCGCGTCGTAGCACCTGCAACGTGAAGTATGACGAGTATGCCCCGGCGTATAATTGCGCCGGGGTCTCGATTTGAATTAAAGCAGCGTGCCCCACTGCTCCACCCACGGATTGGATTCCGTTTCTGGCTCCGGGTTTTCGCTGGCATCAATTAACAACATTTCACTAACCCGTATTGCACTTTGATCCTGCAGCAGGGCATCGAACATTTTTCCGCCGTTGCAGAAATTGGCATAGCTACTATCACCAAGGGCAATTACGCCGTAACGCAAATCAGGCTGAAAACCAAGTTGGTCTTTAATTCCCTGATAGAGCGGCACAATACTGTCAGGAAGATCACCCTGCCCGGTAGTTGAAGTCACTACCAGAGCAACTTTATTCAGATAAGGTTGCCAGTCAGCTAATTCAGGATCTTCAAATACCTTTACGGTATGACCTTGCGCGGTCAGAATTGCTTCGGCTTCTTCCGCGACTAACAGTGAATTGCCGTACATCGTACCGACAAAAATACCAATTTCCGCCATTGGATTATCTCCCTGGATTAAGAACTTATCTCTTCATCCTGGACTGCTGGCCCACTGAACTCAACCCTTTCATTTTCAGGAAGCAGACCGCGCCAGCCAAATTGTGATAATGCCTGCATCCAGATATCGTCAAGCCCGGCATGAATCGTCAACAGCTCGCCAGTAAAAGGATGCGTCAATGACAACTGACTGGCATGTAGCATTAAGCGCTGGAGGCCAAAATGTTCAGCACCGCTGCGATTCTGGCGTAAATCGCCATGTTTGCTGTCACCAATTATCGGATGACGCAAATGGGCAAGATGTCGGCGAAGCTGATGTTTGCGTCCGGTTTTCGGCTCCAGCTCCACCAGGCCGTAGCGCGTGGTCGGGTAACGTCCGGTCGCTACTGGCATTTCAACCGTCGCCAGACCGCGATACTGCGTCACTGCTGGCTGTGGGCCTTTATCTTCACGGGCATACTTATCGGCGATTTTATCCAGCTCTTCCACCAGCGGATAATCCAGCACTGCTTCTTCCATCAGCCAGCCACGCACAATCGCATGGTAACGTTTCTGGATTTGGTGCTGTTCAAACTGTTGCGCTAACAGCCGCCCGGCCTCACTGGATAATCCCATCAACAACACACCAGAAGTTGGACGGTCCAGACGATGAGCAGTAAAAACATGCTGGCCTATCTGGTCACGAATGGTTTGCATGACCACCACTTTCTCGTCGCGATCCAGCCAGCTGCGATGAACCAGCCAGCCGGAAGGTTTATTTACCGCAACCAGCCATTCATCCTGGTAGAGTATTTCCAGCATCAGTTGGCATCATCCGCAAATAAGGCATCGAGCTTTTGCAGCTCTGCCAGTAACAGCTCCCGCTGAGGATGATCGTTTTCCAGCGCCATTTCATAGTATGGCGCCACAGCAAACGCATCAGGTAAAGGCTGATGACTATCCAGCAAAGCGTGCATACGTGGGATTAAAACCCACTGGAGCCACTCCAGCGGTTCCATCGTGTCCATAAAGAACGGTTGCGTGCTGGTAAACTGATGGGCTTGCGGTGCCTCAGTTTGCCAGAATTGATGTTCACGCAGCAGCGACTCCAGGACGAGCAACTGCTGGCGCACTTGTTCATGCGTCATCATGAAAACCTCAAGGGAAGAAATCTGCTGCGAAGGATAGCATCTGCCACGAGGAAATAAAAAAAGGGAGCACTGTATAAACAGTGCTCCCGATTCGTTTTGCAGCATTCCAGCTACATTTGTTGCTCCCTGCTCATCCGTGACAACTTTTCCTGTGGTCTTGCGACCTGTTGTTCGTCCTGAACTCGCGCATCCTGCACACACCACCCCGGTGTGATTACTTCATCCTGAAGCATCCTGGCCTTCCTGACCCACTGACCATCCTGTTCAGCTCTCGTTCTCCGTCCTGGAGGTGTCCCTTAACGCATCCTGCGTTTTCCTTTATACTTCGTCCTGAAGTCTTCCTTGTAGCACCGTCCTGGTGTGTCCTTTTGAAGCGCCATCTTCCTGACGTTCACTTCACTGTGCGACTCCTTGTCGACGAAGATAGAATCGGCTTTTTTGCCTCGTCTTACAACCAGCCTATAAGTATTGTCTTAAAGTTATTTTCATATGAAAGTAGTCCTTCGCTAGCTATCTATATGATTTAAATGCATTTAACTGCCGAATTGTTATTACCCCTTCAGTTATTTGCTGCAGATCTCCTACAAGGTGTGTAAGAGATCTCCTACAACGTTCTGGGTATTGTGGATTACAGGAGAGGATTAAGCTGCTTAAGGAATTCCGCAAGAGATGGCGCAAGAACCTGACGATTACGTGTTCCGAGAGTCTCTTTACACACTTCTCCACTTAGATTACACAGGGAAATCACGTCGAGTTCATTCTCCAGCGTCGCGATAAATAGCGTAGGAGAAAGCTTAAGACGTTTCTGTGTTACCAGATGGCCGATAAGATTTTCCTGCACACGTCTGAAATCATCCTCACTCCAGGTTTGCAGCAATGTCAGAGTATGTTCAGCAAACTGCGCATGCATATCCCCGGCAAACTGAGTCGTGTAAAACGTCTGGATTGCCGGTTGCAGGACAATATCAAAAGCGCGCTCAACGGCGGCAAGATTTTGCTCACCCACGAATGGCTGTGGTTGCCAGTACACTGCGTCGCTGGTTGTCGAAATAATGCATGGTGACGGAACACCATAAAGTTCTTCGCTAAGCGGCCAGCTATGGTGTTTTTCATGCCATGCATCGCAGTAACGGGTCGTAAAATCTCGTAGGGCTTGCGCGGTCAATTCGTCCACTAATTTCTCTCTTCACATAAGCCAGGATACACTTGTCGCTTAGTGTAACTGGTTTATCACGGTGAAACATGTCTTCTTATGAAAACCATCAGGCGCTTCACAGCCTGACTCTCGGGAAATCAACTGATTACCGGGATACTTATGACGCCAGCCTGTTGCAGGGTGTGCCACGCAGTCTGAATCGCGATCCGCTGGGATTGACCGCAGATAATCTGCCTTTTCATGGCGCAGATATCTGGACGTTATATGAATTGTCATGGCTGAATGCGAAAGGTCTGCCACAAGTTGCGGTCGGGCATGTAGAACTGGATTACACTAGCGTCAATCTTATTGAGTCGAAAAGCTTTAAGTTGTATCTCAACAGCTTTAACCAGACGCGCTTTGACAGTTGGGAGGATGTTCGTCAGACGCTGGAGCGTGATCTACGTGCCTGCGCCCAGGGGGAAGTTAGTGTTGCCCTCTATCAACTTGATGAACTGGAAGGGCAACCCATTGCTCACCTGCATGGCACCTGCATTGATAATCAGGATATCGAAATTGATCACTATGATTTCAATGCTGATTATCTGCAAAATGCCACCAGCGGTGAAAAAGTGGTCGAAGAGACGCTGGTCAGCCATCTGCTGAAATCAAACTGCCTTATAACCCACCAGCCTGACTGGGGATCTATTCAAATTCAGTATCGTGGTCGTAAGATTGATCGCGAGAAACTGCTGCGTTATCTGGTCTCTTTCCGCCACCATAACGAGTTCCATGAACAGTGCGTTGAGCGTATTTTCAGCGATATATTGCGCTTATGCCAGCCAGAAGAACTTAGCGTCTATGCCCGTTATACGAGGCGCGGCGGTCTGGATATTAACCCATGGCGCAGCAACTGCAATTTCCAGCCCTCTACCGGGCGTCTGGTTCGTCAGTAAACTTTATTTATCATTTTTGCGTGGCAGATTCCGCGCGCAAGGTTGTTAAATGTCATAAGGCAGGGCTATTGTAATCAGCAGGGAATGACGACACTCGTCCCATAAGGAGTTTTTCTTGATTACACATATTAGCCCGCTTGGCTCCATGGATATGTTGTCGCAGCTGGAAGTGGATATGCTTAAACGCACCGCCAGCAGCGACCTCTATCAACTGTTTCGTAACTGTTCTCTCGCCGTACTCAACTCCGGCAGTTTAACTGACAACAGTAAAGAACTGCTGTCTCGTTTCGAAAACTTCGATATAAACGTTCTTCGCCGTGAACGCGGCGTAAAACTGGAACTGATTAATCCACCGGAAGATGCTTTCGTTGATGGCCGGATTATCCGCTCACTACAGGCCAACCTGTTTGCGGTGCTGCGCGATATACTGTTTGTCTATGGGCAAATCCATAACACTGTCCGCTTTCCGAACCTGAATCTCGATAATTCTGTTCATATCACCAACCTCGTGTTTTCTATATTGCGTAACGCCCGTGCGCTGCACGTGGGTGAAGCGCCAAATATGGTGGTGTGCTGGGGTGGTCACTCAATTAATGAAACTGAATATCTGTATGCGCGTCGCGTCGGCAATCAACTTGGTCTGCGTGAGCTGAATATCTGTACCGGATGTGGTCCGGGAGCGATGGAGGCGCCAATGAAAGGCGCGGCAGTGGGCCATGCCCAGCAGCGTTACAAAGACAGCCGTTTTATTGGTATGACAGAGCCATCGATCATTGCTGCAGAACCACCTAACCCGCTGGTCAACGAATTGATCATCATGCCGGATATCGAAAAACGGCTGGAAGCGTTTGTCCGTATCGCCCACGGCATCATCATCTTCCCTGGTGGTGTAGGTACGGCGGAGGAGCTGCTGTATCTGCTGGGGATTTTGATGAATCCGGCCAACAAAGATCAGGTTTTACCGCTGATCCTCACCGGGCCGAAAGAGAGCGCCGATTACTTCCGCGTACTGGATGAATTTGTTGTCCATACGCTGGGGGAAAGTGCGCGCCGCCATTATCGCATTATCATTGATGATGCCGCCGAAGTTGCCCGGCAGATGAAAAAATCGATGCCGCTGGTGAAAGAAAATCGCCGTGATACAGGCGATGCCTACAGCTTTAACTGGTCGATGCGCATCACACCAGATCTGCAAATGCCGTTTGAGCCGACTCACGAGAATATGGCTAATCTGAAGCTTTATCCCGATCAACCTGTCGAAGTGCTGGCTGCCGATCTACGTCGTGCATTCTCCGGTATTGTGGCGGGTAACGTGAAAGAAGTTGGCATCCGCGCTATTGAAGAGTTCGGTCCTTATAAAATCAACGGCGATAAGGAAATTATGCGTCGTATGGATGATCTGCTGCAGGGCTTTGTTGCCCAACATCGTATGAAGTTACCCGGTTCTGCTTATATTCCCTGTTACGAAATCCGCACTTAATCCCCTCCACCCGGCAACCTTCGTTGTCGGGCTTTCCCATTCAGCTGTTTAATTATCAATCCGTTTCATTTGTTATCTGAATGTTTCCACTGTTTCGCTCATTTTTATATCATTAATCTGAATATGTCAGACAATTTATATTGCAAGGCAAACGTTTTCCTTTTTCAGAAGACCATATTTTATCTCTGACAAATAAAATAAAGCACAATTATTGGCTAAAAGTGTTGAAATTCTCAGATTAACCTACATATCATGCGCGCCTGAGAAGTGGTCATATGTTGTCAAACCTGTGATTATCGCCCTTAAATTCTCTTTTACTTTTAATTTACAGAGTAATGATTTGAGAATATCCATCTTACAAGTGGATTATTGTATTTGAGATCGAGATCACTGATAGAAACATAACTTGTGTGTATCTTTCCGCCCTCAAATTATTACGGCGGAAAATGATTACTCCCGTCGTCCACAGACAGATTTCATTTTACGGTTATGCCCCTTTCACGGCCGGCCTGACCAAAAACCTGATTTTTTGCATTCTCCAGGAGAAATTGATGGAAACGACTCAAACCAGCACGATTGTGTCGAAAGACTCACGTAGTGCATGGCGCAAAACTGACACCATGTGGATGCTGGGCCTGTACGGCACAGCGATCGGTGCTGGTGTACTATTCCTGCCAATCAACGCCGGTGTTGGCGGTATGATCCCGCTGATCATCATGGCTATTCTCGCGTTCCCGATGACGTTTTTCGCGCACCGTGGCCTGACCCGCTTCGTGCTGTCTGGTAAAAACCCAGGCGAAGACATCACCGAGGTGGTAGAAGAACACTTTGGTATTGGCGCTGGTAAACTGATTACTCTGCTGTACTTCTTTGCTATCTACCCGATCCTGCTGGTTTACAGTGTGGCAATCACCAACACTGTCGAAAGCTTCATGACCCACCAGCTGGGCATGACGCCGCCGCCGCGTGCGATTCTGTCGCTGATCCTGATCGTGGGTATGATGACCATCGTTCGCTTCGGTGAGCAGATGATCGTTAAGGCGATGAGTATTCTGGTATTCCCGTTTGTTGGCGTCCTGATGCTGCTGGCTCTGTACCTGATCCCGCAGTGGAACGGCGCAGCACTGGAAACTCTGTCTCTGGACACTGCATCTGCAACCGGAAACGGTCTGTGGATGACCCTGTGGCTGGCGATTCCGGTAATGGTGTTCTCGTTCAACCACTCTCCGATCATCTCTTCTTTCGCCGTTGCGAAGCGTGAAGAGTACGGCGATATGGCAGAAAAGAAATGCTCGAAGATCCTGGCATTCGCACACATCATGATGGTGCTGACTGTAATGTTCTTCGTTTTCAGCTGCGTACTGAGCCTGTCTCCGGCAGACCTGGCTGCGGCTAAAGAGCAGAACATCTCGATTCTGTCTTACCTGGCTAACCACTTTAACGCACCGATCATCGCGTGGATGGCTCCGATTATCGCGATTATCGCTATCACCAAATCCTTCCTCGGCCACTACCTGGGCGCACGTGAAGGCTTCAACGGTATGGTGATTAAATCTCTGCGTGGTAAAGGTAAGTCTATCGAAATCAACAAGCTGAACCGTATCACTGCGCTGTTCATGCTGGTAACGACCTGGATTGTTGCCACCCTGAACCCGAGCATCCTGGGTATGATTGAAACCCTGGGCGGCCCAATCATCGCGATGATCCTGTTCCTGATGCCGATGTACGCAATCCAGAAAGTACCGGCAATGCGTAAGTACAGCGGTCACATCAGCAACGTATTCGTTGTCGTGATGGGTCTGATTGCAATCTCCGCAATCTTCTACTCTCTGTTCAGCTAAGTTCTTTCGCGCCGCTTTCGGGCGGCGCTTCCTCCGTTTTAACGCGATGTATTTCCTATGATTAGCGTATTCGATATTTTCAAAATCGGCATTGGCCCTTCCAGTTCTCATACCGTTGGACCAATGAAAGCGGGTAAACAATTTACCGACGATCTGATTGCCCGTAACCTGCTTAAAGACGTGACCCGCGTGGTGGTTGACGTGTACGGCTCGCTCTCTCTGACCGGTAAAGGCCACCACACTGATATCGCCATTATTATGGGCCTGGCGGGTAACCTGCCGGATACCGTGGATATCGATTCCATCCCTGGTTTTATTCAGGATGTGAATACTCATGGTCGCCTGATGCTGGCAAACGGTCAGCACGAAGTGGAGTTCCCGGTTGATCAGTGCATGAACTTCCATGCCGACAACCTTTCTCTACATGAAAACGGTATGCGCATTACCGCGCTGGCGGGCGATAAAGTCGTTTACAGCCAGACTTACTACTCTATCGGCGGTGGTTTTATCGTTGATGAAGAACATTTTGGCCAGCAGGATAGCGCACCGGTTGAAGTTCCTTATCCGTACAGTTCAGCAGCCGATCTGCAAAAACATTGTCAGGAAACCGGGCTGTCACTCTCTGGCCTGATGATGAAAAACGAGCTGGCGCTGCACAGCAAAGAAGAGCTGGAACAGCACCTGGCGAATGTCTGGGAAGTCATGCGTGGCGGTATTGAGCGCGGTATTTCCACCGAAGGCGTGTTGCCTGGCAAACTGCGCGTTCCACGCCGTGCTGCGGCACTACGCCGGATGCTGGTCAGCCAGGATAAAACCACCACTGACCCGATGGCGGTTGTTGATTGGATCAACATGTTCGCACTGGCAGTGAATGAAGAGAACGCTGCGGGCGGTCGCGTGGTGACTGCGCCGACTAACGGTGCGTGCGGGATTATCCCGGCCGTGCTGGCGTACTACGACAAGTTTATCCGCGAAGTGAACGCTAACTCACTGGCTCGTTACCTGCTGGTTGCCAGCGCCATTGGCTCTCTTTATAAAATGAACGCCTCGATTTCTGGTGCTGAAGTGGGTTGCCAGGGTGAAGTTGGCGTGGCGTGCTCTATGGCGGCTGCTGGTCTGGCAGAACTGTTAGGCGCAAGCCCGGCGCAGGTGTGCATCGCGGCGGAAATCGCCATGGAGCATAACCTCGGTCTGACGTGTGACCCGGTCGCCGGACAGGTCCAGGTGCCATGCATCGAGCGTAACGCCATTGCGGCAGTGAAAGC
The DNA here is from genome assembly GCF_019366485.1 of Escherichia sp. GZ89. Lineage (NCBI taxonomy): Bacteria > Pseudomonadati > Pseudomonadota > Gammaproteobacteria > Enterobacterales > Enterobacteriaceae > Escherichia > Escherichia sp. GZ89. The sequence continues at coordinate 8,234 of NZ_JAEOHX010000012.1, read as the reverse complement.
GGTGAATGCTGCACGTATGGCGCTGCGCCGTACCAGCGAGCCGCGCGTCTGCCTCGATAAAGTTATCGAGACCATGTACGAAACAGGGAAAGACATGAATGCCAAGTACCGCGAAACCTCTCGTGGTGGCCTGGCAATGAAGATCGTTGCCTGCGATTAAGCGCTCTCCAGAGGCCTCGTTTTGCGAGGCCTCTTCCTGTTTTCTCAACCAGCCATAGCCTGTTCCGGCATCGAATGTTACCCTTATCGCCTGATCTTTAAGGGGGTTATCGTGGCTGTTCATTTGCTTATTGTCGATGCACTGAATCTTATCCGTCGCATTCATGCCGTTCAGGGTTCACCCTGCGTGGAGACCTGCCAGCATGCCCTTGATCAGCTTATTATGCATAGTCAGCCGACTCACGTGGTTGCCGTTTTTGATGATGAAAACCGTAACAGTGGCTGGCGTCATCAGCGCCTGCCAGACTATAAAGCGGGTCGACCGCCGATGCCGGATGAGTTGCACAACGAAATGCCCACGTTACGTGCCGCCTTTGAACAACGAGGCGTACCGTGTTGGTCTGCCACTGGCAACGAAGCTGACGACCTGGCTGCCACATTGGCAGTAAAAGTCACTCAAGCCGGGCATCAGGCGACCATAGTTTCAACTGATAAAGGCTACTGCCAACTGCTTTCACCGACTCTGCGTATTCGTGATTATTTTCAAAAACGCTGGTTGGATGCGCCGTTTATCGATAAAGAATTTGGCGTTCAACCGCAACAGTTACCCGATTATTGGGGGCTGGCGGGGATCAGCAGTTCAAAAGTGCCAGGCGTTGCGGGGATCGGGCCAAAAAGCGCTACGCAATTGCTGGTCGAGTTTCAAAGTCTGGAAGGGATATATGAGAATCTCGACGCGGTAGCCGAAAAGTGGCGCAAAAAATTAGAAATGCATAAAGAGATGGCGTTTCTGTGCCGCGATATCGCCCGTTTACAAACTGATGTGCATATTGATGGCAATTTACAACAGCTAAGACTTAAACGCTGATAAACCAATGCCGGAAGCAGACAGTAACAGCTTCCGGCACAGGTAGTCAGAGATTAGCGTTCGTCGCGACGACCACCAACAGCAGCCCATATACGACGGACATGCACCGTCACTTCTTCGCGATCGTGATACAACTGTCGCGCCTGAATCTGGGCATTAATACCATGTTCATCAAGCTGAGCCTGAATGTACGCCAGATTATGTGACACTTCTTCGTAGCGTTTTTTCATTGGCAGTTTGAGGTTGAAGATGGTTTCACGGCACCAGCCATTAACCAGCCATTGCGCCATCAGTGCAGCTACTTTTGCAGGTTTCTCAACCATATCGCACACCATCCAGGAAATGTTGTTACGCGTCGGACGGAATTTAAAACCATCTTCCCGTAGCCATGTGACCTGGCCGGTATCCATCAAACTTTGCGCCATCGGGCCGTTATCAACGGAATATACCCACATGTTGCGCTTCACTAACTGGTAAGTCCAACCGCCAGGGCAAGCCCCCAGATCCACTGCCCACATTCCGTTTGCCAGACGTTCATCCCACTCATCTGCCGGAATAAATACATGAAATGCCTCTTCCAGTTTGAGCGTGGAACGGCTTGGTGCATCTGCCGGGAACTTCAGACGCGGAATGCCCATATAGAACGGTGAATTATTATTGCTGTAAGAATAACCGGTATAGCAGCAACCTGGTGCAATAAAGAACACATGCACCACCGGACGCTTCGGCGTTTCATAGTTCGCAAGGACACCTGCATCACGCAATGCTGCACGTAATGGCACCGTGAATTTACGACAGAATTTGAGCAGTTCTTTGCTTTCGTTGGTATCGGCAACTTCAACACGCAACTCACCGCCTTTCTCCACCACACCCTGCAACATGCCGACTATAGGGGTAATGCGATCTTCTGGTGGTAAATGCTGAAGCAACTCGCCCACCACAAACCACTGACGGGCAAAGATCAACGAGCTGAATGGCAATTCACGAATTAATTTATCGCCATCTTCAGCTTGATAACATTCATAAATGACATAACCCGCATTCTCTTTCACACGAGCAAAACCGAAAATCTCTTGTCGCCCTGCTTTGTCCGTGATTTCTGCGGCACACTCTTTTTCGAAGCCTGGGCGACACAACAATACAACCTTATTCATGACTTACGCCCTTACGCTTCAAACGGATAGCGCCAATTAACATGAGAACCCAACCTGCCAGAAAGCTAACGCCACCGACAGGAGTAACATACGCCCACAGGCGCAAATGAGAGAGCGCCAGGCAATAAAGGCTGCCGCTAAACAACACCGTACCTAACGCCAGAAATACACTGCTCCAGTAGAACCAGATGCTTATCCGACGTTGCATCGCCACCGCCAGACCTAAGATCGCCAGAGTATGAAACGCCTGATACTCAAGGCCGGTCTGGATCCAACCCATTTCAACCACGCCCAGGGTTTTGCTCAGGACATGAGCGCCAAAAGCCCCCAGAGCAACAAAAATGAAACCGCTGATGGCGGCAAAAATCAGCATAAAACGGCTGGTCATGCTAGTACCCTACGTAAGTTATTGTTCGTAACGAAAGCGGAATTTCTCTTGTTCACTCGCCGCTTTTTCCAGAATCCACTGGCGGAAAGCCGCTATTTTACCGAGTTCTGCCTGGCTGTCATGACAAACCAGATAAAATGCGTTCTTACTGACCAGAACATCGTTAAATGGGCAAACAAGTCGCCCGGCCTCAATCTCCGACTGCGCCATAACATTGTTCGCCAGTGCCACGCCCTGTCCGTGAATCGCTGCCTGCAACACCATCGCACTATGGCTGAAAATCGGCCCCTGTTGCACATTAATATGATTTAACCCCAACTGCCGAATGTAAGTTTGCCAGTCACGGCGAGAGGCATCATGCAATAAGGTGTGTTTAGCGAGATCTTCAGGCGTTTTTAACGGCTTGTCTCCGGTCAAAAGCAGAGGTGAACATACCGGAAGGAGATATTCTGCGTAGAGTTTTTCAACACGTAAACCTGGCCAGTTGCCCCGGCCATAAAAAATTGCCACATCAACATCATCCGCCAGTTTATCTTCCTGACGGTCCACCGCCTGAATTCTGACATCAATTCCCGGATAAGCTGTATTAAAGCTGGAGAGACGAGGAACCAACCATTGAATGGCGAAACTGGGTAATAAACTGACCGTTAACGCCCCTTTCGCACTTCGCGCCTGAAGTTTACGTGTTGCTTCCGTTAGCTGCGAAAATATCTCTTTGATATCGAGATAGTAACTTTGTCCTTCTTCCGTTAAAAGTAGAGAACGGTTACGGCGACGGAACAGTTTTAACCCCAGGAAATCCTCAAGAGACTTGATTTGGTGGCTTACTGCGGCCTGCGTCACAAAAAGCTCATCAGCTGCTCGCGTGAAGCTTAAATGTCGTGCTGCAGCATCAAAAACACGCAGAGCATTGAGGGGTGGTAAACGTTTTGACATGGCTTTTAGACTTTGATGTTAAAAAGATTTAACAATCAGGCTACACTACGTAACCTATTAGTTTTTTTAATCTGAGCCATTATAAATTGTCCGTTGAGCTTCTACCAGCAAATACCTATAGTGGCGGCACTTCCTGAGCCGGAACGAAAAGTTTTATCGGAATGCGTGTTCTGGTGAACTTTTGGCTTACGGTTGTGATGTTGTGTTGTTGTGTTTGCAATTGGTCTGCGATTCAGACCACGGTAGCATAGCTACCCTTTTTCACTTCCTGTACATTTACCCTGTCTGTCCATAGTGATTAATGTAGCACCGCCTTATTGCGGTGCTTTTTTTTACCTTGCGATCGCGAATTACTGATCCAGTTCGACCATCTCTTTCACGTCGGTACGGTTAATCTGCTGTTTGTTGCCATTAGCGTCTTTATACGAAATCATACCAGTATCGTTATCAGTCTGTGGTTTGCCGTCAGAGACGATGGTACGTCCGTCATTGGTGTGCATCACATAGTTCGAACCGGAACAGGCGCTCAGGGCAAAAGTCAGCATACAAGCGGAAATAATTGCGGCAGTCTTTTTCATCTTATTCTCCTTACAGCGTTTTATGCTAAATAATGAACAAAGTAACAGACAGAAATATTTACCTAACATTAATTAGCTTATGACACATCTCCGGTTTCGCCAGGATATCAAGATTATTCCGATGGTTATGCCCCCCTTGTGTCGGCTGCATTTTTACGCCACGATCGGCCGATTAACTGAGGTACATCATGAACGCATTTAATCCCGCGCAATTTCGTGCGCAATTTCCCGCGCTACAGGATGCGGGCGTCTATCTCGACAGCGCCGCGACCGCGCTTAAACCTGAAGCCGTGGTTGAAGCCACCCAACAGTTTTACAGCCTGAGCGCCGGAAACGTCCATCGCAGTCAGTTTGCCGAAGCCCAACGCCTGACCGCGCGTTATGAAGCTGCACGGGAGAAAGTAGCGCAATTACTGAATGCACCGGATGATAAAACTATCGTCTGGACGCGCGGCACCACTGAATCCATCAACATGGTGGCGCAATGCTATGCCCGTCCGCGTCTGCAACCGGGCGATGAAATTATTGTCAGTGTGGCAGAGCACCACGCCAACCTCGTCCCCTGGCTGATGGTCGCCCAACAAACCGGAGCCAAAGTGGTGAAATTGCCGCTTAATGCGCAATGGTTGCCGGATGTCGATTTGTTGCCGGAGCTGATCACACCTCGTAGCCGGATTCTTGCTCTGGGGCAAATGTCGAATGTCACTGGCGGTTGCCCGGATCTGGCGCGAGCAATCACTTTTGCCCACGCCGCAGGGGTGATAGTGATGGTTGATGGTGCCCAAGGAGCAGTACATTTCCCCGCAGATGTTCAGCAACTGGATATTGATTTCTATGCTTTTTCAGGTCACAAACTGTATGGCCCGACAGGTATCGGCGTGCTGTATGGCAAACCAGAACTGCTGGAAGCGATGTCACCCTGGCTGGGTGGCGGTAAAATGATTCACGAAGTGAGTTTTGACAGCTTCACCCCTCAATCCGTGCCGTGGAAACTGGAAGCCGGAACGCCAAATGTGGCTGGCGTAATTGGGTTAAGTGCGGCGCTGGAATGGCTGGCAGATTACGATATCAACCAGGCCGAAAGCTGGAGCCGTAGCTTAGCAACGCTGGCGGAAGATGCGCTGACGAAACGTCCAGGCTTTCGTTCATTCCGCTGCCAGGATTCCAGCCTGCTGGCCTTTGATTTTGCTGGCGTTCATCACAGCGATATGGTGACGCTGCTGGCGGAGTACGGCATTGCCCTGCGGGCCGGGCAGCATTGCGCTCAGCCGCTATTGGCAGAATTAGGTGTAACCGGCACACTGCGCGCCTCTTTTGCGCCATATAATACAAAGAGTGATGTAGATGCGCTGGTGAATGCCGTTGACCGTGCGCTGGAATTATTGGTGGATTAATGACGAACCCGCAATTCGCCGGACATCCGTTCGGCACAACCGTTACCGTAGAGACGTTACACGATACTTTCGCGCCGTTGACTCAATGGGAAGACAAATATCGTCAGCTAATTATGTTGGGGAAACAGCTTCCGGCTTTGCCAGACGAGTTAAAAGCGCAGGCTAAAGAGATTGCCGGATGCGAAAACCGCGTCTGGCTGGGGTATACCGTGGCTGAAAACGGCACGATGCATTTCTTTGGCGACAGCGAAGGACGCATTGTGCGCGGCCTGCTGGCAGTGTTGTTGACTGCCGTTGAGGGGAAAACCGCCGCCGAATTGCAGGCACAGTCGCCGCTGGCATTGTTTGATGAGCTGGGATTGCGTGGGCAGCTTAGCGCCTCACGCAGCCAGGGGTTGAATGCGTTAAGTGAGGCGATTATCGCGGCGGCGAAGCAGGGTTAAGCACAAAACCAGGTCGGATAAGACGTTCACGTCGCATCCGACCTGATTGTTTACCCCTGACGCGCCGCTTTCACCATCATCTTCTTCAGCGCATGAGAAACCGCAACAAAACCAAAGGTGGCGGTCACCATCGTCGCCGCCCCAAATCCAGATGCACAATCCATCCGCTTCGGCCCTTCTGCCGTGGCTTTCATCGCGCACACCGTACCGTCTGACTGCGGGTACACCAGCGCTTCGGTAGAGAACACGCAATCCACGCCGAGCTTACCTTTGCTGTTTTTCACTACGCCAAAATCGCTTTTCAGGCGCTCGCGCAACTTCGCCGCCAGCGGGTCCTGAATCGTTTTAGCCAGATCGGTAACCTGAATCTGCGTCGGATCAATCTGCCCACCAGCACCACCAGTCGTGACCAGAGGGATTTTGTTGCGCCGACAATGAGCAATCAGCGCCGCTTTGGGTCGCACACTATCAATGGCATCAATCACGTACGAATAACCGGCACTCATATATTGCGCTACGTTATCCGGCGTCACGAAGTCATCCACCACCGTTACACGGCACTCCGGGTTAATCTGGCGAATACGCTCCGCCATTACTTCCGCTTTGGCCAGCCCGACGTTATCTCGCAGCGCGTGAATTTGCCGATTGGTATTGGTGACGCACACATCATCCATATCGATAAGCGTGATTGCGCCAATCCCCGTACGCGCCAGCGCTTCCGCCGCCCAGGAGCCGACACCGCCAATACCGACCACACAAATATGTGCATCAGCAAACAGTTGCAACGCTTTTTCACCATACAGACGCGCTGTGCCACCAAAACGCTGACGCCAGGCATCACTAATTACCACAGACATAGCACCTCAGAATTAAAAAGGGTGAGGTTATCCCTCACCCTGTCATATCCGTCAAAACGGTATACAGAATATCACATCAGCCGCTAAAGACGTTACCTGCACCCGGGGCGGTTTTCAGCACCCAAACCCGTCCATAGTGGTTGTACCAACCTGCGCGGTGTCCGGCTTCCGGCCCGATACCTTGATAAATATCGAAGTGTTGGCCTTTGATTGCACCACCGACATCCAGCGCCACCATCAGCCGCAGTTCGTACTGACCGTTAAATTTGCCGTTATTATCCAGCAGCGGCACTTCTGCCAGTAAGGTTGTACCAGGCGGGATAATGGAACGATCAGAGGCAACTGAAGCGCGGCCAACCAGCGGTACTGCACTTGCTCCTTTCACTGGTGCAAAAGACTGCGGTTTAAAGAAAACAAATGAAGGATTCTGCTCAAGCAGCTCGCGAACCTCGGCTTCACTGTGTGTTTCACCCCAGTGACGAATCGCCTGCATCGACATATCTTCTTTTTTCACTTCGCCACGGTCAATCAGTACCTTACCGATGCTGCGATAGGCATGACCGTTTTTCCCTGCATAGCTGAAAAAGTTAAGCGGACTGCCATCACCAAAGTCGATATACCCGCTACCCTGCACATCCATAATGAAGTTATCCATCAGAGAGTTGCTGTAAGCGAGGATGTATTTATCGCTCAACGCTCCTGCGTAGATCTCAGCACGAGACGGCAGACGACCACGCTTTGGCGGCATACGGTAAATAGGATACTGGAACTCGCCCTGACGGGTATGGCGCGCCTGAATGACAGGCGTGTAATAGCCCGTAAACTGCACGTTGCCATAGTTGTCGGCACCTTCCATCTGCCAGGCGTCAATGCCGAACTGACGCATATTGCGGGTATCACCGCCTGCGCGTAGCCACTCCTGCACCGCATTATAAACATTACTCTGGTTGCCATACAGACGCGGTGACGAAGTACGGATATGGTTAATTTGCTCGGCAAAATCACCGGCGTTAATTGGCGCGCCAACGGCATCTGGCTGGTTTACCAGAGAGAAAGGCTGGGTAAATTTCCCGTCTTTATATTGCTGTCCGCGATCGGTTGGTTTGGAAGAGCAGGCGGCAAGCATTGCCACAACCGTGCCCATAAGAAGGTACTTTACCCAACGTCCTTTCATTGTTCTCTTCTTCAGTTTAAAAAATAAGGCGCAATGAAGATAACAAACCGCCGCGTTTAATGAAATGAGCAGCCTCTCCCTGACGCAAATTTTGCACAAAAAATAGACTTTAGTGATTTGTTTTTGCTCAAAATCATGCCAAATCCGTGATCCGGGTAAAAAAAAGGTTGCATGAAAATGCGAGCGGAGTATAGTGCGCTTCCACGGACGCGGGGTGGAGCAGCCTGGTAGCTCGTCGGGCTCATAACCCGAAGGTCGTCGGTTCAAATCCGGCCCCCGCAAC
>NZ_JAEOHX010000011.1:0-127943 GCF_019366485.1 Escherichia sp. GZ89 | reverse complement strand
AGCTGATAGAAACAGAAGCCACTGGAGCACCTCAAAAACACCATCATACACTAAATCAGTAAGTTGGCAGCATCACCAGAAAAAAAATAAAAGATTTCCCTACAGTGAAGATAGAGATGTGATTCGCCCTTTATGGGGAAAATGCCTGACCGGGCAGTAGATCACAGATGGGATAACATCCCGGTTATCCCCTGTTTGTTCTGCTTCAGGTTGCCGGAGCTCCAGGAACACGAGGCAATCGGCAAATTATGCGGCTTTTCCATTAACAGATTCGGCCACAAGAACAACACCGTGTTTGTTTCGATCAGGATGTTCACTCCAGATTTCTGATTCAGGAATACTTTCCCCATCATAGCAGATCCGATCACCATCAAACGAATAATACCGTGCGGAATCTGTATCTAAGATAAACACCTTAAAATTCGTTGAACGACGCGCTATATGCTGCCAGAGGGCTTTACCTCCTTCATATTGCTCGTTATCACTTAATAGTATAACGCCTGCTTTTGTGGCTATTGTTTCATAAACAAACGTAGCAAGGCTAACATCACGTACAGCGCCATCGACAACAATCCCTTCAATCTGAGCAACGTCCTGTTCTTCCCAGAATTTCCGGACAAACACCCCTTCAAGCTGTGAACGACGCTGAAGCTCCAGAGTGGCAACAACCTTATGGCGAATATCACCATCAATAACAGAAGGTGCAGCTTCGATTACCGCAGCGAACGGAGTCTTTGGATCCCAGATGATCTGGTAAAGCACACCCTGAATAGTTACTCCATCCAGTATCGAAAAACGACGAGCTACAGTAGCAGGGGAGTAAGACATTGGAATGACAGCCATTTTATGGCCTAAAATTTGAAAACATCAGTATCAATACTGACCTCATCAGTCTGAGCATATATTGATAAAGTTTTTATGTTTACACTCAATAAATACCTTGCCAAACAACTAATAGCGATGTCTACATTGCCATTCGACATGCTTACAATTTTTGTCAACAAGAAAGTGAATTTATATCAACGGTAAGAAGTAAACACGAGGACACCAAAACCAAATGTACACACTTTTGTGCTTTGTGTCCCCTGTGTGTACCCAAATGACAAACTGCAAGAAAATCTAGGCACACACTTATCTAACTTATTGATTTAAATGGTGCCGATAATAGGAGTCGAACCTACGACCTTCGCATTACGAATGCGCTGCTCTACCAACTGAGCTATATCGGCCCTGAAAGGACATGTTCACGAACGTGAATCACGGTGGACAAGGTTAAAACTAACCGGGCGATGCGTCAATGGCCTTGTGAATCAAATGGCTACTTTTGCATCACCCGGTTTTATTTATGCACGAATGGTGTAATCACCAATGCCGATCCACTTGTAGGTGGTCAGAGCTTCCAGCCCCATTGGGCCGCGCGCGTGGAGTTTTTGTGTGCTTACCGCAACTTCCGCCCCCAGACCAAACTGGCCGCCGTCGGTAAAACGCGTAGAGGCGTTAACGTAAACAGCGGAGGAATCCACTTCGTTGACAAAACGCTGGGCATTGCGCATATCGCGGGTCAGGATCGCATCGGAATGTTGCGTGCCGTGTTCACGAATATGGGCGATGGCATCGTCAAGATCGCTGACGATTTTGACGTTCAAGTCTAATGACAGGAACTCATCGTCATACTCTTCGGCTTTAACAGCCACCACCTTCGCGGGGCCTGCCTGCAACTGCGCCAGCGCAGTTGCGTCAGCGTGTAATGTCACGCCGCTTTCCGCCATTTGCTTGCTTAATGCGGGCAGGAAGCTATCTGCGATGTTTTTATTTACCAGCAACGTTTCTACCGTATTACACGTGCTCGGGCGCTGAGTTTTCGCGTTGACAATCACTTTCAATGCTTCAGCGATCTCTGCACTTTCATCAACGTAAATATGGCATACGCCTATACCACCTGTGATTACCGGAATCGTCGACTGCTCGCGGCACAGTTTATGCAACCCAGCCCCGCCGCGTGGGATCAGCATGTCGATGTATTTATCCATACGCAGCATTTCACTGACCAGTGCACGGTCAGGATTATCAATCGCCTGCACGGCACCCGCCGGTAATCCGCAGGAATTCAGAGCATCCTGAATCACCGCTACTGTTGCAGCATTAGTGCGGCAGGTTTCTTTACCGCCACGCAGAATCACCGCGTTACCGGTTTTCAGGCACAGTGAAGCAACATCAACCGTCACGTTCGGGCGCGCTTCATAAATCACGCCAATCACCCCCAGCGGCACGCGACGGCGTTCCAGACGCAGGCCGCTGTCCAGCACCCCGCCATCAATTACCTGCCCCACCGGATCGGCAAGGTTACACACCTGGCGCACATCATCGGCAATGCCTTTCAGCCGCGCGGGCGTCAACGCCAGACGATCAAGCATCGCGTCACTAAGACCATTGGCACGCGCGTCAGCAACATCCTGGGCGTTAGCATTGAGGATGCTTTCGCTTTGTGCTTCCAGTTCATCGGCGATTTTTTCCAGCACGCGATTTTTTTCGCGGCTGGAGAGTTGCGCTAATTTATACGAGGCTTGCTTCGCGGCAATGCCCATTTGTTCCAGCATCGGCCTGCTCCTTAACGGGTAATCATATCATCACGGTGAACGGCAACCGGGCCGTATTCATATCCCAGTATTGCATCAATTTCTTGCGAGTGGTGTCCGGCAATACGGCGTAATGCATCGCTGTTGTAACGACTAACGCCGTGGGCGATATCGCGACCTTCGAGGTTGCAAATGCGGATGACTTCACCACGCGAGAAATTGCCAGTCACGCTTTTAATGCCTTTCGGCAACAGGGAGCTGCCGCGTTCAAGAATGGCGGCGGTTGCCCCTTCATCTACCGTGATTTCACCCGCAGGCGGCGCACCGAAAATCCAACGTTTGCGGTTTTCAAGCGGAGTCGCCTGGGCATGGAACAGCGTACCGACGGAAATACCTTCCATCACATCACCAATGACACCCGGCTTACTGCCCGCGGCAATAATGGTGTCGATACCCGCACGGCAAGCCACGTCAGCGGCCTGCAATTTAGTGCTCATGCCGCCGGTTCCAAGACCTGAAACGCTGTCACCAGCAATCGCGCGCAGTGCGTCATCAATGCCGTACACATCTTTAATCAGTTCTGCCTGCGGATTGCTACGCGGGTCAGCGGTATACAAACCTTTTTGATCGGTCAGCAACAACAGTTTATCGGCACCTGCCAGAATCGCCGCCAGCGCCGAAAGGTTATCGTTATCGCCGACTTTAATCTCTGCAGTAGCGACAGCATCGTTCTCATTGATTACCGGAACGATGTTGTTATCGAGCAGCGCACGCAAGGTGTCGCGGGCGTTCAGGAAGCGTTCACGGTCTTCCATATCAGCACGAGTTAGCAGCATCTGCCCGACGTGAATGCCATAAATCGAAAACAGCTGTTCCCACAGTTGAATCAGTCGACTCTGCCCTACCGCCGCCAGAAGTTGTTTCGAGGCGATAGTCGCTGGCAGTTCCGGGTAACCCAGGTGCTCACGTCCGGCGGCAATCGCCCCCGACGTCACAATTACAATCCGATGCCCGGCGGCATGTAGCTGCGCGCACTGGCGAACAAGTTCAACGATATGGGCACGGTTCAGGCGGCGCGATCCGCCTGTTAGCACACTGGTGCCGAGTTTTACCACCAGCGTCTGGCTGTCACTCATGATTCTCTGCCATTCAATTTTAGGGAAAATGATATCAAACGAACGTTTTAGCAGGACTGTCGCCGGTTGCCAACCATCTGCAAGCAAAGCATGGCGTTTTGTTGCGCGGGATCAGCAAGCGTAGCGGCAGTTGTTTACGCTTTTATTACAGATTTAATAAATTACCACATTTTAAGAATATCATTAATCTGTAATATATCTTTAACAATCTCAGGTTAAAAACTTTCCTGTTTTCAACGGGGCTCTCCCGCTGAATATTCGCGCGTTAATTAAAATCAGGAATGAAAATGAAAAAGAGCACTCTGGCATTAGTGGTGATGGGCATTGTGGCATCGGCATCCGTACAGGCCGCAGAAATATATAACAAAGACGGTAATAAACTGGATATCTATGGCAAAGTTAAAGCCATGCATTATATGAGTGATAATGACAGTAAAGATGGCGACCAGAGTTATATCCGTTTTGGTTTTAAAGGCGAAACACAAATTAACGATCAACTGACCGGTTATGGTCGCTGGGAAGCAGAGTTTGCCGGAAATAAAGCAGAGAGTGATACTGCTCAGCAAAAAACGCGTCTTGCCTTTGCCGGGTTGAAATATAAAGATTTGGGTTCTTTCGACTATGGTCGTAACCTGGGGGCGCTGTATGACGTGGAAGCCTGGACCGATATGTTCCCGGAATTCGGCGGCGATTCCTCCGCGCAGACCGACAACTTTATGACCAAACGCGCCAGCGGTCTGGCAACGTATCGGAACACCGACTTCTTCGGCGTTATCGATGGTCTGAACTTAACCCTGCAATATCAAGGAAAAAACGAAAACCGCGACGTTAAAAAGCAAAACGGTGATGGCTTCGGCACGTCATTGACATATGACTTTGGCGGCAGCGATTTTGCCATTAGTGGGGCCTATACCAACTCCGATCGCACCAACGAGCAGAACCTGCAAAGCCGTGGCACGGGCAAGCGTGCAGAAGCATGGGCAACAGGCCTGAAATACGATGCCAATAATATTTACCTGGCAACTTTCTATTCTGAAACGCGTAAAATGACGCCAATCTCTGGCGGCTTTGCCAATAAGACGCAGAACTTTGAAGCAGTCGCTCAATACCAATTCGACTTTGGCCTGCGTCCATCGCTGGGTTATGTCTTATCGAAAGGGAAAGATATTGAGGGCATCGGTGATGAGGATCTGGTCAATTATATTGATGTCGGTGCTACATATTATTTCAACAAAAATATGTCAGCGTTTGTTGATTATAAAATCAACCAACTGGACAGCGATAACAAACTAAATATTAATAATGATGATATTGTCGCGGTTGGGATGACCTATCAGTTTTAATGGAGATTGCCGGATGCGGCGCATCCGGCACTTTTCACTCACGCGGTTAACTTCACCGGTTCATCACGAAAATCATCCGCCGGTTCCAGCTTCAGATTCAGTGTCGTCAGCAGTTCACGCAGCTTCTCATGAAACTCACGCAGGGTATGTTCCAGTCGCTCAACCACTTCGGCATCTTTTACCGGAACGTTCTTCCAGTCGCCTGCTTTATCGAACAGACCAAACTGGTAACTGTAAGTAAAACGGGATTCCTGCGCTTCAAGCTCCATCCACCAACCCCAGAACTCACGCACTTCCGGCGCTGGTTTCACGTTGACGCATACAGCCAGACAATCGAAAAAGAATCGATTATCTTCGCACTTACCTTCACGAATATAGGGGCCTAGTGCGGTAAATTTTTTGATCAATCTGCTCTTCGGGTGTCCACTCGGTAACGTCATTGCGATCTCCTGTTGTGATGCACCTGTTTTACCAAACTGGTAAAATTTAGCAAATTTTTAACACAATCGTTTTTCGATCCAGCTCGTGATTTCCTGAAGACCTTTGTCAAAATTCCGATACACCGGATTAAATGGAATCTCTAACAATTTACCATCAGCAGATGATGAGGTGATTAAGCGTGAGTCCTCTTCCGGGCTGAACGGATCGTTCTTCCAGTAGCCTGATAACATTGGCGTTGGGCAGCGACGGCCCAGCAATCCTTGCACTTTTAATGAATAACGATTCAGTTCCACACGCAACGCTTCATCGGAAGCATCATGCATCCCCAAACGACTCGCCAGAACGTCAAGATACATTTCCGGCACCTGTTGCTGGCACTTAAAATCACTCAACAGGGTATGAACTACCGGACCAAGACAAGCAACCGCTTTCAGACGCGGCGATTCAAGATATGCCAGACGCACAGCAACGTTAGCGCCAAAACGGAAACCAAAGGCCGCGACACGGGTGTGATCCACCCACGGGACGTTAGGCAGCGCCTTTAAGACGTGCTGATGCAACAGGCTGGAGTCCTGGGTGAGCTTCCATTTTGAAGAAAAGCCCACCGACGGCATATCAATAGTCAGCATCGCAATGCCGCGCGGGGCAAAATAACGTTCATACAGACTGTAATAATCCGTCTGCATCGCATCCAGACCACCACACATTAATACCGTCGGGAACGGGCCATCGCCTTTCGGCATATGCAAAAAGCCGGTGATGGGCGCACCGCCTGGTACGGTAAACTCCATCTGCCGCATCGTGCCCGGCAGACGTTGGGCGGCCTCTTCATAGGCACGGTTTGACAAAGCCTGCGCTTGCTCGGCCAGGTCATCCCCTTTCAGATGAGGATAGGCGGCAATGTTGTACAACGTGGCCGCATGCAGCCAGTGACGACCACTGAGTTGTGGATCTTCTTCCGCACAGGCTTTTTGTTGCCACACCATCGCCTGGGTGGCCCATTCATAAATCCAGTTGCCGCCGCGGTAGCCAATCACCGTATCGTATAAATCATCGTCGGTACGTTCAGCATCGCTCATCACAATACGCGCCTGAACGTCGAGGATTTCACGTGGGTCAATGCCGCGCCAGATCCACATCAGACGGTTTATCATGCGATACCAATGAGAGATGGTTTTACCATCAAGGGCCGACTGCACAGGCGGTTGTGCGCCGTGATTAAAGCGGCGGACTAGCGTCGAGGTTTCAGGATGTTTAAAGCGGGGTTTGAACAGGGTTTCGCTCAGGTTTGCCTGTGTCATGGATGCAGCCTCCAGAATACTTACTGGAAACTATTGTAACCTGCCTGAAGTTAAAAAGAACAACGCCCGGCAGTGCCAGGCGTTGAAAAGATTAGCGACCGGAGATTGGCGGGACGAATACGACGCCCATATCCCACGGCTGTTCAATCCAGGTATCTTGTGGGATATCAACAACATAATCATCAACCAGCGGACGACCTGCCGGTTTAGCGAAGATGGTGACAAAGTGCGCTTTTGGATACATTTCACGAATCGCAACCGCAGTACCGCCGGTATCCACCAGATCATCAATAACGATGAAGCCTTCGCCATCACCTTCTGCGCGTTTCAGCACTTTAAGCTCGCGCTGGTTGTCGTGATCGTAGCTGGAAATACAAACGGTATCGACATGACGAATACCCAGTTCACGCGCCAGTAACGCACCCGGTACCAGACCGCCACGGCTTACGGCAATAATGCCTTTCCATTGTTCAGAAGGCATCAGTCGGCTTGCGAGTTTACGTGCATGGATCTGCAACATGTCCCAGGTGACGATGTATTTTTCGCTCATGTGAAGTGTCCCAGCCTGTTTATCTACGGCTTAAAAAGTGTTCGAGGGGAAAATAGGTTGCGCGAGATTATAGAGATCTGACGCACTAAAAACCAGTATTTCACATGAGTCCGCGTCTTTTTACGCACAGCCTCTCCCTGACGCGGGATAAAGTGGTATTCTCAAACATATCTCGCAAGCCTGTCTTGTGTTGACAACATTTTCTGCTAACCCTGTGACCTGCAATACTGTTTTGCGGGTGATCGACAAGGAGACTTAACGTGTCTGAACTGTCTCAATTATCTCCACAGCCGCTGTGGGATATTTTTGCCAAAATCTGTTCTATTCCTCACCCGTCCTATCATGAAGAGCAACTCGCTGAATACATTGTTGGTTGGGCAAAAGAGAAAGGTTTCCATGTCGAACGCGATCAGGTGGGTAATATCCTGATTCGTAAACCTGCTACCGCAGGTATGGAAAATCGTAAACCAGTCGTCTTGCAGGCCCACCTCGATATGGTGCCGCAGAAAAATAACGATACCGTGCACGATTTCACTAAAGATCCTATCCAGCCTTATATTGATGGCGAATGGGTTAAAGCGCGCGGTACCACGCTGGGCGCGGATAACGGCATTGGTATGGCCTCTGCACTGGCGGTTCTGGCTGACGAAAACGTGGTTCACGGCCCGCTGGAAGTGCTGCTAACCATGACCGAAGAAGCCGGTATGGACGGGGCGTTCGGCTTACAGAGCAACTGGTTGCAGGCTGACATTCTGATTAACACCGACTCCGAAGAAGAAGGTGAAATCTACATGGGTTGTGCTGGGGGTATCGACTTCACCTCCAACCTGCATTTAGATCGTGAAGCCGTTCCGGCTGGTTTTGAAACCTTCAAATTAACCTTAAAAGGTCTGAAAGGCGGTCACTCCGGCGGTGAAATCCACGTTGGCCTGGGTAATGCCAACAAACTGCTGGTGCGCTTCCTGGCGGGTCATGCGGAAGAGCTGGACCTGCGCCTTATCGATTTCAACGGCGGCACACTGCGTAACGCCATCCCGCGTGAAGCCTTTGCGACCATCGCTGTCGCAGCTGATAAAGTCGACGCCCTGAAAACGCTGGTGAATACCTATCAGGACATCCTGAAAAACGAGCTGGCAGAGAAAGAGAAAAATCTGGCCTTGTTGCTGGACTCTGTTGCGAACGACAAAGCTGCCCTGATTGCGAAATCTCGCGATACCTTTATTCGTCTGCTGAACGCCACCCCGAACGGTGTGATCCGCAACTCCGACGTAGCAAAAGGCGTGGTTGAAACCTCACTGAACGTCGGTGTCGTGACCATGACCGACAACAACGTAGAAATTCACTGCCTGATCCGTTCTCTGATCGACAGCGGTAAAGACTACGTGGTGAGCATGCTGGATTCGCTGGGTAAACTGGCAGGCGCGAAAACCGAAGCGAAAGGCGCATATCCTGGCTGGCAGCCGGACGCTAACTCTCCGGTGATGCATCTGGTACGCGAAACCTATCAGCGTCTGTTCAACAAGACGCCGAACATCCAGATTATCCACGCGGGTCTGGAATGTGGCCTGTTTAAAAAGCCGTATCCGGAAATGGACATGGTTTCTATCGGGCCAACCATCACCGGTCCACACTCTCCGGATGAGCAAGTTCACATCGAAAGCGTAGGCCATTACTGGACACTGCTGACAGAACTGCTGAAAGAAATTCCGGCGAAGTAATTACAATAATGTCCACGCCTGCGGGCGTGGACTACTGTTTGAAGCCAATGGCTATCTATATCGAAATAACAAAACATTATGAAACTCATGAAAAGGTCGCATATTTATATAGCTGCGACCATATTTCATGGGGAGAATTTCTGATCACCAAAGAAAGTTTTGCGCTGGAATCCGTGAAAGAACTTAAAGGTGAAAAGCAGAATTTTTATATGTTCAGAGCCTGGGGCAAAGTCAGGAAAACATACTTAGCCACGGGAGAATTTCCCCAGGAAACATGTTACGCCGCTTAAAGTCAGAATCATTTTTTCACGCGTTTTACATTTACCATTTTAGCATTACGCCTGCACCACATGGCAATGGCGGCAGCTACTAATGCCAGTTCCAGTAAAAACGACCAGTGTAATAAAAAATTGAGCCACCACGGATGATGTACCGCCGTAATATGAAAGAGTGCAAAGGGTTGGTTAACGAAAGGCATCAACCACCAGATATCACCGACCAGCGTATCAAGCAACAAATGCACAATACCATTCAGGCAAAACACCACGCCCAGCCACGCCGGAAGTTTATTCTTCGCAATTGCGGCCCAGACTAATGTCGCCGCCAGCAGAGCAAACCATAATAATGGCCAATGAGACGGGTAAAGATGATGATGTCGTTGCCCGTTATCAACCAGATAGCACCAGAAAAGATCAAAATCGGGCGCAACGGCCCCAACTAAGCCAATAACCATCGCCCAGCGCGCATGACGAGCAATCAGTGGCAAGCGTTTCATTAAAGTACAAGTTATTAAATAACCAGCCGGAAGATGACCGATAAACATGACGAATCCTTTCGTTTTTACCGCCGCTTTCATATAGAAAACGGCGGGAGACATTCCTCAATTACACAGCAACAAAAGCCATCCCGGTAAATATCCGTCGCGGATTGCCACGTTCAATCTGGTGATGGAACATTCGCCGCTGCGATTTCAGCGCCGCACTATGTTCCTGTTGTTGCTGTTCCAGCTTCCAGGCAATCAGTAATCGCGCCAGCCGTTTGTTAGCATGCTGACTGCGCTCTGACTGAACCTTCACACTAATACCGGATGCCAGATGCGTGGCGCGCACAGCCGAGTCGGTTTTATTGACATGTTGACCGCCCGGCCCCGACGAACGCAGCGTCTCATAATGGATCGCATCGGATTGCTCCTGCTCATCAGCGGTAAAACGCCCAATGCCCAGAAACCAGTTTTTGCGCCCATGATGAGGCCGATACGGGCTTGGGCAAATCCACTGAATAGTGCCGCACCAACTTTCGCTTAATGCCCATGCGTTATCGCCATCCAGAGAAATCAGCGCCGAACGCAGCGTGTCAGAGTAGCGGCCCGTTTCTGTTTCCAGCACCGTTACCGCGACGTCTTGTCGGGTAGCTTCTTTAATCAACCTGTCCAGCGCCTTTTTCACTGCGAGACAACATTCTTCCGGTCCCTGAGCTGAGGAGAGTTGCAGCAAGATCATCCTTTTTTCCCTCCACTGTTTTTGAGCGTCAGCACCGGACGCAGTTGCGCGACAGGAATAATTAAACCGGCCTGCACCAGACATTGCACCACACTTTCAGCCGATTTATAGGCTTGTGGCGCTTCTTCAAAGATGAGTTGTTTATCGCGACAAATTACCCGGCTGCCAAGTTCAGTACGTGAGAGCTGCGTCGCTGTGTATTTCGCTGCCAGACGCCCTTTACACTCGGTGCGCCCCCATTTACGCCCTGCCCCATGCGCCAGCGAGTGGAGCGTTTTTTCGTTCGCAACAGGCTTAACCAGCCAGGAGTAATCACCGCGTGAACCGGGAATAATCACCAGACCGTTGTCATCCGGCGTAGCCCCTTTACGGTGTAACCATCCTTGTTGATCGCCGATTCGACATGCGCTAACAAAGTTATGCGCCACATCCAGAACCGAATTTCCGTTGGCCTTAACTTGTTGCATTATGCGCAAAGCGATCAGCTGGCGATTAATACGCGCAAACGCCAGCGCATCGTCATGTTCCGCAATATAACTTAGCGCGTCGTCACTGCCTTCAGGCAAACCATTATGCGAAAACGAGGCAATATGCCGCTGTAAAATAGACTGCCCTAAACCACGCGAGCCGCTATGGACCAGCAGTTGCAGATGCTGCGCATCCAGACCTGACAGTGCAAACAGTTCAGCGTCGATAATTTGATCAACTTGTTGCAGTTCTGCGAAGTGGTTTCCGCCACCGATAGAGCCAAGCGCGCAGCGCCACGGATGCTGTGCAAACGCTGACGGCAGGTTTTCCTCCAGCCAGCTTTCTTCAGCAACGTCATCCAGCGCAGATAATCGCTTTTCAAACTTATCGGCGTTGTATTTGCGCGCGAGAATATCTGTTTGCCATAGCGCCATGCCGCAGCCGATATCATTGCCGACCAGTGCCGGGTAAAAACGGCCTACGGAGAAGAACGCTGCGCCAATCGGATAGCCGCGTCCTGGGTGTAAATCTGGCATCCCTACTACGCGCTGCATGTTGGGTAAATTTGCCGTGATGTGTAATTGTTGGATCGCTGAACTCTCGATCCACAGGTCATCAGATGCGATGGTAAGTACCGCATCGGATAAGGGACGAATATATTTGCCCATGTATCATTCCATTTATACTCGTCATACTTCAAGTTGCATGTACTGCGACTCGAATTATTTAGAGTATATAAATATAAAAATCAGGAAATGGCAGACGAATCCAGGGCAAGAAAAAAAGAATTAATCCTGGAAAGGTCTGCAAAGAGTCATTGATAAAGGATTTTTCATGATTTACCTCCTTGCAGTTTGTGGAATAAGAAAACGCGCACATATTAGGCGGGCGTTATTTTCATTGCAAGCTGGATTTAGTGTTGCGGTTTATATCGCATATGAAAATTAGTAAACCACGCTCCCCGGCATTCAACGCGCTGCTGCTTAACTGTCTGAAAACCATAACGTTCAAAAAAGGGTTTTGCGGTTATGCTGGCGTCCACCGTAAGTTCGGATTCAGACTTAATCAAAGGTTTTAACAAAGCGCTGGCAACCCCACGGCGAGTATATTCAGGGTCAACAAATAACATATCGATATAATGTTCAATGCGGGAAATAAAACCAACCGATTGTGCATTAATGACTGCAACCCGCACTTGTGATTTCGCGAGTTTCTCTTTCCAGCGAGATTCGTCAATCTGCGCCCAGGCGGCAATTTGTTGTGGTGAATAATGCTGACTGGCGGTCATCGTAACCGCTCTAAGGAAAATAGCGCATAGTTGCTGAAAATCGCCAGGCTGATAGTTTCTTATTTGTATGTTATTCATAATCCCAACACCAGTTGTCTTTCCATTTGCGGATCCAGCAACGTCACATGCAGCCCCACCAGTCGCACACCGCGCCCGCCACGGCGTTCATCCCAGGTTTTACGCGCAGTGGCGATCAAGTCAGCTTTATTCAGCCGCGGCCAAACGTGTTCCTGAGTGGTTTGCTGAAAATCGTCGAACTTTAATTTCACCCCCTGGCGGGCAATCAGTAAATCAGGTTTTACCTTTGCCAGACGACGCTCCAGTTCAGGGTAAAGCCGCTCGATGATCGCTTCACATTCAGACCAGTGATGAATATCTTCCGCCATGGTGCGTTCTACACCGACGGATTTTCGCAACCTTTCGCTGTTAACGTCGCGCTCGTCAATCCCCTGACTACGCTCCCACAAAATGCGACCAAATTTGCCAAAGCGTTTAAGCAACGTCACCAGATCACACTTTTGTACATCGCCGCAGGTCCGCAGCCCCATCGCTTCCAGTTTTGCCGCCGAGACTTTGCCGACACCGGGAATTTTTGCCAGCGGTAAGGTTTGCAGAAATGCCGGAACTTCTGCCGGCGTAATCACAAACTGACCGTTGGGTTTATTCATGTCTGAGGCGATTTTGGCAAGAAACTTGACCGGCGCAATGCCCGCAGAGGCGGTAAGTTGCAGCTCGTTGAAAATCGTCTGACGGATTTCCTGAGCAATAAGGGTCGCAGAACCGTGGCAATGTACGCTGTCGGTGACGTCGAGATAAGCTTCATCCAGCGACAGCGGCTCAATACGCGATGTGTAGCGAGAGAAGATTTCGCGGATATGATTTGACGCTTCTTTGTAGGCGTCAAAGCGCCCTGGAAGCAAGGTGAGATGCGGACACAGTTTGAGCGCCATGCCGGTTGGCATTGCGCTACGCACGCCAAATTTACGCGCGGGATAATTGGCGGTGCTGATCACCCCCCGGCGTTCGCGGCTGCCGCCAATAGCAATAGGGATATCGCGCAGGGCGGGATTGTCGCGCATCTCCACCGCGGCGAAAAAGCAGTCCATATCCACATGAATGATTTTACGCATTGCTCACCTCTCAACACTGGTAAAGTATACAGTGATTTCAGGGTTTGAGAAATGCGTAAAGATTCAGCATTTAACGCGTTCGTTGCGAAAGCACCTGCTGCTTATCCAGCTTTTGCACCAGCGGCTGCACCACTTTATCGCCATGCTGACCAAAATATTGATACAACGTATCAGACGCGCTTTTGGTGAGCACCATAATCTCAATGCGCCGGTTACCCGCACTTTGCGGATTTTTCGCGTCCAGCAGCATCTGGTCCGCCATTGCGCTCACCTGCATCACTTTATCTTCCGGCATCCCGGCCTCTTCCAGCACCCGACGAGCCGAAAGCGCGCGGTCACCCGAAAGGTTCCAGTTGTTGTAGATATTGCTTTTATAGGCCATCGCATCGGTATGCCCGGTAATAATAATTTTGTTATCGAGCGAGTCGAATACCGGCGCGAGCTCCACCAGCAGCGTTTTAAAGAACGGCATAATCTTCGCGCTGCCGCGTTCAAACATATTGCGGTTCTGGTCATCTTTAATCAGCACGCGCAGTCCCTGGGGAACAATCTCCATCTCCAGATTGGCTTCCATATGCGCATCACGGGCGATGGTGTTGATACTGGTCGCCAGCTCGCCAAGCTCAGTGGCGGACTTCTTCTTCAGTAGCGTCGTTTTCTCGTTGACGTCACGCGCTTTTTTCTCCGTCTCTTCCGGCACCGCCACGGTGGCAGGTTTCAGCGGATGCGTCGGGCTGATTTTATTTAACGGCGATAGCCCGCCGCCATTGAAAATCGACTGCCCGTGCAGCGCGGCGATAATGCTTTCACGCTCAGATTTACTGACACTGTTGACAATCAACTTTATCGTCGTCACCAAAGGGGCCGAGCGTATTTCCGAGGTTTCTGCCCGCTTTACCCTGGACGCGATGCCCGGCAAGCAGATGGCGATTGACGCCGATCTTAACGCCGGGTTGATCAACCAGGCGCAGGCGCAAACCCGGCGTAAAGATGTTGCCAGCGAGGCCGATTTCTACGGTGCAATGGACGGGGCATCGAAGTTTGTGCGCGGGGATGCCATCGCCGGGATGATGATTCTGGCGATCAACCTGATCGGCGGCGTCTGTATCGGGATATTCAAATACAACCTGAGCGCCGATGCCGCCTTCCAGCAGTATGTGCTGATGACCATCGGCGACGGGCTGGTGGCGCAGATCCCATCCCTGCTGCTCTCTACCGCGGCAGCGATTATTGTCACCCGCGTCAGCGACAACGGCGATATCGCCCATGACGTGCGCCACCAGTTGCTGGCAAGCCCGTCGGTGCTCTACACCGCCACCGGGATTATGTTCGTGCTGGCGGTGGTGCCGGGAATGCCGCACTTCCCGTTTCTGATGTTCAGCGCCCTGCTTGGCTTTACCGGCTGGCGAATGAGCCAACGCCCGCAGGCGGCAGAAGCGGAAGAGAAAAGCCTCGAAACGCTGACCCGCACCATCACCGAAACCAGCGAGCAACAGGTCAGTTGGGAAACCATTCCGCTGATCGAGCCTATCAGTTTAAGCCTCGGTTACAAGCTGGTGGCGCTGGTGGACAAAGCGCAGGGCAACCCGCTCACCCAGCGGATTCGCGGCGTGCGGCAGGTGATTTCCGACGGCAACGGCGTGCTGCTACCGGAGATCCGCATTCGGGAAAACTTCCGCCTCAAGCCCAGCCAGTACGCCATTTTCATCAACGGCATTAAGGCTGATGAAGCGGATATTCCGGCGGATAAACTGATGGCCCTGCCCTCCAGTGAAACCTACGGCGAGATTGACGGCGTGCTGGGGAACGACCCGGCGTACGGGATGCCGGTGACCTGGATCCAGCCCGCGCAGAAAGCGAAAGCGCTGAATATGGGGTATCAGGTGATCGACAGCGCCAGCGTGATTGCTACCCATGTGAATAAGATTGTGCGCAGCTATATTCCTGATTTATTTAATTATGACGACATCACGCAGTTGCATAACCGTTTGTCGTCAATGGCACCGCGCCTGGCGGAGGATTTAAGCGCGGCGCTCAATTACAGCCAATTGCTGAAAGTGTACCGGGCGCTGCTGACCGAAGGCGTTTCCCTGCGCGATATCGTCACCATCGCCACCGTGCTGGTCGCCAGTAGCACCGTCACCAAAGATCATATTCTGCTGGCGGCCGATGTGCGCCTGGCACTGCGGCGCAGCATTACCCATCCGTTCGTTCGCAAGCAGGAGCTGACGGTGTATACGCTGAATAATGAGCTGGAAAATCTGCTGACCAATGTGGTGAATCAGGCGCAACAGGCTGGCAAAGTGATGCTCGACAGCGTGCCGGTTGACCCGAATATGCTCAACCAGTTCCAGAGCACGATGCCGCAGGTGAAGGAGCAGATGAAAGCGGCAGGGAAAGACCCGGTGCTGCTGGTGCCGCCGCAGCTGCGCCCGTTGCTGGCGCGTTATGCGAAGTTGTTTGCGCCGGGGTTGCATGTGCTGTCGTATAACGAAGTGCCGGACGAGCTGGAGTTAAAGATTATGGGGGCGTTGAGTTGATGGCTTTTAAGGGGCGCTGCACAACTGCCGGATGTGGCATAAATGCCTTATCCGGCAGTCAATATTTATCACAACATGTGACGTTTAAACTCTGAACAATGCCGGAAGTCCGCTACGACGCTCTGTACGGGTAGCAATTGCACTACTTAAAATGCGTTCATCTGTATACAGCGAAAGGCGTGTACGGGCGCGGGTTACTGCGGTGTAAACCAGTTCCCTTGTCACAACAGGCGTACGCTGAGTGGGCAAAATCAACGCTGCATGATTAAACTCAGACCCCTGCGACTTATGTACCGTCATCGCCCAGGTGGTTTCGTGTTCCGGCAAACGGCTGGGCTGTACCGATTTAATGCTTCCGTCTGGCATTGCAAACCAGACTCGCATCCCCTGCCCGCGATCAAGCGCTATGCCGATATCACCATTAAACAATCCTAATGGACTGTCGTTGCGGGCAATCATTACCGGTCGCCCTTCGTACCAACGGGAATGAGGGTGGCGATGAATTTTGCGTTTTTGCTGTAACACGTGTTCCAGTCGTTCATTTAGCCCGGCAACGCCAAATGGTCCTTCCCGTAATGCGCAAAGTAACTGGTAATCATTGAACGCCTGAATAATTGATTCCGGCTCGGCACGTTGTTGCAGTAGTTGCAGATACCGACCATAGCCAGCAATCGCCTCTTCCAGCATCGCGCTGTAATCTTCGCTACTGGTGAGCGTGCGTTTTTCGATATCGCTAAATTCCTGTTGAAATATTGAACGAACGGCTGTTTTGTCTCCGCGATTAATCGCCGCAGCCAGTTGTCCAATCCCGGAATCGCTGCCAAAACGGTAACTTTTTTGCAGCAGGCAGAGACTGTCTCGTAAAGATGCCGCTTCGGTCCCCTTGCCTGCGGGTATTTCACATCCCGTCAGGCGAGATAATTGCTGTGCGCGCTGTGCGGTAAAACCAGCACTGACCCAGGCGCAGATATCACCCAATACGGCCCCTGCTTCTACAGAAGCCAATTGATCGCGATCACCCAGAAAGATCACCCTGGCATGAGGAGGTAAAGCCTCGATCAACCGCGACATCATCGGTAGATCGATCATTGACGCTTCATCCACTACCAGTACGTCAAGATGCAACGGGTTTCCCGCATGATGACGCAAACGCTGGCTTCCCGGTTGCGCACCTAACAAGCGGTGCAACGTGCTGGCATCATCAGGAATACGCGTCTTTTGCTCGTCGGTTAGCGGGAGTTGGCGCAGTGCTTTACCCAAAGATTCAGTCAACCGCGCAGCAGCTTTACCTGTCGGCGCAGCCAGGCGGATCCGGCAGCGTTCGCCATCCATCATCTGAATCAGTGCCGCCAGCAATTTTGCAACTGTTGTGGTTTTTCCCGTTCCCGGACCACCAGAGATAACCGAAATTCGCCGCGTTAATGCCACCGCAGCAGCCACTTTTTGCCAGTTGATTTCACCTGTGGAAGGGAAGAGTCGCTCCAGCGTTTGTGTCAGTAGTGGCTCATCAATTTCAATGGCGTAATTTACGTCATTAAAAAAGCGTGCCACCGTACGTTCACTGCTCCACATGCGATTCAGGTAGAGGCGATCACCATGCAGAATCATCGGTGTGGGTCGTTCGCCCTGGCTTACTGCTTCTGACGCCAACAGGCAGTTTTGCCAGTCTTGCGGCGCGTCAAATTTGTTGAAGCCCATTGCCAGTAGTGGATGTGGCTCATCACTGTTAACAAGGCGAGAAAGGGGCAGGCAAACATGCCCTTCACCTGCATCATGGCTGAGGATGGCCGCCGCCAGCGCAACAGCTGGCTCGTTATCTCCGGCCACCGCCAGGGCAAATTGCGCATCCAACGGACGCAAAAATTTTTGCTCAACGGCGCTCAGCAATAATTCTTGAAGGCTCATTGTGTTTCCTCTACGTCAGCACCTGCAAACATGTCGTCCATCAGAGCTATGAGTTCACCATCGGGCCGGGTGGTATAAATGCCCTGCTGCGGATTATCGCGGTCAACGCCGCGCAGGAAAAGGTAGATGACACCACCAAAATGGCGTTCATAGTCGTAATCAGCAATGCGATGACGCAAGTAACGGTGCAGCGCCAGCGTATAAAGCTGATATTGCAGATCGTAGCGGTGTTCCTGCATAGCCGCAGCCATTGCCTGTTGGGTGTAGGCTGAACTGTCTTCACCCAGCCAGTTCGATTTATAGTCGAGCAGGTAGTAACGCCCCTGATGGCGGAACACCAGGTCGATAAAACCTTTTAACATCCCGCGGACTTGTAAGAAGTCCAGCGGCGGACAACCTGCAGAAAGCGAATCAAACTGGCGAATCAGTGTGTCGAGTTGGCTTGCGATCAGGGGTTTCGTGATCGGCAAATAAAACTCCATCTCTACCTGCTTGTCGCGTTCAGTCAGTTGACTCAGACTGATACCTGTTTCATTTAATGGCGCACGCAGGATAGCGTCAATCCACTCAGTTAATACTGGCTCCCACCAGGTCTCAAAACCATCCAGTTCCAGCTTTTCTCGTACCCATGCGCTATCGACCGGTTGGCTGAAATCGAGCGTTTCAAACAGGCTATGTAAAAATGTTCCCGGCGATGCGCCACGGGGAAACTGGTGTGGCGTAAGTTGCGGTTCTTCTGATTTTTCACTGACAGCCGTGCCCGCTGCATCGATATCCAGACGTGGCAACAGATCCTGGGCAATACCGTGCCCACGCTGTTGCAGACCAGAATAACTGGTAACGCGCCAGTTATCGCCCGGTGAACGTTGCAGGTTTCTGGCGCTCAGTTCCTCACTGGCGGATTCCACCATGTGCCAACGGATATTATCGGGGCGAGGCGGAGTCTGGCAGGTGATATAGTCATCACACAGCGACTCAATGCACGCCCGTAGCCCGGCGGCATCCTGCGGTTCTCCTTTTTGCAGCAATCGCCCCAGCGCACTTTGATGTACGTCGGTAGGGCCTTTTTTATCACCACGACGGCGCACCAACGGCGCAACACCAAGACTGCAATGCCAGACTGAACGCGTCAGCGCCACATAGAGCAGACGTAAATCCTCCGCCAGACGCTCTGCTTCAGCCAACTCAACGCTCTCTTTCGCCTCGCTGAGATCCAGCATGGCTTCAAAGGATTGTCGATCATGGTAAAACGCTTGATCCTGTACACGGAAATTAGTGATAAACGGTAACCAAACCAGCGGATACTCCAGCCCTTTCGATTTGTGGATCGTGACGATCTGTACCAGATGTTTGTCACTTTCCAGACGCATTTGCTGGCTGGCCGCATTACTGTCTGGTTCGAGAATATGTTGTGACAACCAACGCACCAGTGCATGTTCGCTTTCCAGTTGCGTTCCCGCCTGCTGCAATAGCTCACTGATATGCAAAATATCAGTCAGTCGACGCTCTCCACCTGCTGTTGCCAGAAGGTTTTCGGCTATGTGTCGCGCCGACATCAGCGCTCGCAACATGGGCATCACACCACGTTTGCGCCAGAGCTGCCGATAGCCATCAAACTCTTCAACCACTGCATCCCACGCAGTTTCATTGGTGTTGAGATTTTCAATATCCAGCGCGTTCAACCCCATCATCGACGTTGCCAGCGCACTACGCAGGGTATCTTCCCGCTCTGGCGTCATGACTGCCTGCAAAACCCATAACATCTCCTGGGCTTCCAGTGTTTCAAAAACGCTGTCGCGGTTAGAGAGGTAAACGGAAGGTATCGCCAGCAGGGTAAGGGCATCACGTATTAAGGATGCCTCCTGCCGACTACGCACCAGAACACTAATATCTGAGGCTCGTACAGGGCGCGATGTGTCACCGTTCATCAGCAACGCATCGCCACGTTGCCCGGCCTGTAACCAGTCACGGATCTGCATGGCACAAACTTGCGCCATCGTGCTTTGATAGTCTCCGACGCTGCAGTATTCACCGTCCATCAACCACATTTTCATCGCAGGCTGCTTTTCACCGTTCACAGCAAAATGCAGCCCCCGGTTTTTCCCGGCTGATTTCACCGGAACAAACGGGATTTCGCGGAACATAAAGGCGTCATCGGTCTGGCTGAAAAGCTTGTTCACACTGTTGACCATCCCCGGCGCAGAACGCCAGTTGGTATCTAACGTGTAATGAGCATGGACTTCGCTACGCGCTTTCATATAGGTGAAAATATCTGCCCCACGAAACGCATAGATCGCCTGTTTCGGATCGCCAATCAGGAGCAACGCCGTTTCCGGCTGTTGATGCCAGATACGGCGAAAAATACGGTATTGCTGCGGATCTGTGTCCTGGAATTCATCGATCATCGCCACCGGGAAGCGTGTACGGATCGTCGTCGCCAGTGCCTCTCCGCTTTCACTACGCAAAGCGGCGTCCAGCCGGCTTAGCATATCGTCAAAGCCCAGCTCGCCACGGCGACGTTTCTCACGGGCAACGGTTTCACGGATCTCCGCCAGTGCTCTGGTGATGACCAGATCACGGATCGATAACGGTTCAGCAAGCAGTTGATCGATCGCGTCAAACAAGGGGTGGCGTGGCGTTTCCCCGCCTGCCTTCGTGCGATCTTCTAAAAAACGCTGAGAGAACTTTTCCAGCGATTCCGGCAGTTGATAGCTGTTTGTTTCTTCCTGCGCCCAGCGACTGATCTTGTCGATCCATTTGGCCTGATTGCTACGATTAAACTTGCGTCGATCAATGCCAGAAGATTCAATCAGCGCATCCAGTTCACCTACGGTTTCACACCACTGCTGTTTGACAGTGTTAATTCGCGCCACAATCTGCGCGTGACGAGAAATGAGCGTTTCATCATCCGGTGGTGGCGCTTTAATCACTGGCGCTTCACCTTGCAGATAACGGTTAATATCTCTTAGCAGTGCCTGTGGCCCTTTCCAGGTTTCGAAGACCACCTGAGCGATTTCACGTGGTAGCGGGTAACAATGACGGCGCCAGAAATCGGCGCAAGCCTGATAGCGCAACAACGACTCATCTTCAATCAGTTGTTGTTCAAACAACATGCCAGATTCGAAGGCATTCAGGTTGAGCATTCGCTGACAGAAGCCGTGAATGGTAAAGACCGCAGCTTCATCCATCTGCCGTTCGGCTAACAATAACCACTGCGCAGCCTGTGCTTTATCGTCAATCTCTTCAAGCAAGCTGGCATACAGCGGATTGTCGGTAGTGTCGCGCAGACAGGCGATGCGTAATTCGTGGATATTACTACGGATACGACCACGCAGTTCTGCGGTTGCGGCCTCAGTAAAGGTCACCACCAGCAGTTCTTCAACGGTCAATGGACGGGGAAAGGCGGATGCTCCGCCTAATCCAAGTAACAGGCGCAAATAGAGCGCCGCAATCGTAAAGGTTTTGCCTGTACCGGCAGAGGCTTCAATCAGGCGCTCGCCCTGTAAGGGCAAGCGCAAAGGGTCTAATGTCTCGGCGACATCACTCATTCTTTTCACTCATCAGGGGCATTGTTTGCTGCAACGCGCTGACGTTCTCCCACACTTTCCAGCCTTCCGGGTGCACATACTCTGCTTTCCCGTTCTGGCTGCCAGAAATCTGCGACAAGATAGCCATGCCTTGCGGCTCAACCACCGCCTGATGGAAGAAATCGGCAAGTTTTTGCGGCGTCAGCTGTTTTATCTGTGCCACAATTTTATCACGTGAATCAAAGCGCATATTGCCACGATCGAAATCTTTGCTTAACTTCGAGGCTTCTTCGCCCAGTGTCTGCGGTGCCTGCAACATCTGAGTAATAATAGCCTGCTGGATTTGTGCGAACTCTTCCGGTTTCATCGCCCGCAATTTTGCTTCTGCCACAGGGAAGAAATCTTTATAGCGTTTCCAAAGGTAAGACGGCTGTTTATCGCTGCTTTGCAGCAGGAATCCCATCCCCCATTGACGCCCCACGCTCATCGGGAAGGCAAATACCGCATAGCCCAGTTGCTCCTCTGTACGCAACTGGTTATAGAACCACGGCTGAACAATTTGCCCCAGCATAGCGCTGTAGGCAGAGCTGGTGTATTCGTCATAACCGGTGGGAACGAATACAGCTGCCAGTGCCGAATCAGTGCTACTTCCGGCTTGCTCAAGAATAACTGACTGTTTTTTATCTACCAGCACGTCTTTGTTACGACACCATTCAGTACCCTCTGCGCCCAGCTGTTTTTGCACGTCACGCGCGAGTGTTTTCGCTTGCGCTTCGCTCATATTGCCAATGACCATAAACTCGGGGCGCGCGCCTGTTTTCAATGTCTCACGATAGGCCATAACGTCTTTCAGGCTAATGCCAGACAACAGTTTGCGGCGCTCGTCACGCGGGAAGTAAGGCACTTGAGAAAGCATCTGTACTGGCATAATCGCCTGCTCAAATGCTTTTCCTTTTTCCGCCGAATCCAGCATCTGGATATACCAGGATTTCGCCTGTTCAAGCTGTTCTTCTGTAGCGCTATAGCTAAAGTAGCCCGTCAACAAGGCCTGGAAAAGTTGCGGTAATCGCTGGGTATAACCACTAGCGTTAACCATTAAGCCATTATTCGCATTGGTGGAAATGCTTATTCCCCCCACCGCAGACTGGTTACTTAACTGGTCAAGGGCAAGCCCCGCCAGATAATCATTTAACGCAAACATGACCTGATTGCGGGCACTGTCCATCGCTTTCGGATTGCGCAAAATCAGGCTGATATCGACTTTTGGCTCACTGGCAAAATAGCGGCTTGGGGCATACACCACACGCAAATCTGACTCATCAACAATTAACTCAGGGTGATCATATTTTTTCTCTGGCGTGATCAGCGAAAAATCATCTGGTATATAGGGGTTAAGCTCCGGCAAAGAGAGCGCAATACCTGCCGCTTTTTTCTGCCAGTCAGCGAAGGTTTGTTCACTGATTTTATCAACCTGATAAGGTGCATCGACAAAATAGGCGGTTTTATTGTGCGGCTCTTTCGGGCTGATATACCAGATACGTGCGTTCTGTGGCGTCATCATCGCCAGCCTTTCTTTAACAGCTTTGGCGTCATACTGGTCGGCGATATTCACGGCATCCAGAGTATGCTCAACCGGTACGCGAATCATGGTATCCGCCAGCCATTCGACGTAATCCATATCACGGGTGATCGACGGATAACGGAAATCGAGATCCAGCACATGCGCCAGTTCATCGAAGTACTGTTTATCCACGCCTTTTTCACGCAATAAATTGAGATAGCTGAAAATAGCCGCAATCACTTCGTCACGGTTAGCGAGGCCTTTATCAGTTAAGGTTGCCGAGATCGCTAACACGCCGCTGTTGCCGTTAACGATAGGATCGGAACTGGCACTTATGCCTTCGACCAGGCCCTGCTTTTGCAACCAGTCCGAGAGAGTTCCAGGACTACGATTGCCAATCAGGTAGGTGATCAATTCATCGGTTTTACTGCGAAACTTCGCGGAGTTGTTATCGATACGAAACTCCACGCGCACCACTTTTCGTGGCAGCGCGGGCACGTAATGGATGATGATGCCCTTTTGCGCGTCGGTCACCACCGGCACGGTGATTTCTGGTTTTTGGCTCTCTTTATTTGGCACGCGACCAAAAGTTTCTGCCACCAACTGCGCCAACTCCGGCAGTGGTTTGTTGCTGTAGATAACCGCTTTCATCAGATTGGCTGAATAGTATTTCTCATGGAAATTTTTCAGCGCCTGCTGTACCGGATTTCCAGGTTTGTCGCTTAAGGTTTCCAGATTTCCGCCAGAAAACTTCGCCCCAGGGTGTGCCGGGTTAATAGTTTCGGCGCTCACTTGTGCCATGCGCATACCGTCACGGGTGCGTGCCATAGTGAGTTCAGCGTTTACCGCGTTACGCTCGCGCTCGGCATATTTTTTGTCGAGTAAAGGGGCTGCAATGGCATCCGCCAGACGATCAACCGCACCATTCAGGGCATCATTTTCTACTTCAAGATAGAAAGCCGTGCGATATGGCGCTGTGCTGGCATTGTGGCTACCGCCATGCATTTTGAGATATTCCGCAAGGCTGTCTGCCTGTGGATATTTTTTCGAGCCCATCAGGCTCATATGTTCGAGATAGTGCGCCAGCCCCTGATAAGAGTCAGGATCTTCAAGTGACCCAACAGGTACAACAAGCGCTGAAAGCGATTTGACCGCCTGAGGATCGGAAACCAGCAACACCACCATGCCGTTATCCAGCCGTATAGCCTGATACTGGCGATTATCTTTTTCACTTTTACGGATGGTTTCCGCCATAGGTGTCCAACCGGTGTCTGCCTGACAGAAAGGTACCCAAAGGGTAATTAAAACCAGTAACGCTTTAAACCAGGTGCTGCGGGGCATTCACGAACCTCATGATTAACGATATTTTTCAACCTGAATCAACGCATTAAAGCGCATCAACCGGAGAATACAAAATATGCCGCTGAACTGCTCAGCGTCGGTATAAATAACAATCAGTCCGTGACTGGTGCGCATCATAGAGTAAGCGACCTGCTTGCGCAATTTTTAAACAATCGTTATGACTGATTGAAACGAAAAATAGGTAACAAAAAACGTTGAGACTGAGAAACTATCGTTTCCAGAGTCTCAGGTTCGAGCTGACGCCACAGGCGTTGATACCAGATATCATCGCCTTCCCCACGAACTATCATGTTGCCTTCATACGCTTGCAGGAACTTAGTTCGCGCTTTTTGTTGTGTATCTTCGTCAGTTAAAATCACATCATTTTCAGTGTCATAACAGGTTTTAATCCATGCACCACCGCTTTCGGGTAACACCAACAGCGGTGAGGACATTCCTTCCCGATAGCCCTCTATAAGCTGCGCAAGGTAATGTAACGCCTGTTCTGTTTCCAGTGGTGGGAAACGCCATTCGCCATCTTTACGTAAAAACAGACGGCTTTCCCCTGTACCACCACAGGCGCAATAGACAAGATGTTCCAGCCAAAGTTGCACGCCTTGTGAAACGCTAAGCAACGATGGTCGCCAACGCAATAAACCATCGTCCTGGACTTGTGGTAGCCAGCCGGTTAATTGTACGCCATTACAGTTGAGATCAACCTCCATGCTTTGCCCTGGCAGGCGACAGGCAATCACCCGGTCAGCCAGCTGTTGCATCTCCTGACACTGGGTTTCCCACAGGATCTCACCAAAAGCACCATAAGGCAGCTCCCCTGCGGCTCGGAATCGGCGGAAAAGACGCTCAGCATCTTCCTGCTCAACCAGGGTGTTAAGTAGTTGCTGGTTAATTTGATAACGGGTTAGCCCTTCCAGCGTGAACGGTTCGGTATCAGGGATCTCGCTCTCTTGCGCACGGAAATTTACTCGCAGACGCATCTGAAAGAAGGCTCTTACCGGATGCGCCCAAAAACGTTGTAAAGATTCCAGCAATAGTGTTGACGGCATTTCAAATGGCAATGGCTGCACAAAATCAGAATGTGCCTCACCAGACTGACTGGCAGCAGGTAGCCACTCTCTGGCATAGCTTTGCTGCTCACCAGGCAGGTAATTTTGCGGATCAAACGGCATACGGGTATGCATACAGGTAATATGTGCTTTTACCTTCGCTTCGCTTTCGTCGCAGTTCAGCGCTTCATCGCCCGGTAAGTAATGGCTTTGACCAATATAGTCAATTAACTCCTGTACCAGCACGGAAGGAAAACGTTCGCTGTTATCCTGAATGGAACGCCCGATATAACTGATATAAAGCTTTTGCTGCGCAGAGATCAGCGCTTCCAGGAACAGATAGCGGTCATCATCACGACGACTACGATCCCCACGGCGCGGTTTCTGACTCATTAAATCAAACCCCAGCGGTGCAAGCTGACGAGGATAAACACCGTCATTCATTCCTAATAAGCAGACCACTTTGAAGGGGATAGAGCGCATTGGCATGAGAGTGCAAATATTCACTGGCCCCGCAAGGAATCGCTGGCTGATACGTTCTTGATCAAGGCGTTGTGCCAGCTCGTCGCGGAGCAATGAAAGCGGTACAGCTTCGTTATATTGTGCGCCAAGCCCCTGAGCAATCACGGCCTGCCACTGTTGTTCAATAAGTGTCATCGCTGCTTCGGTTTCGGCATCTGGCAGGAAGAAGGCATTGAGCATGTCACGACACACAGGTAGCCACTCTTCCAGTGGTCGTTCCTGCGCAAGTCCACGACGCCAGATGTTCAGTTGCATCAACAGTGATGCCAGATGCCCCACCAGCTCGGCAATCAGGCCGCTGGATTCATCATAAGGCAGGACAGACTGCCACTCACCCTGAGCACTTTCCATGGCGTAACCTAACAGCATACGTGTCAGGCCAAAGCGCCAGGTATGTTGACCGGTGGCAGGCAGCTCCAGCTCACGTACGTTATCGTCGTCAATCCCCCAACGAATGCCTGACTCATTTACCCATTGGCGTAAATAACGTAGCCCTTCTTCGGTAATATCAAACCGCGCCGCAAGTACAGGTACATCCAGCAAGGCCAGAACATCCTCGGAAACAAAACGACTGTCAGGTAAAGAGAGCAGAGTGATAAATGCTTCCAGTACCGGATGCGACTGACGCGCCCGACGGTCGGAAATGGCATAAGGCAGGTAACGATCGGCTGGTGCGCTCCCAAAGACGGCCTGAATAAACGGACTGTAACTGTCAATGTCGGCCACCATCACAATAATGTCGCGAGGTGTCAGTGTGGGATCTTCCTCCAGCATTGCCAGCAAGCGATCATGTAGCACTTCAACTTCACGTTGCGGGCTATGGCAAACATGGAAGGTCACGCTGTTATCCTGCGGATCGAGCAGCCTTTTCTTATCGCTACGGGAAAACTCTTCAATATTAACGCCCGCCACCGCCCGATTTTCCAGCTCCAGAATATCGGACTGAATGTTATGCAACAGATTATCTGGCGTGATATCAACGAAAGCATCCAACTCCTGGCTGTTATCGAGATCGGAAAGCAGATAAATATAATCACGCCCCAACTTGCCCCAGGAGGCTAAAAGTGGATTACCAACATCCTGTTCGCCTTCGCTATTAAACAATTTTTCTGCATCAACGCCCTTACGAAACAGCGGTAATTCGCGGTCTTCAAAGCTGTGCCGACGCTGGCGGGTAAGGAGTTTTGCCAGATAAGCAGGATCTTTAATATCTCCCCAGTAATAACGACAGGGGTTAGTAAACAAAAGATGAATTTCTATATGCTTACCCAGTGCCTGTAGAGCTTGCAGATACACCGGGGGTAACGCGGAAATACCGCAAATAAAGACGCGGGAAGGTAATCCCGGTGGGCAGGTGGTAGCCGACTCCAGCGTTTCAATAAAGCGTTGATAAAGATTGGCACGGTGCCAACGTGGTTGCCCCAGTTCAGCAGTGTATTCCACCAGTGCCTTCCACAAAGGTGCCTGCCACACTTGCGCTTCGCTCAGCCCATCAACCAATTTTCCGGCTTCCCACTGGGAAAGCCACTCAGGGCGATAAACCAAATACTGGTCAAAAAGATCCGCTGCACGCGCAGAAAGCTGAAAGAGTTTTCGTTTGTCAGAATCGTCAGTCAAATAATGACGTAGCAGGGTAAAATCTTCCCGATCCAACCACTGCGGTAACAGCGTCATTAATTTCCAGGTCATGCTCTGTTTATTAAACGCGCTCTCTTTGGGGATCTCTGGCAATACACGAACGAACATATCCCAGATGAAACTTGCTGGCAGCGGGAATTCGATATTTGCCGCAATGCCAAACTTCTGCGACAGGGCCATCTGTAACCATTGCGCCATCCCGGTGCTTTGTACCAGAATCATTTCCGGCTCAAAGGGATCGTCCAGCCGCTCGCGCTCAACAATAAACTCCATTAGCGCTTCCAGCACATCCAGACGATTCGAATGGTAGACCCTTAGCATAGCGGCTCCTGACGACTAACGATTCGGGCAATGCAGGCGTGTCATCTCGCCTGTCCTGCCCAGTGGTGAAAATAGCGTAGCGCTGATGCTGACACATCCGGACTGCGATGTCTCCACCCGGTTAACTTGCCAGTTCACAGGTGGCGAAATTGACCGCAAATGTGTTTGTTGCCAGCTGGTGCGCCAGAGTTGTAAGTACTGATTTTTGAGCACAAAACTGTTCATCAGTGCCCGCTGATAACCAGACAATGCCGTCACAATCATGACCATTAATACCATCGCCACAATCACTTCCGGCAAGCTGAATCCCCGTTGGCTTTTCAGGGAATGTTGCATAGCACCTCCTCTTTTAATGGACAGAAATCGCTCCAGCCGGTTGCCGAGAAGGTGACGCTATTATTTTCTCTCGCTGCCATTTGCCATAAAGAGACGCCAGAGTACTGAGCGATAAGCACAGCCTCATCATTCGCTAACAGGCGCAGACAGACCACCGCGAGTTGCTGATATCTCTGGCACTGAGCGTCATGTTGCAGTGGCCAGTGTTGCGATTTCCCCCACTCCAGTGCTGACTGTACGATTGCCTGACGTTTTAATGCCTGGCTTTCCAGCGCGACGCGTGCAGAGTAGCTGCGCTCCTGCTGATTTAGCCCCTGAAGCAGTAAGCTACCGAGGATCAGCAATAACAAGACTAAGCCCAGCGACGAGACTCCCCGTTCACGATTCACAAATTAAACCCCGTCACGCTGTATTGCGCCTCTGTACTGTGCTGTGGTTTGTTTTTACTGGCACCACGTAATCGCACGGTGAGAAGTGGAGCGAAACCGTTTTGGTTATGCCTCTCAACCGTGAACGTTTCGACGACAATGGCATCAGGTTCGGTCATCCTGTCCCAGCCTTTACCGGTGCAGGATGTCGCGCCGCGCAGTGTTTCCAGGGCGTTATCTTTGAGACGGAATCCCACTTGTTCTGAGTCTTTGGAGGGGGCTGTTTCAAAGCGGCCATTATTGTTGGCATCCCACTGAACAATTATGCACTCTCCGTTATTGACGATTTTTAATCCTTCACCGCTACATTTCCCCCGGCAATATCCCGCCCGCTGGAGATGTTTTGCGACCGTATAAGTGCGTTGCCAGAGTTCGTCTTCCAGCGCCAGTTTTAACGTATTGCTTAAGACATCACGTTGAATAGCAGGTAAAAAACGAGCTGTACCAAGCAATAACACGCTACTGATCGCCATCGCGATAAGCACTTCAAGTAAAGAAAAACCACGCTCGTTTAACGGCAGCTCTCTACCTGGGTTGGCTTGCACAAGCGGATTCGCCCCCAGGGAGAGATCACTATTTGCCATTCGCCTGCGGTGTTTTGCAGACGAATATGACCAGGCCAGGCAGTATTGCGCAGGCCATAAAACGCCAGTGCCGGAGTGGCTTCGGCCAGGTTTATCTCTTCCCAACCGGGCGTAAATATCAGTGGTGAGGCGGGCATGCAGGTTGTTTGCCCTACGGCTGAGCTGACAAGACACCATGACTTTCCCTCCCTGATAACACTGATGACATGATCGCGGTTATGCCAGTTGGCATCCTCACGCAAATACAGTAAGTAATCGCGCAGCTGGCAGGCGGTTTGCCAGAGTCGTTGCTGCTGTTGCCAGCTCTGCCAGCCATAAACGCCCCCTGCGCTCAGTAGCGCAATAATGAGCATCGCGACCAGAATTTCGATAAGCGTATAGCCCTGTTCTCTTTTCATGGCGGCAGTATGACGTGAGGAAAATTTCTGGCGAGGCTTAATTTTTTGTTATTCGGCGCGCTTTCAGAACTTTTTTATGGGTTGCACAACGTTGCAAAATTTCGGGAAGGCAGCTCGAAGAATTGGCCGGGAGAGAAAAAAACCGACGCACAATGGCGTCGGCTTTGGCAGGATTTAAATCGCAACAGGGGCTTTGATGCCCGGATGCGGATCGTAGCCTTCAATCTCAAAGTCTTCGAAACGGTAGTCGAAGATGGATTCAGGTTTACGTTTGATAATCAACTTCGGCAGCGAACGTGGCTCGCGGCTTAATTGCAGATGGGTTTGATCCATGTGGTTGCTGTAGAGGTGCGTGTCGCCTCCCGTCCAGACAAAATCGCCCACTTCCAGATCACACTGCTGCGCCATCATATGCACAAGTAACGCATAGCTGGCAATGTTAAACGGCAGGCCGAGGAAGACGTCACAGGAGCGCTGATAAAGCTGGCAAGAGAGTTTGCCGTCTGCCACATAGAACTGGAAGAATGCATGGCATGGAGCCAGTGCCATTTTATCCAGTTCGCCTACGTTCCAGGCTGAAACAATAATGCGGCGGGAATCCGGGTCGTTTTTCAGCTGGTTCAGTACCGTAGTGATCTGGTCAATATGACGACCATCCGGCGTTGGCCAGGCGCGCCATTGTTTGCCATACACCGGACCGAGATCGCCGTTTTCGTCGGCCCATTCATCCCAGATAGTGACATTGTTTTCATGCAGGTACGCAATGTTGGTATCACCCTGCAAAAACCACAGCAGTTCGTGGATGATGGAACGCAGGTGGCACCGTTTAGTTGTTACCAGCGGGAATCCCTCCTGCAGGTTAAAACGCATCTGATGACCAAAAATGGAAAGCGTTCCGGTTCCGGTACGGTCGTTTTTCTGAGTGCCTTCGTCGAGCACTTTTTGCATCAGTTCTAAATACTGTTTCATGGTTCCTCAGGAAACGTGTTGCTGCGGGCTGCGACGATATGCCCAGACCATCATGATCACACCCGCGACAATCATCGGGATGGAAAGAATTTGCCCCATGCTGATGTACTGCACCCATGCGCCAGTAAATTGCGCATCCGGCTGGCGGAAAAATTCGACAATAATACGAAACACGCCATAGCCAATCAGGAACAAGCCGGAAACTGCTCCCATCGGGCGCGGTTTACGAATATACAGGTTGAGGATAATAAACAGCACCACACCTTCCAGCAGCAGTTCGTACAGCTGTGACGGATGACGCGGTAGCACACCATAAGTATCGAAAATGGATTGCCATTGCGGGTTGGTTTGCAGCAGCAAAATATCTTCTGTACGGGAGCCTGGGAACAGCATGGCAAACGGGAAGTTCGGGTCCACGCGGCCCCACAATTCACCATTAATGAAGTTGCCAAGTCGCCCGGCACCGAGGCCAAACGGGATAAGTGGCGCAATAAAATCAGAGACCTGGAAGAAAGAGCGTTTTGTACGGTGAGCGAAAATGAACATCACCACGATTACGCCAATCAGACCACCATGGAAGGACATACCGCCATCCCAGACACGGAACAGATACAACGGATCATCCAGGAACTGTGGGAAGTTGTAGAACAGAACATAACCAATACGTCCACCGAGGAATACGCCCAGGAAGCCCGCATAGAGTAAGTTTTCTACTTCGTTTTTAGTCCAGCCGCTGCCAGGACGATTAGCACGGCGGGTCGCCAGCCACATCGCAAAGATAAAACCAACCAGATACATCAGGCCGTACCAGTGAAGCGCGACGGGGCCAATTGAAAATATGACCGGATCGAATTCCGGGAAATGCAGATAGCTACTGGTCATCTGTCACCACAAGTTATTGTTATCTCGCTGGAAAGGGTCAGCGAATGCAATGCGCACCGCAGGTTACAGGCGCTCCAAAGGTGCGAATAATAGCACAAGGGATCGGGCATATTGCCCGATTAGCTGTAAAAGTAATGCTTCGTTACGTTTTACAGACGGGCTTTTAAAGCCCGCCACGTATCAGTCCGCCTAAGCCGCGCCGCTCCATAAATGCCGCCACCTGATGACGAACTTCGGTTGCCAGTTGCGCTTCCAGACTCCGTTCAGCAAGGTTTTTAGCATCGTCATAATCGATGTTACGCAGAAGATACTTCACGCGGGCAATCGAGCGACCATTCATAGAGAGATGTCGATACCCCATACCAATCAGAATAGCCACACACATCGGATCGCCCGCCATTTCACCACACAGGCGAAGATCGATACCGTATTTCTCCGCTTCCTGAGCAATTACCGCCAACACCCGCAACATTCCAGGATGAAGGCTATCGTAGATATTCGCCACACGGGTATTGTTGCGATCAACCGCCAGAATGTACTGAGTGAGATCGTTCGTTCCCACTGAGATAAAGTCGATCCGGTTGGCCAGGTGCGGCAACATAAAGATCATTGATGGCACTTCCAGCATGATACCAATACGCGGTTTTGGGATCGCGTAACCGATCATTTCTTCAACTTCACGTCCGGCACGCTCAATTAAGCGACGTGCTTCATCTACTTCATCAATGCTGGTGACCATTGGCAGTAGAATGCTGAGATTTCCGGTGGCAGCATTAGCGCGCAGCATCGCACGCACCTGTACCAGAAAGATCTCCGGCTGGTCGAGGGTTATGCGAATCCCCCGCCATCCCAGACACGGATTCTCTTCACTGATAGGCATATAAGGCAGTTGTTTATCTGCACCAACATCCAGCGTTCGCAACGTAACAGGTTTATCGTTGAACATTTGCAACATTCCCTGATACTGCGCCACCTGCTCTTCTTCAGATGGAAAACCGCTTTGTAGCATAAAAGGGATTTCGGTACGGTACAGGCCGATACCGTCAATACGACTGCC
Source organism: Escherichia sp. GZ89 (assembly GCF_019366485.1). Classification (NCBI taxonomy): domain Bacteria; kingdom Pseudomonadati; phylum Pseudomonadota; class Gammaproteobacteria; order Enterobacterales; family Enterobacteriaceae; genus Escherichia; species Escherichia sp. GZ89. Next base: position 95,420 of record NZ_JAEOHX010000011.1, on the reverse strand, counting down.
TAATTTCTCTTCATGTTCCGGGCTTAAGCCAGCATTGAGCATGACTTTAATGCTTTCGCCGCTTTTCAGCTGTGCCGGGCGATTGACATCATCTTCGGCAATACGGCTAAGTTCGATTTCTTCGCTGATAAGACGCTGATATTCCTGAATTAAAACCGGTTCAGGATCAACCAATAATTCTCCGCGATAACCATCGACAATAAGCGTACGTTTATGAAGCACAGAGGGCTGAATATCGGCCCCCATGACAGTTGGAATACCTAACGCTCGCACCATAATCGCAGCATGAGAGTTTGCTGCGCCATCTCGCACCACAACACCTGCCAGACGATCCTGGGGAAGCTCTGCGAGCGTCGTCGCAGAAAGTTCATCAGCCACCAGGATAAAGCGCTCTGGCCAGGCATTGGTGGCCTGTACGGAATCGTCAAGATGGAATAATAAACGCTGCCCCAGTGTACGTAAGTCGCCAGCGCGTTCTTTCAGGTAGTTATCGGTGAGTGCAGCAAACTGCTCGGCAAATTTTTCGATTACCGTTTTCACTGCCCACTCAGCAACCGAACCATTATCCACTTCGGCAAATAGCTCACGGCGCAAGCGGGCATCAGAGAGCAAGTGGGAATAAAGGTCAAAGATGGCGGCAGTCTCTTTCTGCGCTCCGGCAGAAAAACGCTTACTGTAACGGCGAAATTCGTTTGCTGCCTCTTCCAGTGCTCCGGTCAGGCGCTCACGCTCCAGCGCCGGGTCGAGGGTAGAAGCCTGATAAACCTGTTCCATTAATGGCAGTGTTGCATCCTGCCAGCCTTCTGCAATCGCTACGCCCGGTGCCGCAGGCAAAGCACGGATTCGTGTCTGACGATACTGACCAAACAAGGCGGTCAATTGCGATTGAGAAAGAATGGCTGCCATTTGGGTGGCAAGCGTAACCAGGAAAGATTCTTCGCTTTCGTCGTATTGACGAATTTCCCGCTGCTGGACGACTAATACCCCCAGCAACTGCCGACGCTGAATAATCGGCACGCCAAGGAAGGCGCGAAAACGCTCTTCTTTAACCGAAGGAACATATTTAAAGCTGGGATGTTTTTGCGCATCTGCAAGGTTGATAGGTTCTGCCAGCCTGCCAACCAGGCCGACGATACCTTCATCAAACGCGAGCGCTACAGTGCGACCACGTGGTTTTTTCAGCCCCCGGGTCGCCATAAGGTAGTAACAACGGCGGTCATGATCGGCCAGATAGACCGAACAGACTTCGGTGTTCATCGCAAGACAGATATCGGTGACCAGAATGTTCAGCGCCTCATTGAGGCGCGGAGCACTGGCAACTTTTTCGACTATTTCGCGCAGGCGAGTGAGCATGATTTGCGTGACTTAACCTCTTTTACGTCGATAAGCAGGTGAGTTTTGTGGCTTCGGCGTATTGTCCTGAAGCGCCATGACTACACTTGCAAACTCTTTCATCACCCTGCGGTAGACATCACGTTTAAATGACACCACCTGTCGGACGGGGTACCAGTAACTAACCCAGCGCCAACCGTCAAACTCTGGAGTACTGCTGGTTTGCATATTGATTTCCGCATCAGCGCTCATCAATTGCAAAAGGAACCACTTTTGTTTCTGGCCGATACACACCGGCTTTGTATCCCAACGCACCAAACGTTTCGGTAACTTGTAACGCAACCAGTTGCGAGTCGAGGCGAGGATCCGCACATCTTTGCGGCTTAATCCAACCTCTTCAAACAGTTCCCGGTACATCGCCTGTTCTGCTGATTCTCCTGGGTTAATCCCGCCCTGAGGGAATTGCCAGGAGTGCTGACCATATCGCCGGGCCCACATAACTTGCCCCTGGCGATTACAAATTACGATACCTACATTTGGGCGGTAGCCATCGTCATCAATCACCGGACTACCTCAACATAAACTTTATATACAAACGATTGTTTCACACTCCAGTGAGGCGGTAAACCACTCTGTTAAAGCGACAGCTTACTAATAACATTTGAATAACTCACAGTTAAAGGCAAAGTTATAAACAGAAGAACGACTGTCAGGCAATTTTATTCACCTTTTCTGTGGATAGAGTTGTGAAGAACTACGGAATTACCACGGGAAAACCAAGAATTTTCTGAACGAGCACGTTGAGTGGGCGTAATTTTTTTTATTTATATTCATATAATTAGATGTGTTTTTTGGCAGGAGTAATAGGAATATGTGATATACATCACATCACCATTTACCGGTGTGGCGAAAATTTAATCGACAACGATTTTATCCACAGAATGCACACCAAAGTGAGTGACAATTCGTACGAAAATTCGATTTACGTCGCACGTCAAGGCTGTAAATCAAACCAGTAGTATGGGTTTTTCACAGTTATCCCAACTTTCTGTGGATAACATGGTGTAAGATCCTGTTTATTTTCAGTGACCAGAATTGGAAAACCGTTAGCGCTGTTGCGCAACAGTATAAAGTTATAGATAAAAAATCATATAAATCATAGCATTGAATATCTCTCAGGGAAAAATATACACTCTGTACACCCGGTATAAAATTGCTGTTTGTTTTTTAACCAAGGTTGAATAGTATGCCCGACATCCGCCCTCTTCTTACATCCCCTGCCTCAGAAGCTGAATTACTTGCTCAGGCACAGCAGCTCTCTGGCTATACCTTAGGGGAGTTGGCAGCCCTTGCCGGGATGGTAACGCCCAAAGATTTAAAGCGGGATAAAGGCTGGATTGGTGTTCTGCTGGAGATCTGGCTGGGGGCCAGCGCAGGGAGCAAACCGGAACAGGATTTCGCCGCACTGGGAGTCGAGCTAAAAACAATTCCGGTGGACAGTCTTGGTCGTCCGCTGGAAACCACATTTGTTTGTGTCGCGCCATTAACCGGAAACACGGGGGTTACCTGGGAAACCAGCCACGTGCGACACAAACTAAAACGCGTCCTGTGGATACCTGTCGAAGGTGAACGAAGCATTCCCCTTGCGCAACGGCGTGTGGGTTCACCATTGTTATGGAGCCCAAATGAAGAAGAAGATCGCCAGCTACGTCTCGACTGGGAAGAACTGATGGATATGATCGTGCTGGGTCGGGTAGAGCGTATCACCGCCCGGCATGGTGAAGTTTTACAGCTGCGACCGAAAGCAGCCAACGCTAAAGCCCTGACCGAAGCCATTGGCGCTAATGGCGAACCGATTTTAACGTTACCCCGCGGTTTCTACCTGAAAAAGAATTTCACCAGTGCATTACTGGCCCGTCATTTTCTGATCCAGCAGCCATAACTTTGATCTGCCGAATTCCGGGCATATAATTATCGCTTCATTTTTTTTGGCAGGGCTTTTTAGATGTTATTTGCATGGATCACCGATCCTAACGCCTGGCTTGCGCTCGGTACGCTGACGCTGCTGGAGATCGTGTTAGGGATCGATAATATTATTTTCCTTTCTCTGGTGGTGGCGAAACTTCCTACGGCGCAGCGCGGTCATGCGCGACGTCTTGGTCTGGCTGCGGCAATGGTGATGCGTCTGGCATTGCTGGCGTCTATTGCCTGGGTGACGCGTTTAACCAATCCGTTGTTTGAGATCTTTGGTCAGGAAATATCGGCACGTGATTTAATCCTGTTGCTCGGCGGCCTGTTCCTGATCTGGAAAGCCAGTAAGGAAATCCACGAGTCTATCGAGGGTGAAGAAGAAGGGCTGAAAACGCGCGTTTCGTCATTCCTCGGCGCCATCGTGCAGATTATGTTGTTGGATATTATTTTCAGCCTTGACTCCGTTATTACCGCGGTAGGTCTGTCGGATCATCTGTTTATTATGATGGCGGCAGTGGTAATTGCTGTAGGCGTAATGATGTTCGCCGCACGCCCGATTGGTGAGTTTGTGGATCGGCATCCGTCGGTAAAAATGTTGGCACTCTCTTTCCTGATTCTGGTGGGCTTTACCTTGATTCTGGAAAGTTTCGATATCCACGTACCGAAAGGTTATATCTATTTCGCGATGTTCTTCTCTATCGCGGTTGAAAGCCTCAACCTGATTCGCAATAAAAAGAATCCGCTCTGACGCACCACACGCTCTCCTGCGGGAGAGCGTCCCCCCCCTCTCCTCACAGTTTAAGACTTTCCTGCTTTCAAGATATATAACGTCGGTTTATAAACAGACTATTATCATTTATGGGCTAAATGAGGATAACCGGATGAAAAAATGGGCAGTTATAATTTCTGCAGTCGGGCTGGCGTTTGCTGTTTCCGGTTGTAGCAGCGATTACGTGATGGCAACGAAAGATGGCCGTATGATCCTGACTGATGGCAAACCGGAAATTGATGATGATACCGGGCTTGTGAGCTATCACGATCAACAAGGCAATGCCATGCAGATTAATCGTGATGACGTTTCGCAAATCATTGAGCGTTAAGCAATAAGGTCAGCCTCCTGCTGGCCTTAAGATATTTCACTTTCCCTTTTCCTTTCCCTCTGCCATTTTTATAGTCCTCATGTCGTGATTATAAAAAGGAAACGGCTATGCAATATCACCGTATACCCCACAGTTCGCTGGAAGTCAGCACGCTGGGGCTTGGCACGATGACGTTTGGTGAACAGAACAGCGAAGCCGACGCACACGCACAACTCGACTATGCCGTCGCGCAGGGCATTAACCTTATCGACGTTGCAGAGATGTATCCCGTGCCACCACGCCCGGAAACACAAGGTTTGACTGAAACTTACGTCGGTAACTGGCTGGCAAAACAGGGTAGCCGCGAAAAGCTGATTATCGCCTCAAAAGTGAGTGGACCGTCACGTAACAATGATAAGGGTATTCGCCCGGATCAGGCGCTGGACAGGAAGAACATTCGCGAAGCATTACATGATAGCCTTAAGCGTTTACAGACCGATTATCTCGATCTCTATCAGGTGCACTGGCCGCAACGTCCGACCAACTGTTTTGGCAAACTGGGATATAGCTGGACTGATTCCGCGCCTGTAGTTTCGTTGCTCGATACGCTGGATGCTTTGGCTGAGTACCAACGCGCAGGTAAAATTCGTTATATCGGCGTCTCAAATGAAACTGCATTTGGCGTAATGCGCTATCTGCATCTGGCAGATAAGCACGATCTGCCGCGCATTGTCACTATTCAAAACCCCTATAGTTTGTTGAACCGCAGCTTCGAAGTGGGGCTGGCGGAAGTCAGCCAGTATGAAGGGGTCGAGCTGCTGGCTTATTCATGTCTTGGTTTTGGTACGCTGACAGGTAAATATCTCAACGGTGCCAAACCGGCTGGCGCGCGTAATACGCTCTTTAGTCGCTTCACGCGCTATAGCGGCGAACAAGCACAAAAGGCGGTGGCGGCCTATGTCGATATAGCCAGACGTCATAATCTTGACCCCGCTCAGATGGCACTGGCTTTTGTGCGCCAGCAGCCGTTTGTTGCCAGTACCCTTCTGGGTGCGACCACCATGGAACAACTAAAAACCAACGTCGAAAGCTTACATCTGCAACTGAGTGAAGACGTGTTGGCAGAAATTGAAGCGGTCCATCAAGTTTATACCTATCCGGCACCTTAACGTCCTTGCCTGGCGTTCTTCGCCAGGCGTCTCTTTTCTCGATTTTTCAGAATACAATCCCTGCATTTCGCCGCACTTTTCCTGCTTAAGAAGAATAGACTCTTTCCGTTAACGCCAGCGTGCGTTCCATTGTCTGTGCCCATTGTTAAGGATAACCATGTTGATTTTAAAACCCCTTCCCCTCGCGATGCTGCTTGCCGGTTGTATGTCCTCTGCCTGGGGGGTGCAATTAACCCAACCGCTAACACTAAAAGACGTCACTGTTTATCTGCATGGCGCCAGCCTGCAAGGGGTAGAGACACTTAATTTACCGACAGGTGAAAGTGAAATCATTTTCACCAATATTGCCAACTCAGTTACACCAGACAGTATTGCCATTGCTATGGATAACGGTGTGACTGTGCTCTCTTCCCGGTTAGCGTTACAAGAAACGCCATCCCAGGCACTTCTTTCTGATGTTCAACAGCAGCTAAAAGCGGCCCGACTGGAGCAGGCAAAACTCACTGCTGAGAAAGACAATATCGCAGCTCAAGTCAAGGTATTAGAGGCGAACAACACATTAACTCAAAAAAATGCTGCTGAAGTCGGCAAGTATCTGCAAATGGTGAAAGAGAAAAATGGCGAGCTATTACGTGCAGATAGCGAACTAACGCAGAAACTCGCTGAAAATCAAGATGCAATAGATAAATTAGAGCAGCGAGAAAATATGAGTAATGGCTCGTCGGATGGCGCAGACGAACCACAGGTCATTATCGCGCGGGTATATGCACCGAAAGCCGTCAAAACGCAGGCCGTGGTGCGATACATGACACCAGATGCCTCCTGGACACCGCTCTATGATATTCACGCCAGTGCTATCAACCAACCGCTACGGCTGGTCTACAAAGCCAGTATTCGACAGTACACTGGCCTGGCGTGGAAAAACGTCAATATGGAGCTCTCGACCAATGAACCTGATACCCACCTGATGCTGCCGCAACTGGAACCTCAATATGTTGATGTTCCAGAGTATGGTGATATGAGGAGTTATCAGCAGAAGTCACTATCAGCACCGCATCAAAGAGCTGCGGCCGACAAAGTCGTTGACTTTGAAAAAGCTGGGGCGCACGCAGCGAAAGAGGCACAGGCGCAACAAGCTAGTGTCAAAAGCCGGTATGTCGCAGAGAAAGCGCCTGTTTCACCACAACCAGAAAACTTAACCGCGCAAAATGTTCACTACACGCTTTCTTTACCGTGGCAGATCGACAGCGACAACACGGCACGTACTGTTGTGATCAAAGAAGAGTCAGTCGCTGGCGATTACCGCTTCTTCGCTATACCCAAATTGAGTAACGACGTTTACTTGCAGGTCCAAATTAAAGAGTGGGAACAGCTCAATTTAATTCCGGGTGAAAGTCAGATCTTCTTTGATAATAATCGCACTGGCCTTGGCTACTTGCAGCCACCGGAAGATGGCAATTCCCTGGATATCCAGCTTAATCGCGATCCAAAACTGATTATTCAACGTAAGGCGGTACTGAAAAAAGAGAACGCTATCTCTATTTTTAATGACAGTGTGGTACGTAACTTCAGCTATACCGTCACTGTGAAAAACAGCTACGGCGAAGCGGTAGATTTAACGCTTGTTGATCAGATTCCAATAAGTTCCCATAGCGATATTACGGTAGACAAAATGCAGTACGGTCAGGCGCAGTTAAACGCCAAAACAGGAGAGCTTAGCTGGAAGCTCCATCTGGCAGGGAAAGAGAACGTCAGCTTGCCGTTCTCTTACTCTGTTAAATATCCCAAAAATATACAACCATCGGGACTGTAATCTTCATCGGGCAGCAAATAACGCCGCCCGGTACACGCTTAATGACGGCGCTGCCAAATCCAGAGCGCCGTTATTGCCAGTGCAAACAGTGCACCAAAACCAATGCCAATGGGTACGACCGGAATCCCCACCAATACCGCCAGCGAGTAAATACCTAACATCAGCAACATGGCACTGTTTTCGCCGAGGTTCTGTACTGCGATAGCATTACCCGCCCCAACGCTTTTTTTGCCTCGCTCTTGTAGCAACGCATTCAGTGGGACAACAAAAAAGCCACCCAGGACGCCAATCAACATTAACAACGCATAGGCGGGTAGCAGTTCATGTTGTAGCGAGAAAAACAGTACCACCACACCAATCAAGATCCCGGCAGGCATACAACGAGAGACCGTTTCCAGCGTCACCAGTTTTGCGGCTGCCCCCGCACCAAGCACAATACCAATCGCCACCATCGCGTTAAGATACGTTGGCGTCGCGTTGTCAGTGATCCCTAAAGCGACGGGCACCCACAATACCAGCAGAAAACGTAATGTGACTCCCGCCCCCCAGAACAAACTGGTGCCCACCAGCGAGAAGCGAGTTTCACCGTTTTGCCACAATGAGGTGCAGGCAGATTTAAAACTACAGGTCATTTTAAGGACATTCCACGACTGCCCAGGACGCGCTGCTGCCAGTTTCGGAATGTAGATATTCGCTGCTACCGCCCCGGCATATGCCAGTGCACAAGCGGCCAATGCCACCAGCACATGCAAATCAGCCAGCACGCCACCAGCGACGGAACCCAGCAAAATCGCGGCAATCGTGGAGGCTTCCATCAGACCATTGGCTTTTACCAGTTTGTCTCCCGTGGTCAGCTCACCAAGGATGCCATATTTCGCCGGAGAATAAGCCGCAGCGCCAATGCCAACCAGCGTATAGCCAACAAATGGATTAAAACCAAAGCAAATACTGGCAGCCCCCAGCAGCTTCAGGCCATTGGCGAACATCATCACCCGACCTTTCGCAAAGCTATCGGCCACCTGTCCCACAAACGGCGCAAACAGAATGTAAGCACCCACAAACACCATTTGCAGAACTGGCTGGCTCCATTCCGGGTAAAATTGCGCTTTCAGTAATGCCAGCGTGGCAAACAGTAGCGCGTTATCACCAAATGCAGAAAGAAACTGCGCGATGATAACGGCCTTCATCCCCTTCGACCATAGCGAAGTGTTAGTGTGCACTGACTCACTCATTATGTTTTTCCGGCTCGTCGACCCAGCTTTTTAGTGTCACAAAGTCTGGCTTACCACTGCCCAACAGCGGCATCTGTTTCAGATAGCGAATATCGCGTGGTACAGCAAGTTCTGGTACACCGTGCTCGCGGGCGTATTGTTGCAATTTGTCACGCGTCAGCTCGCTGTCGGTGGTGAACAGCACCAGTGCCTCACCTTTGCTGGCATCGCTCTTAATTGCGGTGGCGTGAACTTTATCAGGCGAAACCCCCAGTGCCAGTTGTTCAACCATTTCCAGTGACACCATCTCCCCGGCAATTTTAGCAAAGCGTTTCGCCCGCCCCTGAATCTGCACAAACCCTTGCTCGTCAAAACGCACGATATCGCCAGTGTCATACCAGCCGCGTTCCAGCTCACCCTGGATATTCTCTGCGGTTGGCACTTCCAGCACGCCAGGTTTTTCCACCCGCAAGTAGCCATTCATGATATTTGGCCCTTTCAGTTGCAAACGCCCACCGTCTTCAATACCTGGCACTGCCAACAAGCGGGCATCCATTCCTGGCAGAATACGCCCGACAGTGCCCGGTTTGGCTGCCATCGGCACGTTGATAGAGACCACCGGCGCACATTCGGTAACGCCATAACCTTCGAGAATTCGCAGGCCAAATTTATCCTGCCAAAGCTGTTTGGTACTTTCTTGCAGTTTTTCTGCACCAGCCACCACATAGCGTAGGCGATAGAAATCATACGGGTTGGCAAAGCGCGCGTAATGACCGAGGAAAGTTGATGTGCCGAAAAGCACTGTGCAATTACGGTCATACACCAGCTCCGGCACAATGCGATAGTGTAGCGGGCTTGGGTAAAGGAAGACTTCGGCACCTGTCAGTAAAGGAGTAAAAAGCCCCACCGTCAGACCAAAAGAGTGAAACAGCGGTAACGCCGACATAAAGCGGTCGTTGGTGGTGAAGTCGGCGATAGTTTTAATCTGCTCAACGTTTGCCAGAATGCTTTTATGGCTATGAACCACCCCTTTAGGATGACCTTCAGAACCAGAAGTAAAGAGAATTAACGCCTCTTCCTCGGGTTGCTGTTTTACCTGTGCCAGATGCGGCATTAATAAATGAGCAAAGATCCAGACTTTGTCTGTCAAGGTAACGTCGGCTTTCAGGTCTTCCAGATATATCCAACGAACCTGTGTGAGTTGTTCCGGCAGATGCCAGAGTTTGCCTTTATCAAGGAACTGGCGAGAGGTGAAAATAGTTTTGATTTCAGCGGCAGTGATAGCACTGGTTAGCCCTTTTACGCCGGCGGTGTAGTTCATCATTGCCGGGATACGGCGACGGGCAACGGCCCCGAAAATCACCGCTGCGCTAATACCTGCATTGGGTAGCATTAAGCCGATTCTTTCCCCTTCTGCACTGTACTTCTCAAGAATACGCCCGACAAACAGCGTCTTGGTGAGTAATTTTCGATAGCTGTCCGGGGTAAAATTGACATCTTCAACGCAATTTTTTCCGCCACCGTAGCGGTGCATAGCTCCCAATAACGATTCATACAGCGTTTCACGTGGACGCACGGCCATCCGCGCTTCCATCATGATCTGGTGCAGCATTTCGCCCGCGATTTTACGGCGATCGCGCGCTCGTGGCGCATCCGGCATCGGCACATGAGTTGGTGGCAAAATATGCAGATGAATCTTCGGGAACAATCGACGTTTGACCAGACCTTTCAGACGGCTGAAATGAGTTAATTCAGCCCCTTCAATACGAACTGGAACGACCGTCGCGCCTGATTTTGCTGCCACAAAACCCGCACCATCGTATATCTTCATCAGCGAACCGGTTACTGTGATTCTCCCTTCCGGAAAAATTACCACCGGGCGCCCCTGTTCTACCAGACGCACCAGATGTTTAATCGCCATCGGTTTGGTGGGGTCCAGCGGTACAAAGTCGATAAGGGATTGTAACCAGCGCATATACCACTGCTGGCTGATGGATGTGTACACGGCAAACACCGGGCGCACAGGTAAAAACAGCGCCAGCAAGATGCCATCAATAAAGGAAACATGGTTTGGTGTGATGAGCACACGCTCACCTTTTAGTACCGCTGGGTCTCCCGTGACCTGAACACGGTATAACACCTGACATAATTTACGAAAAAAGCCGAAAAGCATATCAACTCCCTTTGCAGAATATTCAGAAAAAACGAATGAAGGCAGATTACACGAGAAGAGGATTGGAATGCGAGCAAGAGAAAAAATGAGGCGAAAAAAAACCTGCGCATCCGCGCAGGTTGGTGCAAGAGACAGGGTACGAAGCGCGTACCGAATAATCTCACCAATCAATACCTCTGGGATCTTGATTGTGGTCTCAATGAAGCCTCTACGCCAGCGAGAAAACGCAAAGGAATGAAGGGAAATGCAACCAGGTGTGTAAATTATCGCTTACTGTTACAGTTACATGAATGCATAAAAAAAACCTGCGCATCTGCGCAGGTTGGTGTAATTCAAGTGGTCAACTTTATAGTTGACACCACCTATCAATACCTCTGGGATCTCCAATGTAGCAAGCCGCGCTTCGTTGTCACCAGCACACAATCGCAACAGCACATCGCAAAGTGTAACCAAAGGTTTGTATTCTCTGGTTTCTGTCTTACTTTTAACGATATGACGCACATTTCCTTCTCCCCGCGCCGTAAGCCCCTTGAACACGCCATCATTTTCCGTAACACTGGCACAATGTAAGCGTTTACCCACAAAGGTATTTTCATGGCGACAATAAAGGATGTAGCCCGACTGGCTGGTGTTTCAGTCGCCACCGTCTCTCGCGTTATTAATGGTTCCCCAAAAGCAAGCGAAGCATCGCGGATTGCGGTGCAAAGCGCAATGGAATCGCTCAGCTACCATCCAAATGCTAATGCACGTGCATTGGCCCAACAGGCAACTGAAACTGTCGGTCTGGTGGTAGGTGATGTTTCCGATCCCTTTTTCGGTGCGATGGTAAAAGCGGTTGAGCAGGTGGCCTATAACACCGGCAATTTTCTGCTGATTGGTAATGGTTACCACGATGAGCAAAAAGAGCGCCAGGCTATTGAGCAACTAATGCGCCATCGCTGTGCCGCACTGGTCGTACACGCCAAAATGATCCCGGATGAAGACCTGGCGTCATTAATGAAACAAATGCCGGGGATGGTATTGATCAACCGAATTCTTCCTGGGTTTGAGAATCGTTGCATCGCCCTGGACGATCGCTACGGGGCATGGCTGGCAACGCGCCACTTAATTCAGCAGGGCCATACACGGATTGGCTATCTCTGTTCTAATCATTCCATTTCTGACGCCGAAGATCGTTTGCAAGGTTATTACGACGCCCTTGCAGAAAGCGGTATTACGGCGAATGACAGGCTGGTGACATTTGGTGAACCAGATGAAAGTGGTGGTGAACAGGCGATGACTGAATTGTTGGGGCGGGGAAGAAATTTCACTGCCGTGGCCTGTTATAACGACTCAATGGCTGCTGGCGCGATGGGTGTTCTCAATGACAATGGCATCGACGTACCTGGCGAGATCTCACTGATTGGTTTCGATGATGTACTGGTATCACGCTACGTCCGCCCACGCTTAACCACCGTGCGTTATCCAGTGGTGACGATGGCAACCCAGGCCGCAGAACTGGCACTGGCGCTGGCAGAAAAACGTCCGCTCCCGGAAGTCACGCACGTTTTCATCCCTACCCTGGTGCGCAGGCACTCCGTGACGCCGCCACTGGAAGCCAATCATTCAGCTTCCAGCAACTGAACACAAGCTGGCACTCAGATTAACTCCAGTGCCAGTAACTCCTCAATAGTTTGGCGACGACGAATTAACCGCGCCTGACCATTATCAAACAGTACTTCTGGCAGTAACGGGCGGCTGTTGTAATTCGATGACATCGATGCGCCATAGGCGCCCGTGTCATGCAATACCAGATAATCACCCGGCGCAACTTGTGGAAGTTCACGCGTTTCGACAGTGCCCCCCTCCTGCTGCGTGAAAACATCGCCGGACTCACACAACGGCCCCGCCACTACAGTTTCCACCACTGGCGTATTGTCAAATGATCGTCCGTCTGCCGCCAGTGCAGTAATTCGGTGATAACTGCCATACATTGCAGGGCGCATTAAGTCGTTGAATCCTGCATCAATCAACACGAAGTGGCGACGCCCCATCTGTTTCACGCTTCGTACCTGGGCGATTAATACGCCGGATTGTGCTACCAGAAAACGTCCTGGTTCGATTTCCAGCTTCACCCGATGCCCAAGATGATGAGCAATTTGCTCACGAGCAGCATTCCACAAACCAAAATAGTGTTCGGTATCCACGGCCTCTTCGCCGTCACGATACGGGATCGACAATCCACCACCAGCAGATATCGCCTCCAGATCCTGACTAAACTCAATGACCTGACTCACCATAGCCCCACAGACCTGTTCCAGATGCGCGTAATCGACACCGGAACCAATATGCATATGAATCCCCACAAGTTTCAACTCATAGCGTGCAATCACTGCCAGTGCTGCAGGCAGATCGGTATGCCAAATCCCATGCTTACTGTTCTCGCCGCCGGTGTTCGTTTTCTGGCTGTGCCCGTGACCAAAGCCAGGATTGACCCGCAGCCAGACACGATGCCCTGGCGAAACCTGCCCTAATTGCTCCAGCATATCGACAGATCCGGCATTTACCGGAATACGCAGCTCGCTGACCCGTGCCAGAGTCGCGCTATCAATCACATCAGCGGTAAAGACAATATCGTCCGGTGAAGTCAAAGGATCGTACCCGGCAGCCAATGCTCGTTCGATCTCGCCCAGCGATACAGAATCAACCTTCACTCCTTGCTCACGCATCAGACGTAGAATATGAATATTGGAACATGCCTTCTGGGCAAAGCGCACCACATCAAACTGCTTCAGTGCCGCGATCTGTCGGCGGATGATTTGTGCATCGTATACCCATACCGGGCAACCAAATTCGGCAGGCAGTGTCAGCAGATTTTCAGCGGTCAAATCACTGGCAGCACAGGTCAGTAAGTGTGGCATTTGTGGCTCCTCTTTTTTTTATGATTACGCCACAGGAAAAACCGAATAAAAAATATCGTTTTTTCGTAAGTCTATGCAAAAATGATATGGATTAATGCTGGAGAAAATAATGGCTGCCGTCACTCTACGTCATATAGAAATATTCCACGCGGTGATGACCGCCGGAAGCCTGACCGAAGCGGCTCGTTTGCTGCATACTTCGCAACCGACGGTCAGCCGGGAACTGGCACGGTGTGAAAAATTGCTCGGGCTAAAGCTCTTTGAGCGAACACGTGGACGCTTACACCCAACGGTGCAAGGTTTGCGCTTGTTTGAAGAAGTGCAACGTTCATGGTATGGGCTGGATCGCATTGTGAGTGCGGCAGAAAGCCTGCGTGAATTTCGTCAGGGCGAGCTTTCTATTGTCTGTCTGCCAGTTTTTTCCCAATCCTTACTACCACCGCTATTGCAGCCATTTCTCGCCCGCTACCCGGATGTCAGTTTAAATGTTGTTCCTCAGGAGTCACCGTTACTGGAAGAGTGGCTATCTGCCCAACGTCACGATCTGGGATTAACAGAAACGCTGCATACGCCTGCGGGAACTGAGCGTACGGAGTTGCTTTCCCTGGATGAAGTCTGCGTCTTACCGCCGGGGCATCCGCTGGCAGCAAAACATTGTTTAACGCCTCAGGATTTTCAGGGAGAGAACTATATCAGTCTCTCCCGCACTGACAGTTACCGTCAGTTGCTGGATAGTTTATTTACAGAGCATCAGGTGAAACGGCGGATGGTCGTTGAAACACACAGTGCCGCGTCAGTATGTGCGATGGTACGTGCAGGTGCTGGGGTTTCTGTCGTAAACCCACTCACTGCGCTGGATTATGCTGCCAGTGGCGTGGAAGTACGTCGTTTTAGTATTGCCGTGCCATTCACAATAAGTCTGATTCGCCCCTTGCACCGCCCCTCTTCTGCACTGGTCGATGCTTTTAGTGAACACTTACAAACCAGCTTACAGGGCCTGGTAACTTCACTTGATGCCATCCTGCAAGGTGCAAAGCAACATTAACGGCTTATTCGTCGCGCTCTATCGTTAAAGCCACGCCCTGACCACCGCCGATGCAAAGCGTCGCCAGCCCTTTACGCGCTTTGCGTTTGACCATTTCATGGACGAGGGAAACCAGAATTCGGCAACCCGATGCGCCTATAGGGTGTCCCAAAGCAATTGCACCGCCGTTAACATTGACCCGGCGTTCATCCCACTCCAGCATTTTCCCTACCGATAATGCCTGAGCAGCAAAAGCTTCATTTGCTTCAATCAGGTCAACATCCGCGAGCTGCCAGCCTACACGTTCAAGGCAACGACGAGTGGCATAAACGGGGGCTATCCCCATCAGCGCCGGATCAACCCCTACACTGGCAAAAGAACGAATACGCGCAAGGATCGGCAAATTAAGTTCCAGGGCTTTCGCTTCACTCATCATCATGACTGCCGCTGCGCCATCATTCATAGAAGAAGCATTGCCCGCAGTGACCGAGCCCATCTGCTCAAAAGCAGGATTTAGCTGTGCCAGCCCTTCTGCACTGGCATCGGTACGTGGCTGTTCATCGGTATCGACCCGCAGCAACTGCCCTTCACGTTCGATGACTACCGGTACGATTTCAGCCTGGAATCGGCCACTATCGATGGCAGCACGTGCCTTTTGCTGGGAACTCAGGGCGTATGCATCCTGTAACTCACGGCTGATACCATATTCACGCGCCAGATTTTCCGCCGTCACGCCAATATGATAATCATTAAACGCATCCCACAAACCGTCATGCACAAGGCTGTCAACCAGTTGACTGTTACCAAGTTGCGCACCAGTTCGGCTATCGGTCAATACATGCGGCGCGCGGCTCATATTCTCCTGGCCGCCCGCAATAACGATATCAGCCTCGCCGCACTGGATTGCCTGAGTGGCAAGATGAAGCGCTTTCAGACCGGAACCGCAAACGTCGTTGATAGTTATAGCTGAGACGGTATTCGGCAGGCCACCTTTAATTGCTGACTGTCGGGCGGGGTTTTGCCCTGCTCCGGCAGTGAGTACCTGCCCCAGAATCACCTCATCAATGGCATTGCCATCCACGCCTGTTTTTTCCAGCAGGGCGTGTATTACCCGGCTACCCAGCTCGACCGCAGAATGACGTGACAACGCCCCCTGAAAACATCCAATGGGTGTGCGCAACGCCCCGACTATCACGACCTCTTTCATTACGACCTCTGCACAAATTGACCCGGCAATAATAGATTATTGTTAATGACAGTTATCTTGTTTGTGCAAAAACGGTGATTTTTATCACAAGATATTTACATTTCCACTTTCATCTTCGTGTCATGCGGCAAGCCAGAGAAAGCTCATAGCAATGGAGTTCTATCCTTTAATCTCCCACATCATGCTCAGTTTGTGATAAATTCCGCTCCGTTTTGTTTAATTTATGGTTGAAACATTCAAATAATGTCAAAAATCTGGTCAAAAGATGAAACTCTCTGGAGTTTCGCACTCTATGGTACTGCCGTTGGAGCAGGAACCTTGTTTCTTCCCATTCAGCTCGGCTCTGCGGGAGCTGTGGTACTGTTTATTACTGCCCTGGTCGCCTGGCCACTAACCTACTGGCCGCATAAAGCATTGTGCCAGTTCATCCTTTCATCTCACACTTCAGCTGGCGAAGGTATTACTGGCGCGGTAACGCATTACTATGGAAAGAAAATCGGCAATTTAATTACCACATTGTATTTCATTGCTTTTTTTGTGGTGGTTTTGATTTATGCCGTTGCCATTACCAACTCATTGACTGAGCAGCTGGCAAAACATATCGAGATCAATTTCAGTATCCGCATGTTAGTCAGCTTGGCAGTCGTGCTGATTCTGAATTTGATCTTCCTGATGGGCCGCCATGCCACAATTCGGGTCATGGGCTTTTTAGTCTTCCCACTCATTGGCTACTTTTTATTTCTGTCGTTATATCTCACCGGCAGTTGGCAACCGACGTTGCTAACCGGGCAAATGACAGTGGATAAAGAGACGATTCATCAAATCTGGATCTCTATTCCGGTAATGGTGTTTGCTTTTAGTCACACGCCGATTATTTCTACCTTTGCCATAGACAGAGAGGAGAAATACGGCGAACAGGCGATGAATAAATGTAAGAAAATAATGAAGGTGGCTTATCTTATCATCTGCCTGAGCGTACTATTTTTTGTCTTTAGTTGCTTGCTGGCCATTCCACCGGCTTATATTGAAACAGCTAAAAATGAAGGGGTAACCATATTATCGGCCCTTGCTATGATGCCAAATGCGCCCGCCTGGCTTTCTATTTCTGGCATTATCGTTGCCGTTGTTGCCATGTCGAAGTCATTCCTTGGTACCTATTTTGGTGTTATTGAAGGTGCAACGGAAGTGATGAACAACTCGCTGCAAAAAATTGGCATCTATAAAAGTCGTGCATTTAACCGCATCATGTCGATTCTGGTGATCTCACTGATTACGTTTATCGTCTGCTGCATTAATCCCAATGCAATTTCGATGATCTATGCCATCAGCGGACCACTGATTGCGATGATTTTGTTTATCATGCCGACGCTGTCAACGTATTTGATTCCGGCACTGAAACCACATCGCTCGCTGGGTAATCTGATTACTCTGATTGTTGGCCTACTTTGTGTGTCTGTGATGTTCTTCGGTTAACATAACAAAAACGGTTCAGACGAAACCTACGTCTGAACCGTATCTTTTATTCGCGAATTTTCTCACCCCTAATAACATTCATCTTAACCAGCCTTATATCCCACAAAAAAACATAACAAAATCAATATAATTCATCTTAACCAGGCGAATTCGATGTAATTAAGAGTATTTAAGATGCGAAGCTAAGATTACCCAGGTAATATACTGACAACATTAAGGGAAAAGTGATACTCATCGCATTATCATAAAGATTTTTTCCTGGAAAAAAGTCTTACGGCACACAATAAAATACTCAATTTAAAAAATGAGCATTTGTTGATATCGAGCTTAATTAAAGAGTAATAGAATACGGCTATTAGCCGATTTTGAGAATTTTATTATTTTGCTAAATTTACTTAGGTATAAGTGAATTCAGTGGTGCATTGACACACCTTTTGGTGAGTGAAATTATGCAAATCATCTTCGGATAGGGAGGCTCTTAATATGGGGCTTGATATTAAGTTAAAAAATCTGATGTGCAGCAGCTGCTCACTGCATTGTGCAATGATGCCAGAGAAATCTCCACGTCAGGAATATTGTGCGAATGCCTGTTTCTGTACATGGCCGGAAGACAGCCTGTATTTTAATCGCGGAATCATCGATGGCATCGTGAATAAAAATCACAATGCCAGATTAAATGGCTATATCTTTGTTGATTTTTCAGTAAGCTTTTTCCGTTTATTTCTCGATGATGAATGGATAAATTATCTGGCAAGCTCATCCATGGGAATCGTTCTGGTCACCGATCGTAATATGCAGCCACTGGCAAATTACTGGCGTAAAAACCATCCGGCAGTCTCTGCGGTCATTTACCACAATGAAAGCATGAATGTTGCCAATGAAAAAATTCGTCAGTTATTTATCGGTCGTTTTTTATCTTTTGCCAAAGGTAGCACGCTGACGAAAATGGAATTTAAGATCATGGGGAGCATGATACGTGGTAGCGACCCGCAAGATATCGCTCAGGATCTGGATTTAGATATCCGCAGTGTCTATGCCTATAAACAGCGTATCGAGAAACGAATGGGGCGTAAACTCAACTCGTTGTTTATCGACTCTCATCCGGTCACTCGTGAACAACCATCACCACTTCCGACAGAAAAAAGGAAGGCCGAACTCGTCCTCGCCTGAGATGACTGTTACGTTCAATGCTTACCCGCTTTGGTTACGCCAAAGCGGGTTGTGCACTCGTCATACTTCAAGTTGTATGTGCTGCGATTGCGTTCGTTCACCCCAGTCACTTACTTTAGGAAGCTCCTGGAATTCACGCGCTTATCGCCTTCCTGCAACTTGAATTATTTAGAGTATAGTCCAATAATTCCCTGCATTCGTACCATTATTAATTATACTTGTCATACCTCAAGTTGCATGTATGACGAGTACAAGTAAAAAAACAATCAGCATTACTTCTATATATGCAATAATAGCTATATTAACTCAGAGATATTCCGGGTTATTTAATTTTATCAACCTGTCTTGTGACGTATATATGTACTGGATTATTAACGAGTTTATTGAATTTAGACCCGCGAGTAAAAAGCTCATTTCCCGGAGAAACCCTGAGCTTAATGTTGTATTAACGTCACCAGCCAGTCGTTGTCTGCTTCTTTTACTTGAAGCCTCTCCTGATGTCGTTTCCCAACAAGAACTTTTCAAAAAAGTGTGGGAAGATGAAGGAATGTATGTTCCGACCAACACCCTTTACCAGAATATTTCCATTGTCCGTCGGGGGCTGAAAGCGGTAGGTGAAACGGAACAAACACTGATAGCCACCATACCGCGCAAAGGGTTTAAGATTGAGCAGGGCGTTAAGATTGTCCGCATGGCTTCAGACGAACTTTTCCCTGAAGAAGAGCAAGAAGAAGAACAGACAGGTAATGCAGAGGAATTGTTATTACCCGTAAATGAGCATCAGCAACCACGAATATCTCTGATGTCGCGTTTATCTCTGGTTTTTATCATGCTCTTAGCCTTTATTGTTGGCGCTACCGGAATGCATTTTTATTGGCATTCCGGGGAAACCACGCCCTTTTTCGCGGACTACAAACTGCTCGAGCAAGAGAATGGTTGTCATTTCTATGTTAAAGATGACAGCCATGATGGTGACAATAATTTTGCGCGAATCAAAACGCTCATCACCCGTACCGGACTGGATTGTAAAAAATATCCCTGGGTTTATCTTCCACTCTCAAAAACCGATCCAGGGTTGGCAGTATTAGTTTGTAAGAAAGACTATCTTGTTCATTCTGTTCCTGGCTGCATGACACTCTCATTTCGCGAGGCTTACGGTGAGTAAAAAATATATCATTCTCTGCGCCGCGATTTGCTGCCTTCTGGGTATGGGTGCTGCTTTGGTATACCACTACTTACGCTTCGAGCATACCTATAAAGAAGAATGCTCAATATCGATGGTGGTATATCATAAAAATGTTCATGCCAATATCACGCTAAATTTTATGTATTCATTGGAAAAACAACAGGGTGTTGTTGCAGTCAGTGGTAATTATCTGCAAGACGACAAACCGAAAGGGATAATCAGACGCGATGTTTCTTACGACTGGACAGAAAATCAGGACGTCTATCACCTGCATTCCACAAAAATCGATAAATATGAAGGCATGGAAACCTTACCAGACGCTCTGCTTGCCAGTATCCTCCCGGACTTCTATGTCTATCCGAACGAAAATGTCAGTTATTCCATCCTTAATCAGGGGGAGCGTGGTTTTTTATTTACCATTGGTAAAAGGCCGCTCTTTTATTGCGCACGATAAGATATTTTACAATCAATGTAGTACACCAATATTTGAGATAAATTCTTATTTCCTCACATAATAATACAACATCTTTTGCATTTATTTTAAAACAATGGAAACATATAAGAAACAAACCACACACAATATTGTATGTATTTAAATCAAATAATAAAAGAGTGTAAAAAAATTACAGTAGTGTAAGAAAAAGCGCATTCTTATAATTATTTTTTTACCTCGTTCCGGGCTGTCAGACGTTATAAAAAACATTAATATATTCACGCTTATCATAATCACTAGTGATACAGGATAATAGCGTGGAGTGGCTTCTCGATCTTTTTTCAACCTGGTTGTATGGGTTGAAGTTTATCGCGATCGCATTAGCGATAATGATGTTAATTAGTGGCCTGGACGATCTCTTTATTGATGTTGTCTATTGGCTGCGTTGCGTAAAACGTAGCCTGAGCGTTTATCGCCGCTACCCACGGATGAATTACCGCGAACTGTATAAACCGGATGAAAAACCATTAGCCATTATGGTGCCTGCATGGAATGAAACGGGTGTCATTGGCAATATGGCCGATCTGGCAGCGACAACGCTGGATTATGAAAACTACCATATTTTCGTTGGTACCTATCCAAACGATCCGGATACCCAACGTGATGTGGATGAAGTCTGTGCACGTTTTCCCAACGTGCACAAGGTGGTCTGCGCCCGTCCCGGTCCAACCAGTAAAGCTGATTGCCTGAATAATGTGCTGGACGCCATCACCCAGTTTGAACGCAGCGCCAAATTTGCCTTTGCCGGGTTTATTTTGCATGACGCGGAAGATGTTATTTCGCCCATGGAACTCCGGCTGTTCAATTATCTGGTAGATCGTAAGGATCTTATCCAGATCCCGGTATATCCATTCGAACGGAAATGGACACACTTCACCAGCATGACTTACATCGATGAGTTTTCCGAGTTGCACGGCAAGGATGTTCCGGTACGCGAAGCTCTGGCCGGGCAAGTTCCCAGCGCGGGAGTGGGTACTTGTTTCAGCCGCCGGGCTATTTCAGCATTGCTGGCTGACGGTGATGGCATTGCCTTTGACGTACAGAGTCTGACCGAGGACTACGACATTGGCTTTCGTCTTAAAGAAAAGGGCATGAGTGAGATTTTTGTCCGTTTTCCGGTGGTGGATGACGGCAAAACGGGTGAACCACGTAAGTTATTCCAGAGTAAACGTACCCATAATATGATCTGTGTGCGTGAGTATTTCCCGGACACGTTTACAACGGCAGTGCGACAAAAATCGCGCTGGATTATTGGTATTGTCTTTCAGGGATTCAAAACCCATAAGTGGACTTCCAACCTGATTCTCAATTACTTCCTCTGGCGTGACCGCAAAGGGGCTATCAGCAATTTCATTAGTTTTATTGCCATGTTGGTTTTTATCCAGCTGATGCTTTTGATGCTGTATCAAACCTTCTGGCCCAATGCCTGGCATTTTCTCTCTATTTTTACCGACAGTGCCGCATTTACAACGCTGTTGTGGATGAATTTTGCCTTAATGGTCAATCGCATTGTGCAACGGGTGATTTTTGTCACTGGCTATTATGGGCTGACGCAAGGAATACTGTCGGTACTCCGTCTGTGCTGGGGTAACCTGATTAACTTTATGGCGAACTGGCGCGCGCTAAAACAGGTACTTCAGCATGGCGATCCGCGTCGGGTAGCATGGGATAAAACGACTCACGATTTTCCCAGCGTAAGCGGAGAAAACCGAGCGTTACGCCCGTTAGGCCAGATTTTGCTGGAGAATCATGTTATTACCGAAGCGCAACTGGAGCAGGCTTTGACGAATCGTATACAGGGTCTGCGTCTCGGTGGTTCAATGTTGATGCAAGGACTTATCACTGCCCAACAACTGGCTCAGGCGTTGGCGGAACAAAACGGAGTCGGTTGGGAATCCGTTGATGCGTGGCAGATCCCGCGTTATCTGATTGAACAAATCCCCGCCAGTGTGGCACTGCATTACGCAGTGTTACCGCTGCGCATCGAAGATGATGTTCTGGTAGTAGGCAGCGAAGACGGGATTGATCCTGTCTCTTTGGCAGCATTGTCTCGCAAAACCGGTCGCCAGGTGCGCTATGTAATTGTGTTACGTGGCCAGGTGGTCACGGGGTTACGCCACTGGTACGCACGCCGTCGTGGACGCGATGCCCGCGAACTGCTCGAGCAGGCGGTGCTGCGTCGTTGGTTAACGCCACAACAACAAACCGCGATCTGGCAACAGTTTGTACAGCATCAGTTTCTGTTTGCTGAAGTACTGACAACGCTTGGGCATATCAATCGTTCAGCCATTAACGCCCTGCTACTTCGCCACGAACGCAGTGATCGCCCACTTGGCGCATTTCTGGTAGCGGAAGGCGTGATCAGTCAGGAGACACTGGATCGCGTTCTGAGCATTCAGCAAAATTTGCAAGTTTCAATGCAGTCGCTGTTACAGGCGGCTGGGTTAACCACAATGCAGATTGCAGAACTGGAGACAGATCATGAAGGATAATAATCGTTGCCGGATTATCGGCCTGTCTGGTCTGCTGATGAGCGCATTGCTAAGCGGTGGTGCGCTGGCAGAAGAGAATATAGGCACCAGTGCTGAAGAACTTGGTATCAGCGATTATCGCCATTTCGTTATTTATCCACGACTGGAAAAGGCGCTGACAGCACAACGTAAAAATGATGAAAAAACAGCCCTGCGTGAATTTGAGTATATTCATCGTCAGCTTCCCGACAACATTCCGCTGACGCTGTATCTTGCCGAAGCTTATCGCCATTTTGGTCACAATGAACAAGCCCGCCAGTTGCTTAGCGAGCAGCTGCGCCATCAACCAGGAGATGCGCGCCTGAAACGAGCACTTGTAGCGATCCCTGTGGAGGTGAAACCTGTTAACTCTGAGGAGGAGTTACGGGCGTTACAAAAAAGTTGTGATGCCGTACCAGGCCTTGGGTGTCGTAGTGAAGTCGGGCAACATGCACTGCGCCTGGCATTGCTCGACATTGCTAATGCGCAGCTTGAGGATAAAACTTTCGCGACCTCACCACAGGGAAAAGCCCTGCGCCGCGACCTTCTGCACCGGGCAATCTACCTGAAAGACTGGGCACTGGCAGAAAGTCTGTTCGCCCGCGCCCCACACAGGCTGAGTGCTGCTGAGCGCCAGCAATGGTTTGATGTATTAATTGCCGGACAACTGGATGACCGCTTACTGGCATTACAAGCTAAGGGGATTTTTAACGATCCACAAAGGCGGATTGATTACGCCTCTACGCTGGCGCAACGCGGAGAAACGGCTCGGCTGGCGCACTATCTGGCAGAAAATCAGCCAGTTTTCCTGAATGCTGAACAGGAGAAAAGCTGGCTGTATTTGCTTACGCACTACAGCCAACAACCGGTACAGGCGCTGATGCATCAGCCAGTGCAGTTTGCGCAAAACCGTCGCTATGTGGTTGGCACAACACTCCCCGAACTGCTTAAAAAGCGGGATTACATCGGTGCACAACGTATCCTGGATTTGCTACCTGCCGGGGAAATGCCAGAGGAGCGCTATAGCGTCAGTCTGGCGCTTAATAACCGCCAGCAAGCATTGCAACTCGCGAAGCTGATGTACGCCGATAAACCGGATCTACAAAATCTCGATCGTCTGACATGGCAACTTATACAAAACGGGCAGAGCAAAGAAGCCGCACGGTTACTGTTACAGCGTTATCCCTTCTCTGATGATGAGAACGCGACAACACAAACGTTGATGGTGCGTCTGGGACAGTTACTTGAGTCTCTGCCGTCGCTAGCTACGCCATTGAAACTGGCAAGCCTGACACAACCGCTGTCATCCCCTGCCCTGCGTCAGTTGCAAAGCCAGTTTCCAGGAATTGCCGACAATTGCGAGGCTGTTCGTAATTTATTAGGTGATATGTCACCTTCGTACGATGCGACAGCCTGGACCCGCCTGGCCCAGTGCTATCGTGACGATTTCCCCGGATTGTCATTGTACGCCTGGCAACAAGCGCAACAGCGAAAGCCCGATGACTGGCGTCACCGTGGTGTTGCATACCAGGCTTATCAGGTGCAGGACTACGCGACGGCACTTCAGGCATGGAAAAAAATCAGCGACAACGCATTGAAGAGTGAGGATTTGCTGGCTGCCGCCACCACAGCTCAGGCGGCAGGTGACAGCGAAGCCCGCGATCACTGGCTTAAGGTTGCCCGGCAACGTGGGCTGACTAACAACGCGCAATACTGGTGGTTGCACGCTCAGCGTTACCTTGCGCAGCAATCACCACAAGCCATGGAAGATTTAAACCGTTCCCTTGCCATCACCCCGAGCGCCCGTGCTTTTGCTGCCCGCGCTCGTATTTATCGTCAGCAAAAAAACATCTCTGCAGCGATAAGCGATTTGCGTCATGCCCTGGCACTGGAGCCTGATAACAGCGCTGTTCAGGCCGCACTTGGGTATGCACTTTGGGATAACGGTGATATCGCCCAGTCGCGAGAAATACTGGAGAAAGCCCATCGTGCACAGCCAGATGATCCGGCGATTCGCAAGCAGCTGACGTATGTTAATCAGCGGCTGAACGATATTGCGCAAACACAGTTTTATGCCCGCGAAGTGATTGACGATATTACCTGGCAGGCCCAGGTTGATTCACTTAGCCCGCAGCAGAATCAGCAACTGTTCAATTTCCGTCGCCTGCATGAAGATGTGGCGCGTCGCTGGAGTTTTAATTTTGATACATCGATTGGTTTGCGTTCCGGGGCGATGAGTTCTGCTAATAATAATCTTGGTGGTTCATCTCCGGGTCACAGCTACCGCAGCTACGGGCAACTGGAAGCGGAATATCGTATCGGACGCAATATATTGCTCGATGGAGATCTCCTTGCCGCTTATAGCCGGGTATTTGCCGATACTGGCAGTAACGGCGTGGTAATGCCGGTGAAGAACCCAATTTCAGCCACCGGACTGTGCTGGAAACCGTTACGAAACCAGGTGTTTTTCCTTGCAGTTGAACAACAATTGCCACTCGATAAACATCATGGCGAGTCTGACACAATGTTACGTGCCAGTGCGTCACTGTTTAATGACGGTAAATACAGTGATGAATGGCACCCCAATGGCCCAGGCTGGATGGCACAAAACCTCTATCTTGATGCGGCACACTATATTCGTCAGGACAGTCAGGCATGGACGGCAGACTACCGGGTGAGCTGGCACCAGAAAGTGGCATATGGGCAAACTCTCGAACCTTATGCCCATGTGCAGGGCAATGGCTATCGGGGTAAAGATACTCAGGGAACACAGGTGGGTGGCGTTGGCCTGCGCTGGAATCTCTGGACTGGTGAGAGTCACTATAACGCCTGGCCGCATAAAATCAGTGTTGGCGTGGAGTATCAACATACATTCAAAACCATTAATCAATCAGCCGGGGAGCGCAATAATGCCTTCCTGACATTGGGAGTTCGCTGGTAATGGCTAAGTTATTGACTCTATTGTTTACTTTGCTGTTGGTAAACCCATTTTCGCAAGCAATGACCGGTATTTTCTGGCAGCCACAAAACCGTGATATGCAGATTAACGATGCACACTGGCAATCATTAATGAATGCTCTGCACCAGCAAGGTTTTGATACCCTTGTTGTGCAATGGACACGTTACGGTGACGCCTTTACACAACCACAAGAGCGCACAAACTTGATCCACCGGGCAGAAGCGGCAAAGCGGGCAGGCTTAAAAGTGATTGTCGGGCTAAACGCTGATCCTGACTTTTTTCATCATCAAAAACAGTCACCTGCCGCACTGGAAAATTACTTTAACCACTTGCGGGCAGCAGATATTCAGCAGGCGCAGCGTTGGATGAGTCAGGCAGGTTTTCAGCCTGATGGCTGGTATATCAGCGCCGAAATTGACGACCTGAACTGGCGTGATGTTAGCGTGCGTGCCCCCTTGCTCAAATGGCTGAAGGATAGCCGTCAGATGTTGCAAGCTGTAGCCGATAAACCTGTTTACATTAGCAGTTTTTTTGCCGGTAATATGTCGCCAGACGGCTATCGTCAATTACTTAGTGAGATGCATGACGCCGGGGTGAAGGTGTGGGTGCAGGATGGCAGCGGCGTCGGCAAGTTAACCGCTGCCCAGCGGGAACGTTATCTGACGGCGAGTGCGGGCTGCCAAAACGTAACACCTGCCAGTGGTATCGTTTATGAGTTATTTGTCGCCGGGAAAGGTAAAACATTCTCCGCGCAACCAAAATCACCGGCGGAGATCGCCACACTGATGGCAAAACATTCTTCTTGTGGCAAAGATTCACTCTATTTTTCGCTGCGCTATTTACCTGCGGCACAGGGAATAATGGAATACAACTAACTGATATCTTAACCATTAATGGGGCGGTTGCTGAGTCATCACTTCCGCTCCCGTCATTTCATCAAACTATCATCCCCAGTAATATCTCCAGCCTTTTGAAATTTTGTCGTTAACCTCTTATCCGATGATTTTTAATAGATAAATACAATTCCTCCAATCCTTATTCATCAATATAAAAAATATATTCACCCGCGAAAACGATTGCTTTTTATCTTCAGATGAATAGAATGCGGCGGATTTTTTGGGTTTCAAACAGCAAACGGAGGAATTTCGTGTCGCAAGATAACAACTTTAGCCAGGGACCAGTCCCGCAGTCGGCGCGGAAAGGGGTATTGGCATTGACGTTCGTCATGCTGGGATTAACCTTTTTTTCCGCCAGTATGTGGACCGGCGGCACTCTCGGAACCGGTCTTAGCTATCATGATTTCTTCCTCGCAGTCCTCATCGGTAATCTTCTCCTCGGTATTTACACTTCATTTCTTGGTTACATTGGCGCAAAAACCGGCCTGACCACCCATCTTCTTGCTCGCTTCTCGTTTGGTGTTAAAGGCTCATGGCTGCCTTCACTGCTGCTGGGCGGCACTCAGGTCGGCTGGTTCGGTGTTGGCGTGGCGATGTTTGCTATTCCGGTGGGCAAGGCAACCGGGCTGGATATTAATTTGCTGATTGCCGTTTCCGGTTTACTGATGACCGTCACCGTCTTCTTTGGCATTTCGGCGCTGACGGTACTTTCGGTGATTGCGGTTCCGGCGATTGCCTGCCTTGGCAGTTATTCCGTATGGCTGGCCGTTAACGACATGGGCGGCCTGAACGCATTAAAAGCGGTCGTTCCCGCACAACCGTTAGATTTCAATGTCGCGCTGGCGCTGGTTGTGGGGTCATTTATCAGTGCGGGTACGCTCACCGCTGACTTTGTCCGCTTTGGTCGCAATGCCAAACTGGCGGTGCTGGTGGCGATGGTGGCCTTTTTTCTCGGCAACTCGTTGATGTTTATTTTCGGTGCGGCAGGCGCTGCGGCACTGGGGATGGCGGATATCTCTGATGTGATGATTGCTCAGGGCTTGCTGCTGCCCGCGATTGTGGTGCTGGGGCTAAATATCTGGACCACCAATGATAACGCACTGTATGCGTCAGGTTTAGGTTTCGCCAACATTACCGGTATGTCGAGCAAAACCCTTTCGGTAATCAACGGTATTATCGGCACAGTCTGCGCCTTATGGCTGTATAACAATTTTGTCGGCTGGCTGACTTTCCTTTCGGCTGCTATTCCTCCGGTGGGTGGCGTGATCATCGCCGACTATCTGATGAACCGTCGCCGCTATGAGCACTTTGCGACCACGCGTATGATGAGTGTCAATTGGGTGGCGATTCTGGCGGTCGCGCTGGGGATTGGCGCAGGCCACTGGTTACCGGGGATTGTTCCGGTCAACGCGGTATTAGGTGGCGCGCTGAGTTATCTGATCCTTAACCCGATTTTGAATCGCAAAACGACAGCTGCAATGACGCATGTGGAGGCTAACAGTGTCGAATAACGCTTTACAGACAATTATTAACGCCCGGTTACCCGGCAAAGAGGGGCTGTGGCAGATTCATCTGCAGGACGGAAAAATCAGCGCCATTGATGCGCAATCCGGCGTGATGCCCGTAACAGAAAACAGCCTGGATGCCGAGCAAGGTTTAGTTTTACCGCCGTTTGTGGAGCCGCATATTCACCTGGATACCACGCAAACCGCCGGGCAACCGAACTGGAATCAGTCCGGCACGCTGTTTGAAGGCATTGAACGCTGGGCCGAGCGCAAAGCGTTATTAACCCATGACGATGTGAAACAACGCGCCTGGCAAACGCTGAAATGGCAGATTGCCAACGGCATTCAGCATGTGCGTACCCATGTCGATGTTTCGGACGCAACGCTGACTGCGCTGAAAGCAATGCTGGAAGTGAAGCAGGAAGTCGCGCCGTGGATTGATCTGCAAATCGTCGCCTTCCCGCAGGAAGGGATTTTGTCGTATCCCAACGGTGAAGCGTTGCTGGAAGAGGCGTTACGCTTAGGGGCTGACGTAGTGGGGGCGATTCCGCATTTTGAATTTACCCGTGAATATGGCGTGGAGTCGCTGCATAAAACCTTCGCCCTGGCGCAAAAATACGACCGTCTCATTGATGTTCACTGTGATGAGATCGATGACGAACAGTCGCGCTTTGTCGAAACCGTTGCCGCCCTGGCTCACCGTGAAGGCATGGGCGCGCGAGTCACCGCCAGCCACACCACGGCAATGCACTCCTATAACGGGGCGTATACCTCGCGCCTGTTCCGTTTGCTGAAAATGTCCGGTATTAACTTTGTCGCCAACCCGCTGGTCAATATTCATCTACAAGGGCGTTTCGATACGTATCCAAAACGTCGCGGTATTACGCGCGTTAAAGAGATGCTGGAGTCCGGCATTAACGTCTGCTTTGGTCACGATGATGTCTTCGATCCGTGGTATCCGCTGGGAACGGCGAATATGCTGCAAGTGCTGCATATGGGGCTACATGTTTGTCAGTTGATGGGCTACGGACAGATTAACGACGGCCTGAATTTGATCACCCACCACAGCGCCAGGACGTTGAATTTGCAGGATTACGGCATTGTCGCCGGAAACAGCGCCAACCTGATTATCCTGCCGGCTGAAAATGGGTTTGATGCGCTGCGCCGTCAGGTTCCGGTACGTTATTCGGTACGTGGTGGTAAGGTGATTGCCAGCACGCAACCGGCACAAACAACGGTGTATCTGGATCAGCCGGAAGACATCGATTACAAACGTTGATCGCCTTGTGAACAAGCCACTGGTCTGTGTTGATTGTTAGTACACCGCCAGTGGCTGTAAGCATTAATACTCAATAAAATTCATATCTTGCGAAATTGGTGTGGTTACCGCGCCGCACATATGGAACTCAAATTCGTCTGGCGATACGCAGGATCTTAGTTTTGCAGAGTTCTGGAAGCGGGACTCCCGGCATTGCAAAATGTCGGAAGTCCTGGACTTGTTACGGATGAAACGAATTATTCTGTCCACTCAACGTAGTTGCCACATGGACATTACGATCAAATATCAGATCGGACCCAATTTTACCGCCCATCCCATCAAGCGTGGCATAACTCTCCTTGCCAATTGCGCTGGTATGCCCATGCACCGAGATCATCCCGTCAGGTGTGTCCAGTACTTCTTTCACCATTTCACCGTTTTCATTTTTCACTTCTTTCGTCAAACCAATATCCGCCAGATTCGCCTGACGATATACCATCTGGCCTAAAAAGAGCCAGACATCCTCTTTAGGTTTTGGCAAACCTTTGATTGAGGAATACTTAACCCCATCCACGGCAGCCGCGAACAGTTTATTCCAGTTATCGTTTATCATCGTCACGCCATCATCCTTAAACATCAGATTCAGGAATAGCTTGTCCATATGAGCCAGATTCGTGGAGGTCATTTCATCTGATTTTTGTGGTACAGGACGTCTCTGCGATTCAAGCTCCTTCTCCATCAGCGGCACCAGAGTTTTACATGCATCCCCCGTCAGAGGTGCATGGCTGTAACAGAACGCTCCGACGCTGGCAGGTTGCAGCAGATGCAGATGCGGAATGTAAGCTTTATTCATCAGTTTGGTGTATGCCTCTTTTGCCTCCCCGACGCTCTTAAAGCCATCTTTACTTACGCTTGCAGCATAATCAGGAGAATCAAAGCGGGGTAAAGATGCCACAGCGGGTCCCCTCATCGATTCTGATGCCCAGGTAATCGCGGGCGACGGTGCAGCAGGTGTCGGGTTAGCATCCGGGGTATACGCCGGTACGAGGGACTGGCACTGCCCAAAGGCAGCAAGGTCATGGTTACCCAGCAAAACATCATATTTCACACCGAGTTTATCCATTTGCGCCAGCACATTTAATGAACAAAAGTCACTCAATCCCCGGTCGGCAAGCACATCGCCCACCATAATCATGCGCCCCTGGGCTGCTCCCGCTTTCACCGCATCCGGCAGTAACTTGTTGAATGTCGCGCTATCACCAGAGTGGTAGGCCTGCTGCAATTTGGTAAATGCACCTTCGTCCTTCACCTTCAGATGTCCGGTGGTAATAGATTGGTGAAGCATTAACAGTGCATTTCCGTGGAGATCTCCCAATGCCACTTCGGGCAGGCTGGAGGGAAAGTTGACCGGGTCATGGGTAGGAATTTTTCCGGCGTAGAGGTTCAGCGGCATTTTTCGCACGCCAGAAAGATATTCCGTTGAAGTAATTCCCGTCACCGCTTCAAAAGAACATCCTCCGAGATAAGGCACCCCTGGATCAACAGTCACCTGTTGTAAACCATTGTCCCTGGCCTCTATCCGCAGAGTTTGGCTGAACCCGCCGCAGTCATTTTTCTGCAACAAATCCAGGGCCGCTCCGGCTGCCTCTGCAAGAGAAGTGCGTCCCTTTGCCACATGCACGCCCTGCATCTGGAATGTTTCAAGAGCCACCTTCTTTTCGGCATCAGATGCGTTTTTCAACATACTTGTCGCTTTGAGTAAAACAGGAGCCTCCTGGATTTCCCGCCTACGTCCTCCCTGGAAAAAATCAAGAAACCGCTCAAGCAAACTCAATTTAACATCCTGTTTGAGCAATGTTTTTACAAATTCACCTACCGCCTGGCCCTGTAACGGCACAGAAGATTCCTGTTTATTAAGGCGCTCCAGGGTATTCCAACCAGGAGCTTGCTGATAGGGTTGAAGTGACAGATTACTCATTGGAACCTCCTTGCTGTTGTAAGTTACCCACTTTCAGATAGCTCTCGGCATAAAGGCTATAAAAAATAGCTCATTCTTATTGTTGGATAACAAAATTCCACTAATCCCGGTGTGGCATAATTAATCGGTGAATCCCTTCAGCCTGGTTAACACTTCATGCGCTCCCTGATGGCGCAATACTGCGCATCGCCCCGCCGGAATTTCACTATTTATTACCCCGAAGCGATTATCTTGCGAAATCGGTGCGGTTACCGAGCCGCACAAATGGAACTCAGATTCGTCTGGCGGCGTTAAGCTGGGATCGTAAGGCGCAATACCGAACCCAGACCAGCCGCGCCTTCTGTTATAACTCTGTACATCCTGACACTGTGCAGTTCAGCACCTTACACTATGGCAAAACTCAGGTCGGCACCGTACAGCCTGACACAGTGCATGTTGGTATTGCGCAGGTTGGCACCATGCAGTCTGGCATTATGCAGGTCGGCAAAACTCAGGTCGGCACTACGCAGGTCTGCATCGCACAAGTCAGCACTGCGCAGGTCGGTACTGTACAGGCTGGCATCGCGCAGATCAGCACCGTGCAGTCTGGCAAAACTTAGGTTGGTACCGCGCAGGCTGGCACCGCTAAGGCTGGCACCGCTAAGGCTGGCACCACACAAGTCGGCACCGCTAAGGTTGGCACCATTAAGGTTGGCACGGATAAGGTTGGCACCGTGCAGGTCGGCACCACGCAGGTCAGCACCGTGCAAGTTGGCATCGCGCAGGTCGGCACCGTACAGGCAGGCACCCAACAGGCTGGCCCCACTAAGGTTGGCACCTCTCAGGTCTGCACCTCTCAGATCAGGTCGTTCCCCAGTAGAGCTTAATTGTATTGCCTGGTGTTCAATGACCACATTCCCGAAATGAAAGGTTGTCTTCAGGCAGTTATTCACGTCAAGACTGATTGTCCAGTTTACAGACTTACTCACTGACTGATCGGAGATCAATGCTTTGAGCTTACGGAATGCATAAAGAGAAGACGTATACTTCTTGCCTTCGTTATTATCAACAGCGCCAGGGAGCCCACTGACTTCGGTATCTTCAGGGGTCGGATAGCGGCATAGACTTAAAGCGTTGCTTGCGGTTCTTCGGTAGCTGTTGGAGGACTTCACGGACCCTAAGCATATCTGCACGGGTCGCCTTGCCGACATCCTGAATATCCAGATAGTCGAATATCTCGATTAGCGTAGAGTGTGACGCTCGGTTTTCGCTTAGGGTCGCTGGCTTCCAGTTCTGGGCGTTCTCCTGCTCGTACTGCTCAATGAGAGACGCGAGGGTCAGTGCTTTAGGTTCAGGGACTTCAGGCTCCGATGATACAGATAGGGAGACGGACGGTCTTAGACTGCCAGTCTCAGGCTCAAGGTAAGACAACAGGCCAGAGTTATCGCCCTTGAGTCTATCCTGACAGGCTTTAAGTACACCGATAACGTCATTGATATAGCGATGCTGGTCTACAGTCAGACGCTCAGTCGCTACAGCTTCCCGAAGGTTGGACTTGATGTCGTCGTACTGGTCAACGTAAAGCTGGTAGGACTCCGGGTCGTTCAGGTCATCACGGCTGACACCAAGTTCCCACTCAACAATGGTCTTCAGGTGCTCCCGTAGTTCCTCATATGATGCGCTAGGGTTGTCTGCGTGTATTGCTTTAAGTGCTGACTTGATGTGCCGTGAGTGAGCCATAGCGGTACGTCTGTCCTTAGTCCGTAGTGATACTGACGCTAGTTTATACCGGTTGTGAGAAGGAAGCGAAGCGGTCAGGCGACCAGTGGTCTTCATCCTGAGACGGATGTAAAAGACACCGTTACGCTGATAAAGGTAGGTTCTTGAATTGAGCATGTACTGAGACCTTAGGTCTGCTCACTACTTCAACAAAGTTAGTCACAGTGTTGGTTACAGTGAGTAAAACTATCGGAAGGCTTTAAGCCGTATCCCTTAGGATTCAGTAAGTTAGTAGACTTTAAGAATGGTCATGGAGCGGGCGAAGGGAATCGAAGAAAACCCCTTATAACCTGCTGTCAGATAACACTATTGAGATCAGCTTATGTAACTGATTGCGTGATAATAGAGGATCATTATCGTGTCAATCAAGGGCCAGGCTTATCTTTACCAACGAAAGGACGGAATCTGGATGTTTCAGATTTTTGTTCCTAAATACCTACGCCACCTTTACCCGTATCGGATGTGGCGAAAGACTACATCTACACGAGATCTTAACGAAGCTAGAAGATTCAGAAACCATCTGTTACTAGAATGGGAGGAACTAAAGCGGAAACATAACCCGGATAGCCCTGAAAAGAGATTACAACAAGCTATTGAATCATTACATTCAGAGGCAAGGGCTAATAAAAACACACAAAGAGCCGTAAAACGTGGTTATGCAACCCCTACATTGTGTTTATTACGTGATGAATACACAGAAAGCTATAAAGATCGCCGATCTTACTCAACACTACAGAAACTAGCTAGAGCCGTTGAGCTATTTTTAGAAAGTATTCAGAAAGATGATATTCATATTGAGAAGATAGGCAGACGGCTTGTAACAGTGTTTTTAGATGACCAGAAGCAACGAGGAGCCGCCGATCAATCTCGTCAAAACTGGCTTACGTGTTTAGGATCACTTTATGAGTTTGGTAAACGGCGCTATGACGGAATACCATCTGATAACCCCTTTCACGGTCACAATTTGGAAGCTAGACGCACAATTGAGAGCTATCAACCGTTTACACCGGAACAGATGCAAAAGCTACTTGATGCAGCGGAGCCGGAGATCAGAAATATTATTTTAATGGGCTTGTTTTCAGGATGCAGATTAGACGAACTAGCCAGCCTGAAAAAGTCAGAGGTTGTAACAGTGGAAGGAATACGCTGTTTTTATATCAGCAAGAGTAAGACTAAGGCAGGGATCAGACACGTTCCGATACATTCGAAACTATCGGTTATAGTTGATGAATACTTAAAGCATAGCTACGGTGAATATCTGTTTCCTCAAGCTAATAAGATAAAGAGAATCGACGGTAAAAAGGGGCCGTTTTATAGTCAAGCGTTCTCACGTTTACGTCGTAGTGTCTTACCTACAGCTACAGAGCGTCAATGCTTCCACAGCCTGCGCGGGATGTTTATCACCTGTCTTGATCGTGCAGGAGTACAGGAAACTAGGATCGGAGCCATTACCGGACACACAGAACAGAAAGCTAAAACAGAAGCCTTTCGCACTTACTCGCAAGGGGCAAGTATTCAGGAATTAGCTGAATATGTAGAGTTGGTAAGATATGAATTAAATATTGATTTTAAGGCGTAAAACAACGCCATAGACGCAATAAAGAGGCTTCAACATAGATTGGTAGCCTCTTTTATAATTACATCGTTACAGAGCGTTTTAGAGGCGTTTACGGCTATTCCTGTTTAAAGGCAGGAGTTATAGTGTCTTCACCTTCACTACTTTGATCTTCAGTGTTAACACGTTTTTTCGTACGAACCCCTATATTTTTAGATGCCTGTGTTTTGAGAGCTACAGTATTTACTGTGGCATAAGAAACTAATCTGATCTGTTCAAATTCCAAATCAAATACCAGGGATTCGCTTGCCTCTTCTGTGTATTCGATGCCTGTTAAAACAACGTTCTCAAAAGTTTTATTTTCTGTAACAAGAAGAAAAGGCTGTCTACTGTCCATAATCTGATTCAGGTAGTCGATAGCTAATGATCTTCTGTTCCCGTTCACCCCTGCACTCTTTAACAAGCCAGGATCGCTTTTAATCGGTGTTTCAGAGATACGCCCTTTAAGAGAAAACTTATTGTTTTTAATTTGAACGTGATCAGACACAGTAGCACCATTTTCTACAGGATAGCTAGTAACATCTGCTTGACGTTTTACGTTCACATCGTCTACACTGTCAAAGGCCAGTGCCATATAATTTTCATAAACGTCATTACCAGAAGATGCCAGCCCACTGGTAACAATAGCAAATCCATTCTCCCCTTTTGCTTTATTAGCTTTGCTATTTTCGTTTTTTGTAGAGTTTATATCTTGTTCTGCTTTGTAAACAGCCTGAACGTGTTGTTCTGGAGTATTTGCTGCACGTATGGTTAAAATCCCGGCGGTCGCCATAATAATAATTTTCCTTGTAATGTTATGGCGGGAATTACCCGCCGTTGGATTGCCCTGATAAGCTGGTTAATGTTAATGATTTCAAGAAGCTATCCCGACTTGCTCTCGCTGTAAAATCCACATAATCGCTTAATCTGGATGTGTCCGAATTAATAGTAAGCGGAACCTCTGTTACCACTTCAAATGTAGGATTCAGATTAAACACAGGAGATAAATTATAAGCCGGAGTTGTCATTGCAAGATTATTTAAAGCACCCTGTTTGAGATTGGTTATCGGTGCTTCATTGACTGACATTTTTACATCTGACACAGAAGATTTATCATCGAAAAGCAATCCCTTAATCGTGTTAAAGAGAGAATGACTATTATCAGGTGTAGTTGTTGCAGTGCCAGCGCCTTTATATTGGTCAGGAACGAGATTAGAAAGATTCTGTTTCATTCCTTCATTGCTTAATGGCGGTGCATCACCTAAATTTTTCTGAATAGCCTCTGTCTTATCATCATTACGATTAAACCAGTTTACAATCTTCATAATAGCTTCAAAGAGACTTCCTGTAGCTTCTCCCAGCTTCGTAAAATACGGAGTGAGATTAGAAAGGTTTTTCAAAAACTCTTCCGTTACTTTTGGATCGAGAGATTTCATAAACCCGTCTACAAATGCTACTTGTCTTGCATCAGAAAGCTGCGAAAGCTGTCTGTTTAGTTCTCTGAATTTAACAATAGAGTCTTGCTGTGTTTCTGTTAGCCATTTTCCAGAGGCTTTTTGCTGATTAATACTTTCTTGTACATCTTTAACGGAACGTTGCCAATATTTTGACGTAAGCATCAAATCATCGCCCAGGTCTTCTAAACGTTGTCCAATTTGGGAGTCTGAAAACCCTTTTTTCATCATTCCATTAACAGCCTTAGAAATTAATCCGGCTGGATTATCAGCAAATTTTTTAAGGTCGCTTTTGTTAATAACACCGATGTTTAGAAGTTCATTAATACCGTTATCACCGCCTTTCCATTCAGATTTTCCGGTTTTCTTATCTTTCACCAATTCAGCTTCACTGTAGGATTTTGCGGCACGTTCCCTAACATCTTTCATCTGATCCAGGTATTTCCTAGCCCCTTGATCACCCATCATAGAGTCAACGCCGTTTTTATACGCCCATTCTGTAATGTTATACATCTGGTTAACGTCTACACCGCCAAGCCTTGCACGTTGGATTAATTCTCCTTGTGTCTCTGCGTTAGCGAAACTTTTACTAACAAACTCGGCGATTTTACTTACAGCCATCACGCCAGCAGCCGCCGTAGCGCCTCCAAATAACAGAGCGCCCATAGTGGCGGAATTCCCTGATCCTCCCTTAACGGGGGCTAATTGAGCTTTTCTGTTGCCATTAATCTTACGTTGTTGCTGTTGTAAGCGTTTCATCTGGCTATTCATACGTGCAAGCGAGATAGCCCCTTGCTCATATTGTTTTGCTATCTCTCTAGCCTGTGCAATAGCTTTGTATTGTTCAGCTACAGAAAGACGGTGCATTGCACTAATGCTTGATCCAACGTCTAAAAGCTTTAGTTCAGCTTTCTCCTTACGTGCTGCTATTTGTTGCTGTTGCCTTGCCTGTGCTCTTGCTGCGGCAGCTTGTGCTCTTTGATTCTGTTTTTCGTTTTTCGCTTTCTGTTGAGCAATCTTATCTACTTCACTTTGTGCTTTCTTATAGCCTTTAGTGACAGTATCAAATCTTAATTTAGCAGGCTTGATATTTTCTGCGAATTCCTTTAAGCCTGTAATAGAGTCTTTCGCTTTTTTCAAGCTGTCTTTATCTACACTAAATGTAACTGTGTTCTTAATTTTAGAAGTGTTAATTTCTAACATTTAAAATCCCCTTATTAATCATTTTTACCACCTTCTTTACTTAAGAAATGGTGTAGAGCCTGATCAATACTCTCGTTTAGTCTGAACATACGGGCTTTTACTCCTTCATATGGAACATCTAAGAGAGAACATAGATATTTCAGATTTAACAAGCCTCTAGAATCATTAGCATCTAAATGTACGTGGACACCATTTTTTGATTTCAGAATCACTTCCATATTTTAATCACCTCTCAAAATTTAAAAAATAAATAAAAAAAGGCGAAGCGTGAATACACGCCACGCCTCTATTACACGTTAAAATATTATTTTACCGTGATTTGAACGGAGAAGCCTACACCGTGGTTTACAACCATCTGGCTATTCTCTGTAACAACGTTAACAGCATCACCACGAGAAGATTCATAGCTATAGCTATAAACCTCAGTAGGGGCGGCATTGATCAGTTCAAAGGTGCTGGAAGCAGCCCCGAAGATATTGGTATAAATTCCGCTACCCTTAGAGAATTTAGGCACAGCTACAGCGTCTGCGGTCATATGTGCCAGGTGTAGCGGATCTACCAGTTTAATAACATCAATGTTAGTTCCTGGGATAGTGAACGCTGTCACCCCTGGCAGCAGGTCACGACGCTGATACACAACATTCCCCTCTTCCAGTGGGCTTACATACTGGAATGCGTTTGCCATACCCGCAGAGAATCGAATTGCAGAGAAGGCTTCCGGCTTACAGAAAACAACAATTCTTTCTACACCAGCCGCCTGACTTTGGGCTTTGTCCAAAATGTCAGTAGCAATCTGATCAAATTCTTTAAAAATCTTCGTGGTGTCAGTGCTGGAAGCGTTCAACGTGGCTTTCATAGCTGATACGTTAAACAGCTTGCCCCACTCGATAAGAACATCATCAGTTTTAGGCGTGTAAGTTTTGCCAGAGAACAAAGAAGCAGCCAATACGCTCTCTTTTGTACGCTGATACGCTACGTGGTGTTTAGCAACATACTCAGCATAAATATCAGTGAGTGTTTCCTGGAAATCAGTGCCAGGTTTACGCTTGCCTTGAACATCAGAAGGACGGATCACATCTTCACGAAGAAAATACGGGATTTCAATAAGCCATTCTTTACCTTGTTCTCGCTTAGTAACGTTGTGTTCAGAAGAGAAACGAGAGGTTTCTTTGTTGAACAGAGATTCGTTGCTTTCGACAAGCTGGGAAACAGCTACTTTATGAGATGTAACCCCTACAGAATCAGTAAAATCAAGGGTAGAAAGCAGATAGTTTCTAGTGCTATGCGCAGAGAACAAAGGAGCTAAATCAACGTAATCATTACCTAGAATCATTTATTATTATTCCTTTTATTAAGAAGTGAAAACAGAATGGAAGCCTTCAAGCTGGAAGCCTTTTTTAATTAATGCTGTTTTTGCTGCTTCACTTACAGCATTCAGGGCATCAGCTTTGATGCATACAAGCCCAGCATTGCTACGTAAAATATCTACAGGCTTGTTTGCTCCAGCCGTTACAAA
Source organism: Escherichia sp. GZ89 (assembly GCF_019366485.1). Classification (NCBI taxonomy): domain Bacteria; kingdom Pseudomonadati; phylum Pseudomonadota; class Gammaproteobacteria; order Enterobacterales; family Enterobacteriaceae; genus Escherichia; species Escherichia sp. GZ89. The sequence goes on along the minus strand of NZ_JAEOHX010000011.1, from coordinate 56,588 downwards.
CTCACTCATAACAACATAGATATCATCTCCTGATTCATATTTAGCGCCAGTGCTGGTGATCAAGTCTCCGCATTCAACATCAGCAGGAAGAGAAGCAAAAACCTTGTTTTCTACAGAGGCAAACGGATCAGTACAATAACTTACCAGATCTATAAAAGTCTTCCGACTTGGAAACAGAGTGTCTAAATCAATAATCATTTAGTAATCTCCTTAGCTTTTAATTTGATTAATTCATTAAGGGAAGGTGTAGACGGAGAAGAAGGAGAAAAATATTTTTCAACACATCTTTCTACTTCCTCTACAGAACACCCAGCGTATTTAGCTACCATTTCGGTAATTTGTGGATTAATTTTCAGCATTTCATCTTTATACTTGATGATTTGCTCTTTATCGTTTAAGAACAACATTTATATAAACCTTGTTACCTTGTTTAAAGTAAGAAATACAACTTTTAAGTTGCATAACGGGCAAAATAAAAGGCAGCATTTAAAGCCGCCTTTGTAATTACCCTATGTTATGCACACTCCAAGATGTATGCATAACAAAGGAAAAAAGAGGTAAATGACACAGTATTACTTAAGGAGGAGAAGCGGGGAGCGGAGATTTTACTCCCCTTTAACGACAAGAAGAATTTTTAATATCGAACCAATAAAGGAAAAATAATCACCCTATATAATTATATTAACATACAATATATGAAATGTCAAGATATTTTACAACTTTTTTGTTGCTTTTTTTATTCTTCTGTGATAGCAGCGCCTAAGCGTTGAGCTAGTTCAACAAGGCCATCTCCCACATAGCGAACATCAGATTCAATATCTTCTATCCAGTTTGATAATTCCCATATCTGATCGGCTGTCAGGTATGCGTTTTCGCGCTTGCAGAGCATCTCTACACGCTTAGAGAGGTGCTCAAAGGCATTCACAGCTAAATCCCAGTGTTTAAACGCCTCATTTAGTGCCGCTGGCGTGTTTTCTTTGTATGCTTCAAGTTCAGCGCGGTTTAAAGGCAGGAGGTAATCATCCTCATAATAATTAATTAGTGAGTAAATTGTGTCATACGTGTTATTCATATTAAAAGTCTCCATAGTGATCAGCATTATCTAAAATTTGGAATTCAGGAACTAAATTATTTAGGCCATTGGTGGCGAGATAACCAACGTAGTGATTATAATCTTCAAATCCTAAAATCTGGTATTTGCGTAAATCAGAGCTATCAACGATATACTCTTTTCTTTTTCTAGGTTTCCAGAATACGCCAGGTGTTGAAGATAAGATTTCTTGTAAGGCGTTAAATTCATCTCCGCAAGGCACAGAGGGAGAATGTTCTATGATCTCTGTTTTCCATTCGCCAGGGGCGCTATTTTGCTTGGAGAGCGTAACTAGCTCTTTAAAGTCTTTACGTCTTAGAATAGATTTAGGTTTACTTAGAAGAGAAGCTGAATCACCGATTTTCTTAACAACGTTGTTTTTTCTTTTTGCCATTATTTACTTTTCCTTTTCTTTTAAAGGAAAACACCCCGAAGTATGTTTCTACGAGCATAAAAAACAACAACCACCACATAGCTATTACCATAATAATGTTTTCCTTTTATATTTTAATTACATAGAGAGATTTTAGAGAGTGGAATAGATGAAGTCTATTTCTCTGTCTAGTCTTTTGAGATTGAATGTAGAGAAAGATAATTCTTTAATCTCTATAACACCGAAATTTGATAGCTGTCTAAGCCAGAATTTTAAACCATCTTCAGAGCACCCTGCTCGGTGTAACACATCGCTATATTTTAGCGGTGTTGGCTTTCCTTTATAGAGATAAGCAAGTGTTTCATAGATTCGTTTTCCTGTGTCATTACACTGAATTCTGTCTACTTGATTTTTTACTAAATATTGAATCATAACCCTCCTTATTAAAATGGAATATCAAAGTCTTCATATACTTTGGGATGTTTCTTAGCAAAATATGCCTCAATACCATTTGGTCGTTTTAGCCCGTATCTACAAGCTAGTGAATTTGCAAACTCAATAAAAGATGCCCCTCCTGTTCTGGTATTCTTCTGCGTGATAATAAGAGAGGCAAAATTCTCTAACACATCCTCCTCATTATCATTAGCTACCTTTTCACTTGATGAAACAGGTGTTTCTTCCGTCTCCCACGGCAAAGGCGCATTCCAATCATCAAGAACATCAAAAGAAGGCTGTTTATTATCTTCCGTAGGTTGAAGCTGATCAGGAACAGCTTTAACAGTAGCTTCTTGTTGTGTCTTGGCTTCTTGTCTAGCTTCTTCTTGTGGAATATCTACCACTTGATAGACATTAGAACTTCCTGGTCGTGCATCTTTTATAATTAACCCCATTTCGAGCAATTTCTTAACCCTTTCCTCTGCTGCTCTTGGTGTTATGCCAAAAACATCGCCTATCTTAGCGTAAGAGGGAAATGCACGATCAAACCCTTTCAGATAGCAGTAAAGGTTTTTAGCACTATCTGTAAATTTATGCCCGTTTACTTGGCTTATTTTTAGAATCCACATAGGAACTTTTACAAATTGTTCTTCATTAATCATTAAAAATCTCCTTATAAATCACGCTTAATGCGCTACTAAAGTGAATGAGGATCACTTACCCTTTTTTTGTTTGATGTTCTCTGCTGCTTCAGTAATGATTTCTAACATCAAATCACTGACCATAATTTGCCTTTTCTTGGCTTCAGCAAATAAAACCTTGAAGATTTCAGGGTCAACGTGTAGGTAAGTGCGCGGAATTGGTTTCTTAGTTTCGCTCATAGTTTTCTCCTTCTATTCTTTACTCTGTTTCAGATTCTTTTTCATTTTTTCTTAATTCATCAATAATCTTGAGTGCTTCATTGAAGCAAGCAGCTCGCTCTGGATAACCTCGACTCCTTGCCATATTACGATTCATTACTACTTGGTGGCGTGTAAGCTCACCTTTTTTAAATGCCTCTACGACGTGTTTCGGTGTAAACCATTTCATAAAAAACTCCTTATTCAGTTAAAAGAAAAAACACCTTGCAAGCCTGACGGCTTCAAAGTGCATTGATTTTGATTATTTAGAGAAGAATGTTTTTCTGTCCCTCTAATACCTATTATTACATATAAAGAAACATTTGTCAATACCTTTTCATAAAAGGTCTGATCTTTTTCATGCACTTACATTTTTTCTTAGCAATTCGTGCTCTTCTGTGTAGTGCTATTCCTCCTTATTGTCTAAAACGCTCTAAAACGCGTTCTAACGAAGTTTTGATAAAAGCAATACATTCCCTTATGTAGAGGCTATTTATCTCGTCAGAGGCTTATTTAAGGGGCTTATTTTGTATTTGTTAGGTATATGAAAAGGTAATGGCAGATATAAGATAGAGAGTCACTTTATAAAACGCTCTGTAGTGAGCTTATTATATGTAGGCAATGCGTTTCCATTCCCTACCCTGCTTAATGCTGTTAGAGAAGCATTTAGACCCCTTATTTTTAATTAATTAAAGTATCCTCTATACACTCTTGTTATGAAACACCTCTGAATCCTTCATAAAACACATTATGACGCAAAGAACACTTTTCTAAGGTGATTCCCTTCCTGAATGCTGTTTCTTGCGTCAAAGAGCTACACAGAGCTTATAAAGCTATTATTAATAATAAAGTAGATAAAGTAAGATAACTAAGATAGATAAGATTAATAAGATCAGAATTCTCTTTCGGTGTCGCCTCTGGCTTTTCCACCGAAAACAATTACACGACTACAGAATGCAAGGAGGTGGAATTGTATTGAGGCTTAGTGAAATTACACGAGGAAAGCAGAGTGTAATTGAGCTTTAGCCGCTCTCTCTTCGAGTAATTACACAACTACAGAGAATAACAGAGTTATTAAATGTAGGAGGGTAATTAAGAGTTAGAGAGAGTTAACACGTAAGCAATCAGTATGATTGGTTAGGTGATTACTCTTCTGCGCACAGCGCAATAGTATTTCTTCGTGGGCGTTACCGCCAACGATAGTTACACGAAGAAAGTAACGCTTTGCTTTCGGTGTGAGCGGAACGGGCCAGCCACGAAGCCCGAAAGGTAGCGGAGTAAGGCTGCTTGCCAGAGAGTGACGCTAACGCAGGAAGGCAAAAAGATCATATAAATAAATATATAATATTATAATTTAATAAGTAATTTAATAAATGATCTAATAGGTAACAGAATTCTGTGGGGGTGTCTAACAGTTTTCTGTGGGGGTGTCTAACAGAATTCTGTTAGGGTGGGGTAACAGAATTTTGTTAGGGTAAAAATCTCTTTAAAAGTTAAGATTAACAGAATTCTGTGGGGGTAGTTCACTATGACCTACCCCCCTAGTTCACTATGACCTACCCCTAGGTCACAGTGACCTATATAGTATAAAGAATATTATTTATATTATTTAATTATAGTATTGGTGGAACTCATTTCCTAGGTAGGTAGGAAACCACTTCCTAGGTTACTTCCTAAATAGATCGGAAATCATTTCCTAGGTGTTATTTATACTTATCGGGTATCAGACTTGATAGGGGTAACAGAATTCTGTGGGGGTAGCTGAATGTAACCTCTCGTTACATCCATTTGTCACATAGCACTCACTCTGTGTAATGCCTTTCTATGTGTGTGCCATAATCCCCCTATATTCCCTGTGTAAATCATAGAATAATGCTCTCTATTCCCTGTGTAATTCCATACTAAAAATTCAATGAAAAAGCAGCTTAAAGTTGCAATTCTTACTTTCTTCACTTTTACATCACTTTCGCAAAGCCTTGTGTAATGCGGCTTACAGAGCACCATCAGAAATTGTTGGCTAAAAATTGTTCTGCTTGTTTCTTAATGAGTTCTCTCGTTTGTGCAAATTTTAAAATTTATTTTGTTTTTACAGCCTTATTTCGTGTAATGCGTGGCATAGCAAGCCCTTTTCTTGTGTTGTCAAGGCATTTGGCAACGTTCAAACATCTGTTTAGAAATGCCAAATTGTTGATCTAACAAATAAACCTGTATAAACAGAACACCATTTAATCTATTCCCCTGTGTAATCCACCACATCACACGATAAAAACAAAAAAAACCTTTAATTATATTTCATAGCATACAAAAGTCAACAGAAGCCCTCTCGTGCTCCTACGTAAAAAATCCATCACTTTTCCCCTGATACATCAATTCAAGGCGTTCTATGTGTTCCTTAGTGCATATTACGTTTATTATGTTAAATGTATTTTGGCCTATATTTTGACCTGCACCCGCATAAACACTGGTTTCATCGCTTACAGCCCTTGTGAGACGTGGTGCTGTTTCTAGCATCTGATCCGACATAAAACCGATCATTCTCGTGTTTAGTGAAAGTTTAGTGAGAGACATTACAGAAAGGCTTTCTGTGTAATGATTTAATAGGTAAAAACGATGTTGATTACGCAAGAAAATTCCTTGCTGATATTTGGGGATTCTGGATTTTCCAGATCGGGGGGCGCTGAAAATCGCGTTAAGCACCTCTCGCAATCTAGCCATAAGGGAGGGGATATAGGTATTTAGATGTATTTATAGCTATTTATAGCTATTTATGGCTATTTATTTTTTATTTACCTTTATTTAAAAATAACCTTATAAATCAATAAGATACATAACTATCTGTTTATATTTTAACCAATTAAATCAAGTTTAATACCCTTAAATAACCTAAAAATAGCCTTAAATACCCCAATAATTAATTTTAAGGCTTTCCGTGTTCTCTCCTGCATTATGAAAATGCAAAATAAGGCACAAAACAAGCTCACAGACGCATTAAACACACATCACCTATACATCCCTATACCAAGCAATAAAAACAGCGTTAGAATGCGTCCTGTTGCGTTTTAGAGAATCAGGGAGTATTTAAATTGATTTGAAGTGTTGCAGGGATAATTCATCAATACCCGCCACCTCTTCACGACGTGCGGCGTATGCTTGCTTCTCTTTCCACTGGTTATAGAAGTATGCTGCCTTTTCCCGCTTTGCTTCGTGTTTAAGGCACTTTGCTTTGATATCGTCTGGCAAGCTGTCAAATGTGCCGTCTTCTCTAGCCTTCTTTATCATTCTGGTTAATGCTGCTTTTTGCTGGCGGCGTAGTTTGGCTAGTTCTGCGGCTTTTGCTTTCTTTTCTTTGTAGGCGGCTTTCTTTGCTGATATCGCCATACATCCCCCATCATTCAAACTGTCTTAGATGCTTAAAATACCAGGAGGATTATTTTTAGACAATAGGAGCCATAAAGCGCCGTGATGGGTACATCAACAAAAGCGCCGGAGGCGTATCATCATCTTTTCAGCGGTAGCGATCAGTAAGTCAGGTGTACATTATCGGATGCACGAGCCGGGGTAGAGCTGCACTCTTTCGCGATGCAGTTACGGTTTTATGAAGAGGTGGGGCTTTAAATCCACATATACACTTAAAAACACTCTTCCCATCATTCGCCTGTTTATCCCGCGCTGAGGTCGTCGCAAGCGCCGCCGTCGATGACATTACAATGCCTGGGTAGGCTTTTCCTTCACGTTTGACTATCGCGGTGTGAGGTGTGCAACTGCCGCCACGTTGGTTATACTGCCATCTTCCCGTGTAACTCAACGTAACAGCTACAAGGGCGGATCACAGTGGTAGAACTCCTAAGCAAATTAAATAGGTAACTATTTAACTTGCTGACAGAGAAGACTTTTTTAGTCTTCTCCACTTGGGGAGATTCTGGAGCGGGCGAAGGGAATCGAACCCTCGTATAGAGCTTGGGAAGCTCTCGTTCTACCATTGAACTACGCCCGCTTTGAGATGCGTAAGGCATTATAAGCCTTACGCTCTTGCTGGCAAGTGGCTTTGTACTGACTGCTGTTTATTTCACCGTCAGCATTTCGGTTTACTGCCTTGCGGGGGGAGATAACGCAGCGGATCAATGGCAGTTGCCCGGTAACGGATCTGGAAGTGCAGCCGTACAGAGGCAGCGTCAGTACTGCCCATGGTGGCGATTTTCTGGCCCGCTTTTACCGTCTCCCCATTATTGACCAGAATAGTGTCGTTATGGGCGTAGGCAGTAATGTAATCTTCACTGTGCTTTATCATCACCAGATTACCGTAACCACGCAGTTGATTACCCGCATACACGACCTTGCCGGCTCCGGCAGCATAAACCGGTGTACCTCGGGCCGCGGCGATGTCGATGCCTTTATTTCCGCCATCCGCCATTGAGTATGGCAAAATCACCTTCCCACTGGCTGGCCACCGCCAACAGCGTTGGCCAACAGGTGGCCAGGAAGATTGCGGAACGGAAGAAGATGGTCTGACCGCTGCAGTTTTGCTGGTCGATTTTTTGCCAGATTTACTGGCAGTTTTGCTGCTTTTCGACCCACTGCTCACTTTCAGTTTTTGCCCAACCTCAATAGTATAAGGCGGTGAAATGCCGTTCAGACGAGCGAGTTCTTTTACGCTGGTGCCAGTAGCGCGTGAAATACGATACAACGTATCTCCCCGCTTCACAGTGTAAACGGTACCAGAATAGCTTCCCGAATCGGATGACGGTTTGCTGGAACAGCCCGCCAGCAGTAGCCCCATAGACAACAGCAGCGCAATTCCGAGGCTATTTTTATTCAAGCGTCCTGCGCTCAAAGCGAATCCTCACGATATTTCAAGACGCTTTATGATAGCAGCCATCCGCAAGATGCCCAATCTCTTGCATCTGACATAACATGTTAATCAAGCACTGACGGATCTGCTTCAATCATCAGTTGCTTCATTTCAGCAAAATGCTGACGGGAAAAATCAACGATCTTCTCCCAGTCACGGGCCGTTTTTTCTGCGACTTCATCCGGCAGGATTTTCAGTGGCTGTCCACAGGACATAGCAGTAACAAATATCTGACAAGCACGCTCAAGCGTCCAGATATCATCAAATGCTTCCCCTACTGAAATACCAGTAACTAACACGCCGTGGTTACCCATCAGCAAGCGCCGTTTTTCTCCCAGTAATCCTGCCAGTCGGGCACCTTCTGCCGTTGTGTCTGCCATTCCACCATATAAGGTATCTATTGCCATACGATTAAAATAACGTGCCGTATTTTGATCGATTGCAGGAATATGCGGTGTCTCCAGACACGCAACGCTGGTGGTATAGACCGGATGAAGATGCAGCACGACACGTGCTGCTGGCAGACGTTGATGAATCTGCCCATGAATCGCCCATGCCGTGGCATCGACATCTTCACGGTGGGCATTAGCTTCATCATCAGCATCTAACAACAGCAAGTCGCTGGCACGAATCCGGGAAAAATGTTTCCACTTCGGATTTAGCAGAAACGTCTTTCCGTCGTCAGAAATTGCCGCGCTGAAATGATTAGCGACAGCTTCGTGCATCCCAAGATGGGCAATTATGCGGAAGGTCACGGCCAGATCGACACGGATCTGCTCTTCAATTGATATTCCCATTCATTTATTCCGCTTTTGGCATCAGAGTGTTGAGATCTTCCGCAGTTGGCGGGGTGAAGTTATATTTCTTCAGCAAAGCGGCATATTCCGGCGTGGCGCTATATTTTTTTAGCCCCTCTTCCAGCGCGTTTTTCACTACGCTGTTGCCTTTTTTGACACCAAAGCCATTAAGCACTGGATATATCAGAGTATCGGAAGAAATAACCACACGATCGCCCAATTTATCGATCACCCCTTTTGCTACCGCCGCATCAGTGATTTGCGCTTCTACGGCACGGGAAAGTAGCGCCTGAGTCGTCTGCGGATCAGTGGCATATTCACTAAGGACAATGGGTTCAAGTCCGTTTTTTACGCAGTAATCAGCTGAAAGCTTCTGTAGTTGTGCCAACCAGGAAGTCGCTCCCATCGAACCAATTTTGTGTCCGCAAAAGTCTTCCGGTTTTTTTGGTTGATATTCACTACCTTTCAGCACGAGGATTGATTCACCACTTTTCAGGTAAGGCACCATATCAATGACTTTCAGCCGTTCCGCCGTGATATACATTGAAGAGTTGGTGATATCAAAACGCTCGCCCTGCAATCCTGGGATTAAATTCGGGAAGCGAGTGTCAATATTTACCGCGTCACGCCCCATTACCTTCGCCAGTCCGGCAAGAAACTCAATATCAAATCCGGCTGGTTGATTGTTTTCCATATATTCATAGGGATAAAAGGTCATATCTGATCCGGCAATAATCTTCTCCGGCTGTTGGAAAGCATTGGCATTAAAAGATGCCAGCACAACACTGGCATATAACAACGGGACGGTATTAAGTAAGGTATTGAACTTTTTCATAATATCTCCAGAGAACAGATCAATCAGATGTTGGCAAAATCGTTTCCGGCTTGCTGAACGAAAAAGGATGCACCGCGTGGCTTTTGCGGTAAGCGGAACTGGTTATCACTACTACGGATTAATCCACTCTCTTCCCCGGCGACAATTTGCCCGGCATGAATACTTGGCAACGGATTGTCACCAAAAGGCAAAGCGTCTTCGGCGGCGTATACCGCAATAAACAGTGTGCGCGGCATATCAGTTTCATTAGGACTGGAGGCATGTAACAGACGGGTATGCATAAAACATACTGATCCGGGTGGGCCATAACAGGCCGTTGGTTGTTGGCAATGGGCGTGTTCTATCTGTTGCTCTACCGCTCCGGTAAAACGTTCGTTCTGCCAGTGAGAATATAGTGGCCCCTGATGACTTCCAGGCACCACATTCAGCGGCCCATTTTCTGGTGTCACTTCACTTACCATTAACAGCGCGGTAATGATGTCGTCATTACTGTGCGGGGTGAAAAGAAAATCCTGATGCCATTTCACCTTCGTGGCGGTGTGCGGCAATTTAGAATTAATTTTGCTGTGATGAAAACGCGTACCGCTGCCGCCAATCAATTGCCCGGAGATGGTCGCCATTCTGGAATACAAAGCAGCATGTTGATAAACAGAAGAAATCTCAGTAGGCGATGTTACACGCCGTAATGAGGGATGTGCCGCTGAGTGATCATCTTCGAGATCAAACCGCGGACGGCCATCCAGCGTTTCTCCCCATGGTTGTTGGTGCTGGCGGCTTTGTTCTACCCAACCATCAAAGTCAACCTGCAATGCTGTAATCTCTTCTGTCGTAAGAACATCTTCGACGACCAGAAAGCCCTGTTGGTGAAACTGCTCAATTTGCCATTGTGCGATCATGATTTTTCCTTTCAGTCAGAGGGTTAAGCCAGAGAGACATCTTTCAGGAAGGCATCAACACGCGGATGATGCCCTTCACGCATTGCTTGCGGCGTGTCGTCACACACCACACGTCCTTTTTCCATAAAGACAATTCGGTCTGAAACTTTGAAGGCAAAATTCATCTCATGGGTCACGATCACCATGGTGATACCTTCTTGCGCCAGTGATTCAATTACCTGCAGCACTTCATTCACCTTCTCAGGATCAAGGGCTGAAGTGGGTTCATCGAACAACATGATTTGCGGTCGCATCATTAACGCCCGGGCGATCGCCACGCGTTGTTGCTGCCCACCAGAAAGCTGATGCGGATACTTCCAGGCGTGGTCCAACATGCCGACCTTATGCAACAACTCACAGGCTTGTTGTTTGAGTTCTACTTCACTTGCCAGCCGGTGGTATCGCGGAGCCAGTAGCAAATTGCCAAGTACAGTAAGGTGAGGAAACAGATTGAAACTCTGAAAGACCATGCCAATATTCATGCGATGTTGAGCATTTTCAGTAAAACGTGGTTTTTGCTGCCCCTGACGATTGAGATGAATAAATGGCTGACCATTGATTTTAATTTCGCCATTGTCGATCTGCTCAAGCCCATTGAGCAGGCGAATCAGTGTGGTTTTACCGGAACCGGATGGCCCGATGACTGATACCACCTCCCCCGGTTGAATCCTCAGGCTAACGGCCCCCAACACTTCGACATTGTTATATGCTTTGTGCAGTCTGGATGCCTGCAATGCAGGTGCCGCCTGGTCTGAAAAATGGCGTGCTGTCGTTGGTTGCCCGGCAACTGCCAGCTGGCGCATTTCGGCATCTACCGGACGAGAAGTATTGCGCTGAGTCACATCAAGATATTTCTCCAGACGTTTCAGTAGGAAATCAAATACCGTCACGATAAATACGTAATAGAACGCCACGGCAGCCATGGTTTCCATAACAAGAAAGTTTTGCGAATAGAGACGCTGTCCGACCATTAAAATCTCGGTGAGCGAAATCACTGAAACTAAAGAACTGAGTTTCACAATGGCGATATATTCATTTGCCAGTGCGGGTAGCGCGACGCGTAATGCCTGAGGGATAACCACCCGCCACTGTGTTCCGGCGTAGCGCATACCCAGCGCTCTGGCAGCTTCACTTTGCCCTTTTGGAATAGACAACAATCCCCCACGATGAATTTCCGCAATATATGCTGCCTCGCAAAGTACCATAGCAATTAATCCGGCGCGGAAAGGATCATTTAATATCGATGCCAGAGAGGGCATTGCCTGCGGTAAGTTATATACAAAAATCAGCAATACCAGTAACGGAATACTGCGAAATAACCAAATATAGATTCGTGCCGGCGTATTGAATAACTTACGTGGCGATTGCTTTGCCAGTGCAAGAATAAAGCCCAGCACAATGCTGAAAAACCAGGTCAGCAAACTTAATTTAATGACAGTCCAGGTGGCCTGCCAGAAATCATGATTACTGAGTAGACTTAACATATAGTTCCAGTCAAACGTCATGGGCTATTCCACTCATCATAATTAACGGAAGTCAGGGCTTACTTGTTATTGCAAACCAGTGAACCCTCGTTCGTCTTGCCGTGATACTATGCTTATAATTTTCTTGTGCTGGCAATTAGCAAATTTCTGGCCTTTAGGATTAAAAAAACTATACAACTTCGCAAACATAAAAAAACATGTTTAACACTTCGCAAATGAACAAAAATGAATTTGCACAATATTAGGGCAAATAAAATTCCACAAGGGTGCAGCATGATTCAAAGCGGTGCAGAATGCTCGCCATTTATTAAAAAACGGTTAATTTATCTGAAAGTATTTATGGCACAACTCTTGCTACATATATGTTATATCTAACAGGATAAGTTACAGGTAGCCTATGAACCGATTTACCCTTAAACAACTTAAATATTTTGTCACCGTCGTCGAAACAGAAAGCATTGCTGAAGCTTCTCGTCAGTTACATATTGCCCAACCTTCCATCTCTATTGCGATTAAAAATCTCGAAAGCACCTTTGATCAACAACTCTTTATTCGCCACCATGCGCAAGGTGTATCGTTAACATCAGGCGGCAGACGTTTCTATGAAAAAGCGAAGGAACTCTTGCGCTTATCCTGGGAGTTTGAGCAAAACTCACGGGCCGATAAGGACATGATTTCAGGAACAATTTCAATAGGTTGTTTTGAATCGGTAGCCCCGTTATATATGCCGAAACTGGTTGCAGGATTCAAAAAACTTTATCCTGAAATTACTCTGCAACTTTATGATGGTGAGCAACACGAATTAATGCACGGTTTACATCGTGGGCGATTTGATCTGGCTTTGTTGTATGATCTGGAGCTGGGGCATACTATCCATAAAGAATTACTTAACGCACCGCACCAGCCTTATGCATTATTGCCCGCATCACATCCTCTGGCACGAAAAAAGAGCGTGACACTGCAGGAACTGAGCAAGGAACCCATGATCTTGCTTGATGCCGTGCCGAGCAAAAATTATTTTGTCGCTATTTTCAAAGAAAAAGGTTATCACCCTCATATTGCTTACAGTTCACCTTCTATTGAAATGGTACGTTGTATGGTTGGACAAGGGTTAGGATTTTCAGTATTAGTTACCCGCCCCTGCAGCGATATAACCTATGATGGTGAGCGTCTTGTACAACTCGATATAGAAGATGAAATGCCTGCATCAACATTAATAATGGCACACCTTGCAAATAATGAACCTACCCGACCGACGCAATTATTTATGGATTACTGCCGTAACCGTGAATTAATGCCGCCAGGATTACATTATTAAGCCTCGTAATTTTATATACTCAAGAACGTTTTATAATAATTTACCCACTGCGCGTTGTTATTTAATCTGAGCTTAGTCAATTCCGGTAAATACGCCGGTTCACCGTGCGAAAGGATAACAATAATGACAGAGCAAATAACCGTTACAGATACATTAGTGGTTGGTGCGGGACAGGCAGGTGTGGCGATGAGTGAACATCTCACGAATCTTGGCATTCCTCATCTGGTACTTGAAAAACAACGGATTGCTGAAGCCTGGCGCAGTGGACGCTGGGACTCGCTGGTAGCTAATGGCCCGGCATGGCATGACAGATTCCCGAATATGTCGTTTCCTGACTGTGATGGCGACAGCTTCGTAGCAAAAGATCAGGTTGCCGACTATTTCGAAAGCTGGGCTAAAACCTTCAACGCGCCCATTCGTACAGGTGTTGAAGTATTACATGCACAAGCTTTAGACGGACGTCCAGGTTTTCGCGTCGAAACCTCTAAGGGTGTTATTGAAACCCAACGAATTATTGCTGCCACCGGACCATTTCAAAAACCCGTTATTCCCGCGATTGCCCAACAAAATAGTGATCTTCACCAGATACACTCTGCCCATTACTTCCGCCCACAACAATTACCCGCAGGAGGCGTACTGGTCATCGGTGCCGGATCTTCCGGGGTGCAAATTGCTGATGAATTACAGCGCGCAGGCAAAAAGGTCTGGTTATCGGTTGGCGCACATGATCGCCCTCCTCGTCGTTATCGTCAGCGTGATTTCTGTTGGTGGCTGGGGGTGTTGGGCCTTTGGGAAGCCTCCGTCAAACAACCCGGGAAAGAGCATGTCACCATCGCCGTGAGCGGTGCCCGTGGCGGTCATACTGTTGATTTCCGCCAACTGGCACATCGTGGCATCACACTGGTGGGGCAAACCCTGGAATTAAACCACGGTAAAGCGCTCTTCGGTGATGATCTTCAGGAAAACATTCGTCGGGGTGATGAGTCCTACCTGGAGTTGCTGGACGCCGCAGATGCCTACATTACCCGCAATGGCCTTAATTTACCTGAAGAACCAGAAGCCCGTTATTTCCTGCCAGATCCGCAATGCCTGACTCACCCTTTGCACGAGCTGGATCTGGCTAATGCCGGAATCACCTCTGTTATCTGGGCAACGGGTTACGCCACCGACTACCGTTGGCTGAAAGTAAATGCTTTTGATGAACACAACCAGCCATGCCACCAGCGTGGAATTTCCAGCGAACCTGGTATCTATTTTCTGGGGCTTCCCTGGCTTTCCCGCCGTGGCTCCTCTTTTATCTGGGGCGTGTGGCATGACGCGAAATATATTGCCGATCACATTGCTATCCAGCGTCAGTACCAGGCCTACCATCCCTCTCATTAATAAGGATAAATACTATGCCAACACATACACGTATTCGGATGTTCAACACCAAAGAAACTTACCCTAATCAGACACTGAACAATGACCTGTGTCAGGCGGTGCGGGCAGGCAATACTGTTTATTTGCGCGGTCAGGTAGGTACGGATTTTGCGGGCAATCTGGTTGGGCCAGGTGATGCCCGTGCGCAGGCAGAACAGGCGATGAAAAATGTAAAAATGCTGCTGGAAGAAGCAGGAAGTGATCTTTCACACATTGTAAAAACCACCACTTATCTCATCGATCCCCGTTATCGTGAACCGGTGTATCAGGAGGTCGGTAAATGGTTAAAAGGCGTATTTCCTGTCTCGACTGGCCTGGTGGTCTCGGCGCTGGCCCAACCACAATGGTTAATGGAAATTGACGTAACAGCCGTTATTCCTGAAGACTGGAATAAGAAGGTGCTTTTATGACGCTCTCGATTACGGCTTTATGCCCGGAATCCGGGCAATTAGGTATAGCAATCAGCTCTTCCAGCATTGCGGTCGGCGCACGTTGCCCATGGTTACAGGCAGGCATCGGCGCAGTTGCCAGTCAAAACATTACATTGCCAGCCTTAGGGCCACAAATTCTTGCCGGTCTGGAGTCAGGGTTAACAGCAGAACAGGCGTTGAAACGAGCACTGGGAGAAGATCGTTTTAGTGAATATCGTCAGGTGGCAGTCATGAGTGCTGATGGCATAAGCGCGATTTTTAGCGGCGAACAAACATTAGGAATATGGCATGTTCAACAGGGCGAAAACTGTGTGGCTGCGGGGAATATGCTCGCCAGCCAGCAAGTCATCACCGCCATGATTACCGCTTTTGAGAATGCGACTGGTGAACTGACCAGCCGTTTACTTGCGGCGCTCCGGGCAGGAATTGATCAGGGAGGCGAAGCTGGCCCGGAACATTCTGCGGCCGTAAAAGTCGTGGATGATTATATCTGGCCAGTTGTTGATCTGCGCATCGACTGGGCTGATGCTGATCCTGTGGCCAGCTTGCAAGCGCTATGGCAGGCTTATGAACCACAAATGGAGGCGTACATTACCAGAGCACTGGACCCACGTGATGCTCCTGGCTATGGCGTACCGGGCGATGAATAACTCAGTACGGGAGTTACTCGCGCAGTTGCTGGCTTTTGACACCACCAGCCGGGAATCAAACCTGGCAATGATAATGATGATTCGAGATTTCCTCGATGCTCGTGGTGTGACCTCGCAACTCTTTTATGATGATACGGGGTGTAAAGCAAATCTGTATGCGCGGATTGGACCGACAGGAGGCGGAGGCGTCATGCTTTCAGGCCACACCGACGTAGTGCCAATAGATGGACAGTCATGGACAGTACCGCCCTTTGCCTTAACGGAACGTGATGGGCGTTTTTACGGACGCGGTAGTGCAGATATGAAAGGGTTTATTGCCTGTGTACTGGCATCACTGGAAACCTTTCTCGTTGCGCCATTGCGTATGCCACTTCACCTGGCATTTTCGTATGACGAAGAAGTGGGTTGCCTGGGGGTGCGCAGCCTCGTGGAGCATATCGGAGCATCCGCAGAAAAACCTGCACTATGCATTATCGGTGAGCCAACTGAAATGCAGCCGGTTTTTGGACATAAAGGTAAGTTGGCAATGCGCTGCCGTGTGAACGGTCACGCTTGCCACTCTGCCCATGCACCAGAGGGTGTTAACGCAATCAGTTATGCTGCCCAACTGATCAGTCATCTTGATGAACTGGGCAGTGTCTTTTCTCGCAGACAAGATCCTCGTTTTACTCCTTGCGGTGCAACAATACAGGTTGGCGTTATTGCTGGCGGTACTGCCCTGAATATCGTGCCGCAAAGTTGTTGGTTTGATTTTGAGATTCGCTATCTGCCCGGAACGCGTCCGCAAGATGTCACCGAAGCCCTGGCTGCCTGGGCCGAAAGCCAGTTGCTTCCGTCAATGCGTAAGGTTGCCAAAAGTTCCGAGATTCGTTTTCAGCAACTTAGCCATTACCCTGGTTTGCTGAGCGATCCGCAAAGCAGTTTTGCCAGAGCACTGGCGCAATGGTGTGACAGTACATGTTTCTCAACCGTAGCCTTTGGCACAGAAGGAGGATTGTTTAGTGAAGCGGGTGTGCCAACGCTCATCTGTGGGCCTGGAAGCATGGCACAAGGGCATAAAGCAGATGAATATGTCAGTATTGCGCAAATTGAGCGCTGCATGACAATGCTTAAAAATTTATGCGACTGGATGTGTCTGGATAATAAAAATTATTTTGATACAAATTAAATGATACGTGCGAACATTATTTTCCGTTGGAAATAGCAATTAAAGCTTCCCATAATAGTAAAAATGGACCACCTTACTTACCTAAATATAATACCTTAATATGCTTAGGATTTAGTTATTCGCCATAACCTTGATCCAACCTGAGATAAATCCTACTTTTTTCAGGCACCCAAAAACATATCAAGGAGTTTAAAATGGCTCAGAAGCTGTTAACAGATTTTCGCTCCGAACTACTCGATTCTCGTTTCGGCGCTAAAGCCATTTCGACCGTAGCGGAATCAAAACATTTCCCGCTGCATGAAATACGCGACGATATTGCCTATCAGATTATCAGCGACGAATTATTTCTCGACGGTAATGCCCGTCAAAACCTTGCAACATTTTGCCAGACCTGGGATGACGAAAACGTTCATAAACTGATGGACTTATCGATCAATAAAAACTGGATCGATAAAGAAGAATACCCACAATCAGCCGCTATCGACCTGCGTTGCGTCAACATGGTTGCCGACCTGTGGAATGCGCCAAAACCTAAAAATGGCCAGGCAGTTGGTACTAACACCATCGGTTCTTCCGAAGCCTGTATGCTGGGTGGGATGGCAATGAAATGGCGCTGGCGTAAACGTATGGAAGCCGCCGGAAAACCAACCGATAAACCAAACCTGGTCTGCGGCCCGGTACAGATTTGCTGGCACAAATTCGCCCGTTACTGGGATGTCGAATTACGCGAAATTCCTATGCGCCACGGCCAGTTGTTTATGGATCCACAACGCATGATTGAAGCGTGCGACGAAAACACCATCGGTGTGGTGCCGACCTTTGGTGTGACTTACACCGGTAACTATGAGTTCCCGCAGCCACTGCACGATGCACTGGACAAATTCCAGGCAGATACCGGTATCGACATTGATATGCATATTGATGCCGCCAGTGGTGGCTTCCTGGCTCCGTTTGTTGCCCCGGATATCGTCTGGGACTTCCGCCTGCCGCGTGTGAAATCAATCAGCGCTTCTGGTCACAAATTCGGCCTTGCTCCGCTGGGCTGCGGCTGGGTTATCTGGCGTGATGAAGAAGCATTGCCGAAAGAACTGATCTTCAACGTTGACTATCTCGGTGGTCAAATCGGTACTTTCGCCATCAACTTCTCCCGCCCGGCAGGCCAGGTTATTGCTCAGTATTACGAGTTCCTGCGCCTGGGTCGTGAAGGCTATACAAAAGTTCAGAATGCCTCTTATCAGGTGGCGGCTTATCTGGCACGGGAAATCGCACGGTTAGGGCCGTATGAATTTATTTGTACCGGTCGCCCGGACGAAGGTATTCCTGCGGTGTGCTTCAAACTGAAAGATGGGGAAGATCCAGGTTACACCCTGTATGACCTCTCTGAACGTCTGCGCTTGCGTGGCTGGCAAGTTCCGGCCTTTACCCTTGGCGGTGAAGCCACTGATATCGTAGTAATGCGTATTATGTGCCGCCGTGGCTTCGAAATGGACTTCGCTGAATTACTGCTGGAAGACTATAAAGCTTCTCTGAAATATCTCAGCGATCATCCGAAATTACAGGGCATTGCGCAGCAAAATAGCTTTAAACATACCTAATAGTGACAATTAATTTCCTGAAAGCAGAATGTTCAGATTGATTAACAATCTGAACATTCCTGTATTTGATTTTTAGTAATTATTATCTGCTTATACATAGCCTGAAATAAAACGGTCCTTTCGTACAGGCTATATATTTACATCCAATTATTCACATCCAGATAAAAAGCTGCCTTTTATTAGAAAGGAGAAAATTAATGGCTACTGAACATGACAAATTACAACAAGCAGTCAAAAAAGTATGGCAACAATATTCAACACTACAAGGCGGCACAAACGCCAGCTATATTCCTTATCTTGCCAGTGTTCCGGCAAATCTCTCGGCATTAGCCATTGTTACCGCTGACGGCGACATCATTACGCAGGGAGACACCGAATATCGTTTCGCTCTGGAATCCATTTCTAAAATCTGCACCCTTGCACTGGCTTTGGAAGATGTCGGCCCGGAAGAAGTGCATAACAAGATTGGTGCCGATCCAACTGGCTTACCGTTTAACTCGGTTATTGCTCTGGAACTGCATCAGGGTAAGCCGCTGTCACCATTGGTCAATGCCGGCGCTATGTCTACCGTCAGCCTGGTGAATGCGCGGGATCGTGAAAACCGTTGGTCACGCATTCTTCATATGCAGCAGCAACTTACCGGAGCACCAGTGGCACTGTCTGACGAAGTGAATCAATCGGAACAAACAACTAATTTCCATAACCGCGCAATTGCCTGGCTGCTGTATTCCGCTAACACACTTTACTGCGATCCCATGGAAGCCTGCGACGTTTACACCCGCCAGTGTTCAACGCTTATTAATACCATTGAACTGGCAACCATTGGGGCAACCTTTGCTGCCGGAGGAGTCAATCCCCTGAGCAAACAACGGGTAGTGAAAGAGGAAAATGTGCCTTTTATTCTGGCGGAGATGATGATGGAAGGAATGTATGGCAGCTCTGGCGACTGGGCTTATACCGTTGGATTACCTGCAAAAAGCGGTGTCGGCGGCGGTATTCTGGCTGTCGTCCCCGGAGTAATGGGAATTGCGGCCTTTGCCCCGCCCCTGGATGACGCTGGCAATAGCGTTCGTGGGCAAAAAATGGTGGCAGCCGTTGCTCAGGAACTGGGCTATAACCTGTTTCGTGGTCATCAGGCTCGCTGATTAATTCCCGCTTTTTAGGCCAGATGCAAAGATTTAAGAATCATCCCATACCCGTGCCAACTATGCTTAATGTTCAAAAAACGAGCGCGGCGCGGATATAACACCATTCTTAAATCAACTTATTATGCGGAGGCCTGGCATGAGCACCCCTGGCAACAATGCTGAAGAGAACCGTCCAGGCAACACCCTGGGCCATCACGATCTTAGTGTAACCCCTCCCCCCCAATACTTACCTTTGACACTGAATATCAACGGTAAATACCACCAGCTTAAGGTTGATAGCCGCACCACATTGTTGGATGTTTTACGTGAAAATCTGCAACTGACGGGAACGAAAAAAGGATGTGATCACGGGCAGTGTGGCGCGTGTACCGTTATCGTCAATGGCCGACGTGTCAATGCCTGCCTGACGCTGGCAATTATGAATCAGGATGCTGATGTCATTACCATTGAAGGACTCGGTACGCCAGAAAACCTGCATTTAATGCAAGCGGCCTTTATCAAACATGACGGTTTTCAATGTGGTTACTGTACCCCCGGACAAATTTGTTCGGCAGTCGTCATGCTGGAAGAGCTTGATGCCGGGATCCCCAGCCACGTAACGGAAAATTTGCTGACGCCACCAGAACAAACCGCTGACGAAATACGCGAACGCATGAGCGGCAATCTGTGCCGCTGCGGTGCTTACTCCAACATTCTTGCTGCAATTGAGGATGTCGCCAGGAGTAAAAAATCATGAAAGCTTTTACGTTTGAACGCGCAAACACTCCCGCCGAAGCCGCCGCCAGCGCACAACGTACACCTGGGGCGAAATTTATTGCTGGTGGAACCAATCTTCTTGATTTGATGAAACTGGAGATTGAAACCCCGACACATCTTATTGATGTCAATCACCTGGGCATGAATCACATTGAGCCCACTACGGCTGGTGGGCTGCGTATTGGCGCTCTGGTGCGTAATGCTGATCTGGCGGCAGATGAACGTATTCGCCGGGATTACGCCGTGCTCTCACGGGCATTACTGGCAGGAGCGTCGGCGCAACTGCGTAACCAGGCAAGCACCGCCGGAAATTTACTCCAGCGTACGCGTTGCCCCTATTTTTATGACACTAATCAGCCGTGTAATAAACGCCAGCCTGGAAGTGGTTGCGCCGCACTGCATGGCAAAAACCGCCAACTGGCAGTGGTCGGCACCAGCGACGCCTGTATTGCCACACATCCCAGCGATATGGCCGTAGCCATGCAATTGCTCGATGCGGTTGTAGAAACCGTGACCCCGGATGGCAGCGAACGGCACATTCCACTTAGCGATTTTTATTGCTCTCCCGGCGACTCACCTCAGCGTGAAACGGTATTAACCGCAGGGGAATTGATCGTCGCCGTCACTTTGCCCCCGCCCATTGTCGGCACACATGTTTATCGCAAAATCCGTGATCGCGCCTCTTATGCCTTTGCACTGGTATCTGTGGCCGCCATTATTCAGCCCGATGGAAACGGTCGCGTTGCCTTAGGGGGCGTAGCACACAAACCCTGGCGTATGAATGAAGCAGATAAGCGCATTCCCCTGGGTACAAAGGCGGTTTATGAACAACTGTTCGCTACTGCCCACCCGACTGCAGAAAATGAATACAAGCTCATTCTGGCGAAGCGCACACTCGCCTCAGTATTAACGCAAGCGGGAGTAACACGATGAAATTTGATAAACCAGCAGGTCAAAACCCTGTTGATCGGCTCCTGGTTGTCGCTCATCCTCATGACCGCATTGATGGTAAACGTAAAGTCACTGGTACTGCTCCGTACGCCTGGGAATGGCATGATGAAGCCACAAAAGTTGCGTATGGCTACATTGTGACCTCAGCTATCGCCAAAGGTCGGATTACATCACTCGACACACACAATGCGGACAACGCACCTGGTGTGCTGGCGGTAGTTACGGCACAAAATGCCGGGCCACTCGGTAAAGGAGAACAAAACACAGCTACACTGCTCGGTGGCCCGGAAATTGAACACTACCATCAGGCTATTGCGCTGGTAGTGGCTGAAACGTTTGAACAGGCGCGAGCTGCTGCTTCTCTGGTTCAGGTGCAATATGAACAGCAAGCTGGTGAGTATGATCTTGCCGCAGCCATACCCAATGCCACTGCGCCCCCCGAATATGAAGAAGATAAAACAACGGGTGACTTCGCCAGTGCCTTTGCAGGTGCTGCGATAACCCTTGATGCAACCTACACCACGCCGGATCAAAGCCATATGGCAATGGAACCCCATGCTTCATTAGCTTTCTGGCACGGCGATCAACTAACGATCCGCACTTCCAATCAGATGATCGACTGGTGTCGTAGCGATCTGGCGAAAACGCTAAAAATACCAAAGGAAAAGATCCGCGTGTTATCGCCGTGGATCGGCGGCGGTTTTGGTGGAAAACTGTTTCTGCGCAGTGATGCCCTACTGGCAGCGATTGGCGCAAGAATGATCCAGCGTCCGGTGAAAGTGATGCTCCCTCGCCCTGTCATAGCAAATAACACCACCCATCGCCCGGCAACCATTCAGCGTATTCGTCTTGGCACCGATATTGAAGGACGTATTTGCGCAATTTCGCATAAAAGTTATTCCGGCAATCTGCCCGGCGGCACTCCAGAAATCGCCGTTCAACAAAGTGAACTTCTGTATGCAGGAGCTCATCGTCATACCGGATTGCGACTGGCAAAACTCGATCTTCCTGAGGGCAATGCCATGCGTGCCCCCGGCGAAACGCCGGGATTGATGGCTCTGGAGATCGCTATCGATGAAATTGCGGAAAAAGCGGGCCTCGATCCTGTAGAGTTCCGCATACTTAACGACACACAAGTTGATCCCGCTAACCCGAATCGCCCCTTCTCGCGTCGTCAATTGGTTGAATGCCTGCGCACGGGTGCAGACCGTTTTGGCTGGAGCAAACGCAACGCCAGACCAGGACAAAACAAAGAAGGTGAATGGCTGACAGGAATGGGAATGGCGGCTGGTTTTCGCAATAATTTGCTGACCCCTTCCGGGGCACGTGTGCATCTGGAGTTGGACGGTACGCTTACGGTTGAAACCGATATGACGGATATCGGTACGGGCAGTTACACCATCATTGCCCAGACTGCCGCCGAAATGTTGGGGCTGCCACTGGAAAAAGTGAATGTGCACCTTGGTGATTCCAGTTTTCCGATATCCGGTGGTTCGGGCGGACAATGGGGAGCCAACACATCGACATCGGGCGTTTATGCTGCCTGCGTCAAACTACGTGAAGCCATTGCTAAAAAGCTGGGATTTGCGCCCGACGATACGGAGTTTACCGGCGAGAAGGTGCATTGTGGTGAGCGTCATGCGCGTTTAACGGATGCACTCAACAATGGCAGAATCAGCGCGCAGGATCAGATTGAATTTGGCGATCTGGATGAACAGTTCCAGCAATCCACTTTTGCCGGGCATTTTATTGAAGTTGCTGTACACCGGATGACCGGTGAGATTCGTGTACGACGAATGTTGGCAGTATGTGCTGCCGGGCGAATTCTTAACCCCAAAACAGCACGTAGCCAGGTGATTGGTGCTATGACCATGGGCCTGGGTGCGGCATTAATGGAGGAGTTGTTGGTTGATACTCGCCAGGGTTATTTCGTTAATCATGATATGGCGAGCTATGAGATCCCGGTACATGCTGACATCCCCCTTCAGGAAGTGATCTTCCTGGATGATACAGATCCCGTCTCATCGCCTGTGAAAGCCAAAGGGGTAGGAGAACTGGGGCTTTGCGGCGTCAGCGCGGCAATTGCCAACGCGATTTATAACGCCACCGGTGTACGCCGACGAGATTACCCCATTACGCCAGATAAACTCCTGTGCGCCCTTCCTGATCGCTTGTGAGGTTAAACCATGTTGCAAAAGGTCACTCACAATCACATTTTAGCCACGCCAAAGCAGGCACTGCTAACCGATGATCGCCAGAGGGTTTTACGTTTTGCTGCCGAGGCGTTAACGGCGGGTATGGCTGCAGCACTGGTTACGCTTGTGGAAGTTCGTGGCGGGGCAGCAAGGCGCCCCGGCGCGCAGATGGCGGTACGTGAAGATGGCGCGTACTGCGGCTTTGTCTCCGGCGGCTGCGTGGAAGCGGCTGCAGCTTATGAAGCACTGGAAGCGCTCGCCTGTGGTGATGACCGCGAGGTTATTTACGGAGTAGGTTCTCCCTGGTTCGATATCGTACTGCCTTGCGGCGGCGGTATTACCCTGGCAGTTCACTGCCTTAAATCAGTAACACCTTTGCTGGCAGTACTTAATCAATTAACTCAACGTCAACCAGCCGGGCTGCGCTACTCGTCTGCAGATCAATCGTTGCAGTTTCTTGCCTACGCACCACAAAGCGGCAGGCAGGAAGATTTCTTCGCAATAGGTTATCGCCCCGCTACGCGGGTCGTCATTTTCGGTCATTCGGTTGAAGCACAGGCTACCGCCAGTATCGCGAAGACGGCGGGATATGATGTACAAACCAGTGATACTTTTACTCCCCAGTTGGCAACGTTAGTCGATACCGATACTGCGGTGATTTTGTTATTGCACGACCTGGATATTGAACAGCCAGTGCTGGAGGTAGCACTGGCCGCAAAGCCTTTTTATATTGGCGCCATGGGCAGTCAACGTACACATCTTAAACGTGTCCAACGTTTGCAAAACAAGGGCTGGAGTGAAAAGGAAATTGCACGGATAAAAGCACCAATTGGTATCTTCCCAAAAGCCCGTGATGCATATTCACTGGCGCTTTCAGTGCTGGCAGACGTGGCGGCTGCACGCCACCAGCAGGGGAACGAAGTATGAGCGTTGCTCCGGTAGTCATTGTCCTGGCTGCGGGGGCTGGAAGACGGTTTATCGCTTCCGGCGCAAAGACACACAAACTCGATACTCTCCTTCGTCATCAGACCGTGCTCGGGCATGTGCTGACGACAGTAAAAGCTTCCGGGCTGGGCTGCTATGTTGTACGGCCAGCTGGCGGTACTGCGGGTATAGGCGAATCTATTGCATTGGGTGTGAAAGCCACGGCTAACGCCGGGGGATGGTTAATTCTGCCCGCTGATTTACCCCTTATCCGTTCTGCTACACTGCGACAGGTAGCCCATGAACTGGAGAATAAACCGATCGTGGTGCCTTTCTGGCAGCAACAAGCCGGGCATCCGGTCGGATTTGCTGGTGAATATTTTACGCCACTGAGCCAACTGACGGGCGACTGTGGAGGTCGTGAAATTGTCCGCGCCGCGCGTAAAAAAGGTTTGGTGTTGGATTGTCCAGTTACTGACCGTGGCATTGTACAAGATATTGATACCCTGGCTGATTTGCACCTTGCCAGACATTTTTTGCCAACATACAGTGTTGATGACTAATACCATTTGTTCAATTTCAGGCTACTGTTGTACTAAGCACAAGACCTGCGCAGTTTGTCGGCTATATTTTTCACATCAGGAGTTTTCATGACCGGGGAACATGTCATTTTAGTGGATGCGCAAGGCAAGCCTTTCGCAACGCGGGAAAAATATGCCGCTCACACTTCTGAGACACCTTTACATCTCGCTTTTTCAAGTTGGCTATTTAACAACGAAGGTCAGTGACTGGTTACCCGCCGCGCCCTTAGCAAAAAAGCATGGCCGGGCGTGTGGACTAACTCGGTTTGTGGGCACCCACAACTGGGAGAAAGCAACGAAGACGCGGTGATCCGCCGTTGCCGTTATGAGCTTGGCGTGGAAATTACACCTCCTGAATCTATCTATCCTGACTTTCGCTATCGCGCCACCGATCCGAATGGCATTGTAGAAAATGAAGTATGTCCGGTATTTGCCGCACGCACGACCAGTGCGTTACAGATCAACGATGATGAAGTGATGGATTATCAATGGTGTGATTTAGCAGCGGTTTTACGCGGTATTGATGCCACGCCGTGGGCGTTCAGTCCGTGGATGGTGATGCAGGCTGCCAATAGTGAAGCAAGAAAATTGTTGTCTGCTTTCGCGCAGCACAATTAAAAAACCCCGACATTTGCCGGGGTTGTGAGCATAACGTAATGCTTATTTCACCGGACGCATCGCCGGGAACAGAATAACGTCACGGATGGTATGGCTGTTGGTGAACAGCATTACCATACGGTCGATACCAATTCCCAGACCTGCTGTCGGCGGTAAGCCGTGTTCCAGTGCGGTGACGTAATCTTCGTCGTAGAACATCGCTTCGTCGTCGCCTGCGTCTTTCGCGGCAACCTGATCCAGGAAGCGCTGCGCCTGATCTTCCGCGTCATTCAGCTCGCTAAAACCGTTACCGATTTCACGACCACCAATGAAGAACTCAAAGCGGTCAGTGATTTCCGGGTTAACGTCGTTACGACGCGCCAGCGGAGAAACTTCTGCCGGATATTCAGTAATGAAGGTCGGCTGGATCAGATGTGCTTCTGCCACTTCTTCGAAGATCTCGGTAACGATACGGCCCAGACCCCAGCTCTTCTCAACGTGGATGCCGATAGATTCAGCAATCGCTTTCGCAGAGTCGAAGTTGTCCAGATCCGCCATGTCGGTTTCCGGGCGATATTTCTTGATCGCTTCACGCATGGTCAGTTTTTCGAACGGTTTACCGAAGTCCAGCGTTACGTCGCCGTAGGTCACTTCCGTCTTACCGAGAATATCCTGTGCCAGAGTACGGAACAGCGATTCGGTCAGCTCGATCAGATCTTTGTAATCTGCGTAAGCCATATAGAGTTCCATCATGGTGAACTCTGGGTTATGACGTACGGAGATACCTTCGTTACGGAAGTTACGGTTGATTTCGAATACACGCTCGAAGCCACCAACTACCAGACGCTTGAGGTACAGTTCCGGCGCGATACGCAGGTACATGTCGAGATCCAGCGCATTGTGATGGGTGATAAACGGACGCGCTGCCGCGCCGCCTGGGATCACCTGCATCATCGGCGTTTCAACTTCCATAAAGCCACGATTCACCATGAACTGGCGAATGCCAGAGAGGATCTGCGAACGCACTTTAAAGGTGTTGCGGGATTCATCGTTAGAAATGAGATCCAGATAACGCTGACGATAGCGCGCTTCCTGATCCTGCAAACCGTGGAATTTGTCCGGCAGCGGACGCAGTGCTTTGGTCAGCAGACGCAGCTCGGTGCAATGGATCGACAGTTCGCCAGTTTTGGTTTTGAACAGTTTACCTTTCGCGCCGAGGATATCGCCGAGATCCCATTTTTTGAATTGATCGTTGTAAACGCCTTCCGGTAAATCGTCACGGGCAACGTACAGCTGAATGCGGCCGCCAACGTCCTGCAGAGTAACGAAGGAGGCTTTACCCATAATACGACGGGTCATCATGCGGCCAGCAACGGCAACTTCGATGTTTAGCGCTTCCAGTTCTTCGTTTTCTTTGCCGTCGAATTCTGCGTGCAATTGGTCAGAGGTATGATCGCGACGGAAATCGTTCGGGAAGGCAATCCCCTGCTCACGCAGGTTCGCCAGCTTCTCACGACGCGTTTTCAGTTCATTGTTAAGATCGACTACCGCGTCAGCGCCCTGTGCGTGTTGTTCAGACATGTTGGTTCCTCATAACCCTGCTTTCAAACTTGCTTCGATAAATTGATCCAGGCTGCCGTCCAGCACTGCCTGCGTGTTACGAGTTTCTACCCCGGTACGCAGATCTTTAATGCGGGAGTCATCAAGGACATAAGAACGAATCTGGCTGCCCCAGCCGATGTCAGATTTATTATCTTCCATCGCCTGTTTCTCGGCATTTTTCTTCTGCATCTCCAGTTCATAAAGCTTCGCTTTCATCTGCTTCATGGCCTGGTCTTTGTTCTTGTGCTGGGAACGGTCGTTCTGGCATTGGGTCACAATCCCGGTTGGGATGTGAGTAATACGCACCGCAGATTCGGTACGGTTAACATGCTGACCACCCGCGCCGGATGCGCGATAAACGTCGATGCGCAGATCCGCCGGATTGATTTCGATATCGATATCATCATCGACTTCCGGGTAAACAAACGCGGAGCTGAACGACGTGTGGCGACGACCGCCGGAGTCAAACGGGCTCTTGCGCACCAGGCGGTGAACGCCGGTTTCTGTACGCAGCCAGCCGTAAGCGTAATCGCCGGAGATTTTGATAGTCACGGATTTAATACCCGCCACTTCACCTTCCGACTCTTCGATAATTTCAGTTTTGAAACCACGCGATTCAGCCCAGCGCAGATACATACGCTCAAGCATGCTCGCCCAGTCCTGTGCTTCCGTACCGCCAGAACCTGCCTGAATATCGAGGTAGCAGTCGGCGCTATCATATTCGCCAGAGAACATACGACGGAACTCAAGCTGCGCCAGTTTTTCTTCCAGGGCGTCGAGTTCAGCAACGGCTTCGTTAAAGGTTTCTTCGTCGTCAGCTTCTACAGCCAGCTCCAGCAGACCAGAAACATCTTCCAGCCCCTGTTTCATTTGGTCGAGGGTGTCGACAACGGCTTCGAGGGAGGAACGCTCTTTACCCAGCGCCTGTGCGCGTTCGGGTTCGTTCCAGACATCCGGCTGTTCCAGCTCGGCGTTTACTTCTTCCAGACGCTCTTTCTTGGCGTCGTAGTCAAAGATACCCCCTAAGAACGTCGGAGCGTTCCGTGAGGTCCTGAATGCGATTATTTACCGGATTAATTTCAAACATGGTCTGATTTCTTTTATTGAGCTAGTCAAAATGCGGTGATAAGAGCGGGATTGTACCGAATCCACGCTCTTTTTTATAGATAATATGACGCTAAATTGGCCAGATATTGTCGATGATAATTTGCAGGCTGCGGTTGCCACGAAACTCGTTGATATCCAGCTTGTAAGCCAGTTGCACTTCGCGCACGCCGTTATCCGGCCAGAGGGCGGTATCGACATTAAAAGCAATACCGTCCAGCAGCGGACCGCCGCCGACCGGTTCGACCATGACTTTCAAATGACGTTCACCCACCAGTCGCTGTTGCAGCAGACGGAAATGACCGTCAAACAGCGGCTCCGGGAACATCTGCCCCCACGGGCCAGCATCGCGCAGCAGTTGCGCCACTTCCATGGTCATTTCGGCTGGGCTTAGCGGACCGTCTGACACCACTTCGCCTTGCAATAGTGAAGGGTCCAGCCACTCAGTAACCAGTTCGCCAAACCGTTGCTGAAAGAGTTCGAATTTATCCTCTTCCAGCGACAGGCCTGCCGCCATCGCATGACCGCCAAACTTCAGCATCATGCCGGGGTAGAGTGTGTCTAATCGCTCCAGCGCATCACGCATATGCAGCCCCTGAATGGAGCGACCGGAACCTTTCAGCGTACCGTCACCCGCAGGCGCAAAAGCGATAACCGGACGGTGAAAACGCTCTTTAATACGCGAAGCCAGAATACCAACCACGCCCTGATGCCATTCCGGGTGATACATCGCCAGCCCGCCGGGTAGCGTGTCGCGGCTGCGCTCCAGTTTCTCGCACAGGGTCAGAGCTTCAACCTGCATTCCCTGTTCGATCTCTTTTCGCGTCTGGTTTAGCGCATCGAGTTCATTTGCCAGTACGCGCGCTTCGCCGATGTTGTCGCACAGCAACAGCGCCACACCAACGGACATATCATCCAGTCTCCCGGCTGCATTGAGACGTGGCCCCAGCGCAAAACCTAAATCGCTGGCGGCGAGTTTTTGTGCATCGCGGTTGGCCACTTCCAGCAGCGCTTTAATCCCTGGACGGCACTTTCCGGCACGGATGCGACTCATCCCCTGCCAGGTCAGAATGCGATTATTAGCATCCAGCGGCACGACGTCCGCCACTGTCCCCAACGCGACCAGATCCAGCAGTTCTGCCAGGTTAGGAATTGCGATGCCGCGCTCATCAAACCAGCCCTGATCACGCAAAAAGGTGCGCAGCGCCAGCATTAAATAAAACGCCACACCCACGCCTGCCAGTGATTTCGACGGGAAATTGCAGTCGCGCAAGTTAGGGTTAATGATCGCTTCCGCCGCGGGTAATGTTTCGCCCGGCAAATGGTGATCGGTAACAATAACCGGAATGCCCAACGATCGAGCATGTTCAACCCCCGCATGGGAGGAAATGCCGTTATCCACCGTGACAATTAACTGCGCGCCACGGGCATGGGCCTGATCGACCACTTCCGGGCTTAAGCCGTAACCGTCTTCGAAACGGTTTGGTACCAGATAGTCGATATTGCTGCAACCAAGCGAGCGCATCGCCAGCACGCTTAGAGCCGTGCTGGTGGCACCGTCGGCGTCGAAGTCACCGACCACCATAATCCGCGTTCCTTCGCGAAAAGCGTTGTAAAGGATCTCAACGGCCTTTTCGACGCCGCTCAGTTGCTGCCAGGGCAGCATACCTTTTACACTACGTTCCAGTTCTTGCGCACTGCGTACTCCCCGGCTGGCATATAAACGGCGCAGCAAGGGAGGCAATTCAGCGGGCAAGTCTGCCGTTTCATCGACTTCACGGCGACGAAGTTGTATCTGTTGTTTCACGCGAATTATTTACCGCTGGTCATTTTTTGGTGTTCGTCGAGGAATTCTTTCATCTCTTTCGGCGGCTGGTAACCCGGAACAAGTGTGCCATTGCTCAGCACAATTGCCGGAGTGCCACTAACGCCAAGCTGGACGCCAAGTGCGTAATGATCGGCAATATCGATATCGCAACTTGCCGGAGTGGCAGCTTTACCCGCCATCACATCATCAAACGCTTTCTTTTTATCTTTCGCACACCAGATGGCTTTCATTTGTTGCTCAGCCTGGCTCTCCAGCCCCTGGCGAGGGAAAGCAAGATAACGCACGGTGATCCCCAGCGCGTTGTAGTCTGCCATTTGCTCATGCAGTTTGTGGCAGTAACCACAGGTAATATCAGTAAACACGGTAATGACGTGTTTTTCCTGCGGCGCTTTATAAACGATCATCTCGTTTTCAAGCGCGTTCAGCTGCTTTAACAACATCTTATTAGTGACATTGACCGGAGTCGTTCCGCTAACGTCATACATTGGTCCCTGAATGATATGTTTACCGTCATCGGTGATGTACAACACACCGCTGTTAGTCAGAACTGTCTTCATACCAGCCACGGGCGCAGGCTGAATATCACTGCTTTTGATGCCCATTTTGGCTAACGTTTGTTGAATTGCCGCGTCATCAGCCTGAGCAAAACCAGAAAACGCCGCCAACAACGTAAATAACATAAAACCTTTCTTCATAAATCTTCCCGTTCTTTTCAGACATCACGCCCGCGGGTGATGCTGTTGATGAAGTTGCCGCAGACGCTCGGTAGCGACATGCGTATAAATTTGCGTGGTGGAGAGATCGCTGTGGCCCAGTAGCATCTGAACCACGCGTAAATCCGCACCATGATTTAATAAATGAGTGGCAAAGGCGTGACGCAACACATGCGGTGACAACTTTTCGCTGTCGATCCCCGCCAGCACAGCATAATGTTTAATGCGGTGCCAGAAGGTCTGTCGCGTCATCTGCTGCGCACGCTGGCTGGGAAACAACACATCAATTGACACACCATTTAGCAACCACGGTCGCCCGTGTTCCAGATAGGTTTCCAGCCAGTAAACCGCCTCTTCACCTAACGGCACAAGGCGTTCTTTGTTGCCTTTACCAATGACCCGCACTACGCCCTGACGCAGGCTGATATCACTCATTGTCAGCCCGACCAATTCAGAGACACGCAGCCCGGTAGCATACAACACTTCAAGCATGGCTTTATCGCGCAGCTCCAGTGGCTGATCAATTAATGGTGCCTGTAATAATCGTTCGACCTGCGCTTCGCTTAAATCTTTTGGCAAACGCTGGGGCAATTTCGGCGAAGCCAGATGCGCGCTGGGATCGTCTTCACGAAAGTTTTCGCGATAAAGATACTGGAACAATCGGCGCACTGCACTCAGCAAACGCGCTGAGCTGGTGGCTTTATACCCGCCCTCCAGCCGTTCTGCCAGTAATGCCTGCAAATCGTCACTTTGCGCCGTCGCCAGCGTCAACCCGCGGTGATGCAACCACTCCACCATCATTGACAGATCGCGACGGTATGCGTTCAACGTATTTTCAGCCAGATTTTTTTCCAGCCACAGAGCATCAAGAAACTGCTCGATGCGTGCCAGATCCTGTTTCACTTGCGCCCCTTATGGTCACTCATTTGATCCATTATGCCTTATTGTGCCGTGACTAAAGCGATTCTGATACACTAGCCGCAAAAGCCACAGCAGAATCGAGAAGCTTACGTTATGAATATGGGTCTTTTTTATGGTTCCAGCACCTGTTATACCGAAATGGCGGCAGAAAAAATCCGCGATATTATCGGCCCAGAACTGGTGACCTTACATAACCTCAAGGACGACTCCCCGAAATTAATGGAGCAGTACGATGTGCTCATTCTGGGTATCCCGACCTGGGATTTTGGCGAAATCCAGGAAGACTGGGAAGCCGTCTGGGATCAGCTCGACGACCTGAATCTCGAAGGTAAAATTGTTGCGCTGTATGGGCTTGGCGATCAACTGGGGTACGGCGAGTGGTTCCTCGATGCGCTCGGCATGCTGCATGACAAACTCTCGACCAAAGGCGTGAAGTTCGTCGGCTACTGGCCAACGGAAGGATATGAGTTTACCAGCCCGAAACCGGTGATTGCTGACGGGCAACTGTTCGTGGGTCTGGCACTGGACGAAACTAACCAGTATGACCTTAGCGACGAGCGTATTCAGAGCTGGTGCGAGCAAATCCTCAACGAAATGGCAGAGCATTACGCCTGATGTCACTGACGGCTTAGCACACAGCCTTTGCCGTCATCTTTATCTTTGCGTCTCTTGTTGCAACAAAATCCGCCGTAAATCCCGCCATTCGGCTTCGTCCATGCTGTCGGCTGCCAGCCACAAGTGCTGACGTTTACCGCTATCAGAACGTAAACGCAACATCATGCCGCTTTTAATCATCCACGGCGCTTTGACGATGCTCCACTCCTGCCCTTGCCAACGCAAACGCCCGTCCATCAACAGGCGAATTTCCCCCTGGCGAGCATTAATGCGTCGCTGGCTGCGAACGCAATCAAACACCACCAGCGAAAGTAACACCATCCATAACGGAGTGTAACTTAACGGCCAGGGCATGAGTAAAATAACAGCGGCAACCAGCCCATGAATCAGCAAGGAAAGCCACTGCGCGCGCCAGGAGACGCGTAAATCAGATTGCCACAGGACCACGTTCCCGATTCCGTGTCTGGATGAGTCGGACCATCATTTCCAGTTCTGCATCGGCCGGTTTACCATGATTCATCAGCCAGTTGAACAGATCGGGATCGTCACATTCCAGCAGACGAATAAAGATGCGTTTTTCGTCATCACTTAAGCTGTCGTACTCATGTTCGAAAAACGGCATGATTGAAATATCGAGTTCGCGCATACCACGGCGGCATGCCCAGTGAATGCGGGCTTTGTTATTAATGTCCATCTTCTTCCTGTCTCACGAAAATCCAGTACCAGGCTATTGTAACGTGTTTTTCGACTTCTTTTGCGGGAATATCAGTAAACACAATCGCGATCGCGAAATTAACCCACAATATTTCAAGGGATTCATTTTTTTGGAAGTCGCCTCGCAAAGCATATCAGAAGGCACAGATCGCGTAGTGAAAGCACTTGCATTGCCTCATAGCTCTTTTACCATTAGTCATAAATACGCCGTTTGTAAAACAGGACTCCATTATGGCTTTTACACCTTTTCCTCCCCGTCAGCCTACGGCTTCTGCACGTTTACCGCTGACGCTGATGACGCTTGATGACTGGGCGCTTGCCACCATTACTGGCACGGACAGCGAAAAATATATGCAGGGTCAGGTGACAGCAGATGTCAGCCAGATGACAGAAGATCAGCACCTGCTCGCCGCCCATTGCGATGCCAAAGGTAAAATGTGGAGCAATTTACGTCTGTTCCGTGACGGCGATGGCTTTGCGTGGATTGAACGGCGCAGCGTGCGCGAGTCGCAACTGACTGAACTGAAAAAATATGCGGTGTTCTCTAAAGTGACCATCGCGCCAGACGATGAACGTGTGCTGCTTGGTGTTGCCGGTTTTCAGGCACGCGCTGCGCTGGCAAACCTCTTTAGTGAATTACCTTCGAAGGAAAAGCAGGTTATCAGAGAAGGTGCGACTACCCTGCTATGGTTTGAACACCCAGCAGAACGTTTCCTGATTGTAACCGATGAAGCTACTGCCAATATGCTGACCGATAAACTGCGCGGTGAAGCGGAACTGAACAATAGCCAACAGTGGCTGGCATTAAACATTGAAGCGGGTTTTCCGGTGATTGATGCCGCCAACAGCGGGCAGTTTATCCCACAGGCGACCAACCTCCAGGCGTTGGGCGGCATCAGCTTTAAAAAAGGCTGCTATACCGGACAAGAGATGGTGGCACGAGCTAAATTCCGCGGTGCCAACAAACGCGCCCTCTGGCTGCTGGCAGGTAGCGCCAGCCGACTGCCGGAAGCGGGTGAAGATTTAGAGCTGAAAATGGGCGAGAACTGGCGTCGTACCGGTACGGTGCTGGCTGCGGTAAAACTGGAAGATGGTCAGGTCGTGGTACAGGTCGTCATGAATAACGATATGGAACCGGACAGCATCTTCCGCGTACGCGACGATGCGAATACATTGCATATCGAGCCGCTGCCGTATTCGCTGGAAGAGTAAATCTCTGTATCGCATCAGGCATTTATCGCCTGATGCGACGCTGACGCGTCTTATCATGCCTGGGATTTGATGCCTTTATCACAACAAGGACGCGGCCCGTAGGTCGGATAAGGCGTTCACGCCGCATCCGGCGGTTGCGCTCCGATGCCTGATGCGACGCTGACGCGTCTTATCATGCCTACAACGGCGCACCAATTACGCCTGCCCAATATACAAATAGATCGCCAGAAAGTGGCACACGCTGCCGCCGAGCACAAAGCCGTGCCAGATGGCATGATTGTACGGAATGCGTTTGCAGACATAGAAAATCACCCCGAGCGAATAAACCACTCCGCCTACCGCCAGTAAGGTAACGCTGCCCGCCGCGAGCTTAACGGCCATTTCATAAATCACCACCAGCGACAGCCAGCCCATCGCCAGATAAGTCACCAGAGATAAAATTTTGAATCGGTGCGCGATGGTCAGCTTGAACAGAATCCCCAACAGCGCCAGGCTCCAGATAACAATCATCAACCCGCGCGCTAACGGAGAATCCAGCCCCACCAGCAAAAACGGCGTGTAGGTTCCGGCAATCAATAGATAAATGGCACAGTGGTCAAATTTCTTCAGCCACATTTTTGCCCGTTGATGGGGAACGGCGTGATAAAGCGTCGAAGCAAGAAACAGCAGGATCATACTGCCGCCATAGAGACTGTAACTGGTTATCGCTGTGGCGCTGGCATTGAGATCCACCGCCTGAACCAGTAACAACACCAGCCCAACGATACCAAACACCAGCCCAATGCCGTGACTGACGCTGTTGGCAATTTCCTCTGCCAGCGAATATCCCTGCTTAATGAGGGGCTTCTGAACCATAACTTACTCCGGAGAAACGTACACGCACGTGAACACTTCTCCAGCGTAACTGAGAATAGTTCCAGTGAACACCTGTTAGCTAAAATAAATTCTGATTTGAGACTAATCTCCGAAAAATCATGAAATTAAATGCGAAATTTCAACTAACAGGCGTGAGTTCAATTTAAAGGCATTTAAATTCAATTACATAAAACTGTGTCTGCCCAGGATAGATGTCGGCAATGACCTTTTTCAGTTCAGGCAGGGTCATATTTTCCTGTTGTGCATGTTTTTCCGTCAACGTATCCAGCGTTACGGTTGATGTTGCAGTGACTTCAATCGTGCAAAAATAACCGTCATCTTCAAAACGCCCGACACGAAGCACATCACCCGTTTTGAAGTGCGATTCAGACTCGTCGCGGATGGTGATGGTTTTACGCCCAGCCAGAATGTCATCCTGGAAACGTTGAAAAAAAGTGATGTCGTTTGGCTGCATGGTACTATTTCCTGTAAGAATTGACTCATCTGGAGCCTATGATAGTGAAAAAACTCACCTTACCGAAAGATTTCTTATGGGGCGGCGCAGTTGCCGCTCATCAGGTCGAAGGCGGCTGGAACAAAGGCGGCAAAGGGCCGAGCATTTGTGACGTTCTGACCGGTGGCGCACACGGCGTGCCGCGCGAAATCACCAAAGAAGTCTTGCCAGGAAAATACTATCCAAACCATGAAGCCGTTGATTTTTATGGTCACTACAAAGAAGACATCAAGCTATTTGCCGAAATGGGCTTCAAATGTTTTCGCACTTCCATCGCCTGGACGCGCATTTTCCCAAAAGGTGATGAAACTCAGCCAAACGAAGAAGGGCTGAAGTTCTACGATGATATGTTCGATGAACTGCTGAAATACAACATCGAACCGGTGATCACCCTCTCCCACTTTGAAATGCCGCTGCATCTGGTGCAGCAATACGGTAGCTGGACTAACCGTAAAGTGGTTGATTTCTTTGTACGTTTCGCGGAAGTGGTATTTGAACGCTATAAGCATAAAGTCAAATATTGGATGACCTTCAACGAAATTAACAACCAGCGTAACTGGCGTGCACCTCTGTTCGGTTACTGCTGCTCTGGCGTGGTGTATACCGAACATGAAAACCCGGAAGAGACGATGTATCAGGTGCTGCATCACCAGTTTGTCGCCAGCGCCCTGGCAGTGAAAGCCGCGCGTCGCATTAACCCGGAGATGAAAGTCGGCTGTATGCTGGCGATGGTGCCGCTCTATCCATACTCCTGTAACCCGGACGATGTGATGTTCGCTCAGGAGTCGATGCGCGAACGCTACGTCTTTACCGATGTGCAGTTGCGTGGCTATTACCCTTCCTATGTGTTGAACGAGTGGGAGCGTCGCGGATTTAACATCAAAATGGAAGACGGCGATCTCGATGTACTGCGTGAAGGCACCTGCGATTATCTTGGTTTCAGCTATTACATGACCAACGCAGTGAAGGCCGAAGGCGGCACCGGCGATGCGATCTCTGGTTTTGAAGGCAGTGTACCGAACCCATTTGTTAAAGCGTCGGACTGGGGATGGCAGATTGATCCGGTGGGTCTGCGCTATGCACTATGCGAACTGTATGAGCGTTATCAGAAGCCGCTGTTTATTGTCGAAAACGGTTTTGGCGCTTATGACAAAGTGGAAGAAGACGGCAGCATCAACGACGACTACCGCATTGATTACCTGCGCGCCCATATCGAAGAAATGAAAAAAGCGGTGACTTACGATGGCGTGGATCTGATGGGCTACACACCGTGGGGCTGCATCGACTGCGTGTCGTTCACTACCGGGCAGTACAGCAAACGCTACGGCTTTATCTATGTGAATAAACATGACGACGGTACTGGCGATATGTCGCGTTCACGTAAGAAGAGCTTTGACTGGTACAAAGAGGTGATTGCCAGCAACGGCGAGAAGCTTTAACTACTGCATGTTACCCGCCAGTCGGCGGGTAACATTTTGAACGAGTCTTACCAGGTCTTACCTATTTTAAATTCCCAGCGTACATCTTCCATTTTGGTTGGCGACTTCGCTTCCTGCATTACCGGGAAGAAGGCTCCGGCACCAAACCATAATTTCAGTGAATCGACGGCAATATTAAATGACGGACCAACAACCCATTCGGTAGTTCCAGAATGGGTATTAATTACGCTGCCATTAGGCAGTTTTTTCGTTCCAGAGGCATTATTGCTGTAGGCACTTTCCAGACCAATATCCAGCGGTAAATCGCTAAACATATACCGCACCTGGGTATTCCACTGGAATTCGTTACCTCGTTTCACATCCTGGTTACCGCGCTCAAATGGTCCCTGATAGACAAAATCCATATCCCCTTTAAAGTTAGGAGTGAATGATTTTGTTAAAGAGAGTGATACTCTTCCTCCCCAGGCGCTGTTCCCAGGCAAATGATTATCTCCACCTTGCCCGGTGGGTAGTAATAATGCCCCACCTACCGTAACCCAAAACGGATCACCTCTTCGCTGGCTCATTAAAGCATAAGTGGCCCCCACCGATTGATCGCCCATTCCCTCTATATGCTCAGGAGACAGATTGTCTCGTTTGTTATTGATATAAGAACCCACAGTTGATAATTCCAGTCTGTCGGTCAAACCGTAACGAATCTTCAATAACCATATCTGGGAGTAAACATCCGAACTTCCGTGCCCCTCGATTTGATGATCTTTATCGCGAAATGAGCTATTCACGGCGGTTAATAACATTCCTTCCGGCAATACTGAACCACCAGAAATAGCGGTATTAACTGGTGCACCTAATAGATTACTGGGCTTATTTTCTCCGTCAGCTGCCATTGCATTCATTGATAGAAAGCATGTTATTAATGGCAGAAATATAAATCGTTTCATCATTCCCTCCAGGTATGAAAAACAAAGCGCTAAGTTAAGAAACAT
Organism: Escherichia sp. GZ89; assembly: GCF_019366485.1. Lineage (NCBI taxonomy): Bacteria > Pseudomonadati > Pseudomonadota > Gammaproteobacteria > Enterobacterales > Enterobacteriaceae > Escherichia > Escherichia sp. GZ89. The sequence goes on along the minus strand of NZ_JAEOHX010000011.1, from coordinate 18,652 downwards.
TTGCGTTATTTATATTTATTTTTAATTTATAATTTAAATAAATAACTTAATGGATTTAATATACGGAAAGTTTTGTAATTATATTGAGAGGTAAATAACGATTCCGGAGAGAAACTATTTGTAATTACATGTAAATATGCTGTGTTATTTTTATTAAATAACAGCAAAGTAAAAGTCATGCACAATGAATCATTAGACCCTAAAAAACGGGTGATTTAATTCTGGCTAATACACTGATACAAACACCTGGTTGCCTGAGAGGAGCCAACAATTTACTGCAATATATTGAATTAGTAAGACTTCGCTTCTTGAAAAAGCACTCACGCGGCATCCGACATAAACAAAGCACTCTTTATTAACAAGCTGAAAAGGCGCCGAAGCGCCTTTAGAAGATAGTCGAATCAGTAAATTACTGGTATTCGCTAATCGGTACGCAGGAGCAGAACAGGTTACGGTCGCCGTAAACATCATCCAGACGTTTCACTGTTGGCCAGTATTTGTCTGCCACGCCTGCCGGGAATACTGCAACTTCACGGCTGTACGGATGCGCCCACTCGGCGACCAGTTCGCTCTGAATGTGCGGCGCGTTCACCAGCGGGTTATCTTCCAGCGGCCAGACACCGGCTTTCACCTGGTCAATTTCTGCGCGGATAGACAGCATCGCATCGATAAAGCGATCCAGTTCCACTTTGCTTTCAGATTCAGTCGGTTCAACCATCAGCGTCCCCGCCACCGGGAACGACATAGTCGGCGCGTGGAAACCATAGTCGATCAGGCGCTTGGCAATATCCAGCTCGCTGATGCCGGTTTCTTCTTTCAGCGGGCGAATATCGAGAATACATTCGTGCGCCACGCGGCCGTCGCGGCCGGTATACAGCACCGGGAAGGCATCCTGCAGGCGGCTGGCAATATAGTTGGCGTTGAGGATTGCCACCTGGCTTGCTTTTTTCAGCCCTTCTGCGCCCATCATGCGGATGTACATCCAGCTAATTGGCAGAATAGAAGCGCTACCGAACGGTGCCGCAGAAACCGCGCCCTGACGGGTTAACATGCCTTCGATTTGCACCACACTATGACCCGGAACAAACGGTGCCAAATGCGCTTTCACGCCGATCGGTCCCATACCCGGACCACCACCGCCGTGCGGAATGCAGAAAGTTTTATGCAGGTTAAGGTGCGAAACGTCCGCGCCAATAAAGCCCGGCGAAGTGATGCCAACCTGGGCGTTCATGTTCGCGCCATCAAGGTAAACCTGACCGCCGAACTGATGCACGATTTCACACACTTCACGGATCGTTTCTTCGTACACGCCGTGGGTGGAAGGATAGGTCACCATAATGCAGGAGAGATTATCGCCCGCCTGCTCCGCTTTCGCGCGCAGGTCAGTCAGATCGATGTTGCCGTTTTTATCACACGCCACAACCACCACCTGCATTCCTGCCATATGCGCGGAAGCCGGGTTAGTGCCGTGCGCAGAAGCCGGGATCAGGCAGATATCGCGATGCCCTTCGTTGCGGCTTTCATGATAATGACGAATCGCCAGCAGCCCCGCGTATTCGCCCTGAGCGCCAGAGTTCGGCTGCATACAGACGGCGTCGTAACCGGTCAGTTTCACCAGCCAGTCAGCCAGTTGGGCGATCATCTGCTGATAACCTTCGGCCTGTTCCGGCGGGCAGAACGGGTGCAGTTCGGCAAATTCCGGCCAGGTGATTGGGATCATCTCGGCAGCGGCGTTCAGTTTCATGGTGCAGGAACCCAGCGGGATCATCGCCTGATTCAGCGCCAGATCTTTACGCTCCAGCGAGTGCATATAGCGCATCATTTCGGTTTCGCTGTGGTAGCGATTAAACACCGGATGGGTGAGAATTTCGTCATCGCGCAGCATTGCAGGCTGAATAGAACGGCTGTCGTGAGCCACGTCTTTGTCCAGCGTGTCGATGTCCAGTCCGTGATTATCGCCCAGCAGTACGCTGAAAAGCTGCATCACGTTTTCGCGCGTGGTGGTTTCATCAAGGGTGATCCCCACCGCATTCAGAATATCGCTACGTAGGTTGATTTCAGCCGCTTCGGCACGCGCCAGCACGCCCGCTTTGTCGGCCACTTCCACACACAAAGTATCGAAATAGTGCGCATGACGCAGCTTCAGACCTTTTTGTTGCAAGCCCGCCGCCAGGATATCGGTCAGACGGTGGATGCGGTTAGCGATACGTTTCAGGCCAACCGGGCCGTGATAAACGGCATACAGGCTGGCGATGTTTGCCAGCAGTACCTGGGAAGTACAAATGTTGGAGTTCGCTTTCTCACGGCGAATATGTTGCTCGCGAGTCTGCATCGCCATGCGCAGCGCGGTATTGCCCGCAGCATCTTTCGATACACCGATAATACGGCCCGGCATTGAGCGTTTGTATTCATCTTTCGCCGCAAAGAATGCCGCATGTGGGCCACCGTAGCCCATCGGTACGCCAAAGCGTTGCGCCGAACCAAAAACAATATCCGCGCCCTGTTTGCCCGGCGCGGTTAACAGCACCAGCGCCATAATATCGGCGGCGACGCTGACCACAATTTTGCGTGATTTCAGTTCGCTGATAAGTGCAGTGTAGTCGTGAATTTCACCGGTAGTGCCAACCTGCTGTAACAGCACGCCGAAGACGTCCTGGTGATCGAGCACTTTTTGTGCATCATCGACAATCACTTCAAAACCAAAGGTTTCTGCGCGTGTACGTACTACATCTAAAGTTTGCGGATGCACGTCAGAAGCAACGAAGAAGCGGTTGGCATTTTTCAGTTTACTGACGCGTTTTGCCATCGCCATTGCTTCGGCGGCAGCGGTGGCTTCATCCAACAAAGAAGCAGAGGCCATATCCAGCCCGGTCAAATCCAGCGTTACCTGCTGGAAGTTAAGCAGTGCTTCAAGCCGGCCCTGGGAGACTTCAGGTTGATACGGAGTATACGCGGTATACCAGCCCGGATTTTCCAGCATGTTACGCAGGATAACCGGCGGTAGCTGCACGGCGGTGTAACCCATGCCGATGTAAGACGTGAAGCGTTTATTGCGACTGGCTATAGCTTTGAGTTCCGCCAGCGCGGCGTATTCGGTCGCCGGTGCGCCAACCTGCGGTGGTGTCGCAAGCTGAATATCTTTCGGCACAATCTGGCCGGTCAGCGCGTTTAACGATTGTGCGCCAACGGCATTCAGCATTTCTTGCTGTTGCGCGGCGTCCGGTCCGATATGGCGTTCAATAAAAGCGCCGCTGTTTTCAAGCTGGCTTAACGTCTGTGTCATGAGCGATGGTTCCTGAAACGTGCAGTGAATTGTGAACCTCTCTCCTTGCGAAGAGAGTGAGGGTGAGGCGTAAATGTTCCTCACCCTAATCCTCTTCCGCAGAAGAGGAATAAAGCCGTTACTCGTCTTCTAACAATGCTTCGTATGCGGTCGCATCCAGCAGTGATTCCAGTTCGCTTTCATCGCTGGCTTTGATTTTGAAGATCCAGCCGCCTGTATACGGTTCGCTGTTCACCAGTTCCGGAGAATCGCTCAGAGCGTCGTTTACCGCCACGATTTCACCGCTTACTGGCGCATAAATGTCTGACGCCGCTTTTACCGATTCGGCAACCGCGCAGTCATCGCCCGCGCTTACCGTTGCGCCCACTTCCGGCAGGTCAACAAACACCATATCGCCTAACAGCTCCTGAGCGTGCTCAGTGATGCCAACAGTGTAAGTGCCGTCGGCTTCTTTACGCAGCCATTCGTGTTCTTTGCTGTATTTCAGTTCTGCTGGTACGTTGCTCATCAATTAATCTCCAAAAAAGTAAATCACGCGACGGCTTTGCCGTTACGCACAAAAACAGGTTTCGTCACTTTTACTGGCATTTCACGGTTGCGAATTTGCACAATCGCCGTTTCGCCAATACCTTCCGGCACGCGTGCCAGCGCAATGCTGTAACCCAACGTCGGGGAGAAAGTACCGCTGGTGATAATGCCTTCATGCTGATTGCCCTGCGCATCGGTAAAACGTACCGGCAGTTCATTACGCAGCACGCCTTTTTCGGTCATCACCAGACCAACCAGTTTTTCTGTACCATGTTCACGCTGCGCTTCCAGAGCTTCACGACCGATAAAGTCACGATCAGCCGGTTCCCAGGCGATGGTCCAGCCCATGTTGGCGGCTAAAGGAGAAATAGTTTCGTCCATCTCCTGGCTATACAGATTCATACCCGCTTCCAGACGCAGTGTGTCACGAGCGCCCAGACCGCAGGGCTTAACGCCCGCTTCCACCAGCGCACGCCAGAAATCCGCCGCTTTTTCATTGGGCAGCGCAATTTCGTAGCCCACTTCACCGGTATAACCGGTGGTGGCAATAAACAGATCGCCCGCCTGCACGCCAAAGAAGGGTTTCATCCCTTCCACCGCCTGACGCTGAGCATCATTAAACAGTGTGGCAGCTTTTGCCTGCGCATTCGGCCCTTGTACGGCAATCATGGAGAGGTCATCACGAACGGTAATTTCGATGCCGAAAGGTTCAGCGTGTTGGGTAATCCAGGAGAGGTCTTTTTCGCGGGTGGCGGAGTTAACAACGAGGCGGAAGAAATCTTCAGTAAAGTAGTAGACGATGAGGTCATCTATCACACCGCCAGAGGCATTCAACATCCCCGAGTAGAGGGCTTTGCCGCTTTTGGTGAGCTTCGCCACATCGTTCGCCAGCAGATAACGCAGAAACTCCCGGGTGCGACTGCCACGAAGATCGACGATGGTCATATGTGACACATCAAACATTCCGGCATCGGTACGTACCGCATGATGTTCGTCGATTTGCGAACCGTAATGCAGCGGCATCATCCAGCCGTGGAAATCCACCATGCGAGCGCCGCAAAGCGTGTGTTGTTCGTACAAAGGAGTCTGTTGTGCCATCTTGTCCTCATTGAATAAGCGGGGCTGACAACTTTTTCATGGTGAAATTATCACCACGAAACCCAGCATCGGAGCCACTCCCGGTCTCCAACGCAATCGTTCTCTTTTCCCTGAACTTACCACCGAAACAGACTGTTAACCATAAGGTAAAATTGAACATCACATTAGCTTATGGTTAAAAAACGCCAAAATCACAACAGAATAAAAAACCAAAAAATGAACCATTCTCTATACAAAGATAATTAGATTAGAAAGTTAATTTGAATAAGACAACATTAAGAACTGAAAAAATGTCAAAAAACACTAAATCAAAAATTCGTGACATTAGAAAATATAATGCGAAAACGGAGGTGAAATTAGTTTATTTCAAATGAGGAAAATCTCCCGGCGAAAAAACCGGGAGATGAAAGTGTGATGGGTATCAAATAAACAGAAGAAGAGAAATTTTTAGCGCAGCCATTCAGGCAAATCGTTTAATCCCATTGCCTGACGGATAAGTTGTGGTTTAACGCCAGGAAGCGTGTCGGCCAGTTTCAGGCCAATATCACGCAGCAGTTTTTTCGCCGGATTAGCCCCGGAAAACAGATCGCGGAATCCCTGCATACCTGCCAGCATCAGCGCCGCACTGTGCTTGCGGCTACGCTCATAGCGACGCAGGTAAATGTACTGCCCGATGTCTTTACCCTGACGATGCAACCGTTTCAGTTCAGCAATCAGCTCTGCAGCATCCATAAAGCCGAGATTCACCCCCTGCCCCGCCAACGGGTGAATGGTATGCGCGGCGTCGCCCACCAGCGCCAGACGGTGCGCGGCAAACTGGCGCGCATAACGCCCAGTCAGCGGGAACACCAGACGTTCACTCTCAACCTTGCATAAGCCCAGGCGATTATCAAAAGCGATATTTAACTCGCGGTTAAATTCGTCTTCGCCTGCCTGCTGCATCCGCTGTGCTTCCTCTGGCGACAGTGACCAGACAATTGAGCAAAGATGCGGATCGCTAAGCGGCAAAAAGGCCAGAATGCCTTCGCCATGGAAAACCTGTCGCGCCACCGCATCATGCGGTTCTTCCGTGCGAATGGTCGCCACCAGCGCGTGATGCTGATAATCCCAGAAAGTCAGCGGAATATCGGCTTTGTTGCGCAACCAGGAATTAGCGCCGTCTGCGCCAATTACCAGACGCGCCGTTAACATACTGCCGTCTTTCAGCGTCAGGAAGGTTTCGTTCTCTCCCCAGGCGACCTGCTGTAATTCTGCAGGGGCTAACAGGCTGATATCTGACGACTGCTGTGCTTTGTTCCACAGCGCGTAGTGAATGACTGAATTTTCAACGATATGCCCAAGATGGCTATAGCCCATGCTTTGATCGTCAAACGAAATGTGACCAAAACTGTCTTTGTCCCACACTTCCATGCCGTGATAGCAACTGGCCCTGCGGGAGAGGATCTCCTGCCAGACGCCAAGACGGGTGAGTAATTTTTCGCTGGCGGCATTGATAGCCGAAACGCGCAGTTGTGGTGGTGCATCCGCCGCCAGGGGTTCCGGTACGCGCTGCTCCAGTACGGCAACGCGTAAGCCGCTCCCCTGTAAGCTGCAGGCAACCGCCAGCCCCACCATGCCGCCGCCAACAATGGCTACATCAACACTTTGCATTGTTTATTCCTTAAAACCGCCTTCAACGCGCCACCCAACCGAGGGTGCGCTGCGCCAGCACATCGCGTGCTGGGGTGAATAATTCCATCGTCATCAGCCCGAGGTTGCGCCCGACAACCAACGGTGCCCAACGGTTAGCAAAAAGATGTACAAGGCTGTCCGTGACGCCGATGGTTGCTTCGCGATCGCTCTGCCGACGCTGCTGATAACGGCACAATACGCCGTAATCACCGATGTCATCTTCACGTGCCTGAGCCTGAGTCAGCGTTTCCGCAAGGCTCATCACATCACGCATACCGAGGTTAAATCCTTGCCCGGCAATCGGGTGCAGGGTTTGCGCCGCATTGCCCACCAGCACGGTACGATGGGTAATAGGTTTGGTAGCGCGGGTTAACGCCAGCGGATAAGCACTGCGTCTACCAGCATGGGTAATTTGCCCCAGTCGCCAGCCAAAGGCAGACTGGAGTTCTCGGCAAAACTTCTCGTCGCTCCACGACAGCACCTCTTCGCGCCGTTCCAGTGGATGACACCAGACCAGCGAACAGCGTCCGTCAGACATCGGCAACATCGCCAGCGGGCCATGTTGCGTAAAGCGTTCAAAAGCGCGCCCTTCGTGCGCAACGGAAGTCGCAACGTTCGCAATCACGGCCAGTTGTTCGTAAGGCTCCTGCTGCCAGTCAACACCGCACGCGGTGGCTAACGCGGAATGGGTGCCATCAGCAGCGACCAGCACACGGCCCGTCAGCGTCTTGCCACTCTCCAGTGTCACTTCAACGTGACTCTGAGTACGGGCAACGTTAGCCACGCGATCCGGACAATGCAGCGTTACGCCAGGCGCTTTGCGCAATAGCGCAAACAGCCGTTGCCCGACATTATGCAATTCGACAACCTGCCCCAGCGCCGCCAGTTGATAATCTTCTGCGGCGAGGGTGACGAATCCGGCATGACCACGATCGCTGACATGAACGGTAGTGATGGCGGTTGCGCAATCTGCCAGAGATTGCCAGACGCCGATGCGCGCCAGTTGCTGACAAGTGCCCGCCGCCAGCGCAATAGCCCGTCCATCAAAGCCCGGATGAGCATGTGACTCTGGCGCAGTCGCTTCAATCAAATGTACCGGCAGCGCCCCGTGACTTAACTGGGAAATAGCCAGCGCCAGCGTCGCGCCCGCCATGCCGCCACCGACGATGATTACGCTCATTGCTTTCTCGCAGCTGCCATCAACGCTTCAATTTCTTCCGGCTTTTTCACCACGCTGGCGGTGAGGTTTTCATTGCCGGTTTCGGTAATCACAATGTCGTCTTCGATACGAATGCCGATACCGCGATATTGTTCTGGTACATCCGCATCCGGCGCAATATACAGCCCCGGCTCTACGGTCAGTACCATGCCCGGTTCCAGAATGCGCGAGCGATCCTGACCATAAATGCCAACATCATGGACATCCAGACCTAACCAGTGGCTAAGGCCATGCATAAAGAAAGGACGATGGGCGTTTTGGGCGATCAGTTCTTCAACATCACCTTTCAGGATGCCGAGTTTTACCAGGCCGCTAACCATGATGCGCACCACTTCACCGGTGACTTCCTGAATGGACGTTCCCGGACGATACAGGCGCAGGCTGGTTTCAAGAGACTCCAGCACAATGTCGTAGATTTCACGCTGAGCCTGAGTGAATTTACCGTTAACCGGGAAGGTGCGGGTAATATCGCCCGCGTAACCTTTGTATTCACAACCCGCGTCAATCAACACCAGGTCACCGTCACGCATTTCACACTCGTTTTCGGTGTAATGCAGAATGCAGCCGTTTTCACCGCTGCCAACAATGGTGTTATAGGAAGGGTAACGCGCACCGTGGCGGTTAAATTCGTGGTGAATTTCGCCTTCCAGATGGTACTCGAACATCCCCGGACGGCATTTTTCCATCGCCCGGGTATGCGCCAGGGCAGTGATTTCACCCGCGCGGCGAAGTACGGCAATCTCTTCCGGCGATTTGAACAGGCGCATTTCATGAACACCAGGACGCCAGTCGATCATCGTTGCTGGCGCGGTGAGATTTTGTCGCGAGCCTTTACGCAGCTTTTCCAGCGCGCTGTTCACGATTTCATCAGCATAGGCATATTCGCCCTGAGCGTGGTAAACCACATCCAGACCATTAAGCAGTTGATAAAGTTGCTGATTGATTTCGCTGAACGCCAGTGCGCGATCAACGCCCAGTTTTTCCGGCGCAGCATCCTGACCTAAACGGCGACCAAACCAGATCTCTGCCGTCAGGTCGCGAACGCGGTTAAACAGAACGCTGTGGTTATGAGTGTCATCACTTTTAATCAGCACCAGCACCGCTTCCGGTTCGTTAAAACCGGTGAAGTACCAGAAGTCACTGTTCTGACGATAGGGGTATTCGCTGTCGGCGCTACGGGTCACTTCTGGTGCCGCGAAAATCAGCGCGGCGCTGCCAGGTTGCATTTGCTCTACCAGGGCCTGACGGCGACGCTGAAATTCTTGCCGGGATATCTCACTCATAACACTCTCCTTACGTTTTTTGTTTTTAGTGTAGAGTCGGTTTTTGTACTTCTGGCGCGGTCGGTTGCGGATGAGTAAAGGTGTCGTGGCATAACAGCGCGGCAACACGGACGTACTCGATGATCTCTTCAAGCGACATTTCCAGCTCTTCCTGATCTTCGTCTTCGTCGTAGCCCAGCTGCGCGATGTTACGCAGATCGTCGATAGCTTCACCGGTTTCGCCGGTCACTTTGTCCAGCTTCGGTTGCGTAACGCCAAGACCAAGCAGGAAGTGATTGACCCAACCTGCCAGCGCATCAGCACGATCGAAAACACTGACATCATCGCCATCAGGCAGATAAAGCTGAAAAAGGAAACCGTCATCCTGCAGGGCATCGCTGGTAGCAGAGTGCATTTTGCGCAATGCCTGTGCCAGCTCATGACCGAAAGCCATGCCTTCGTTCGTCAGGTCGTGAAGCAGCGGTAGCCATGAGCTGTCATCGTTACCACCACATATCATCCCACTGATTAAACCATGCATCTCAGCAGGGGTCAGACCCGTCCCTTGTTGGTTCAGATACTGGTTCATTTCGTTGTAACCAGGCATTTCGTTCTGTATAGACATAAGCATTCGTCGTCAAAGGGAGGAATATTCATGATATGCTACCACTTTGGGCCCTGGTGGACCAGAAAAGGGCTTGTCTCTTCTCATCAGGGTAGCTATAGTGTCGCCCCTTCGCAGACCATGGGTCTAAAGACGAAGGCAGCGCAGTCAATCAGCAGGAAGGTGGCATGTCTGCACAACCCGTCGATATCCAAATTTTTGGCCGTTCACTGCGTGTGAACTGCCCGCCTGACCAAAGGGATGCGTTGAATCAGGCAGCGGACGATCTGAACCAACGGTTGCAAGATCTGAAAGAACGCACTAGAGTCACAAATACTGAACAGTTGGTCTTCATTGCCGCATTGAATATCAGCTATGAGTTAGCGCAAGAAAAAGCGAAGACTCGTGATTACGCGGCAAGCATGGAACAGCGTATTCGGATGCTGCAGCAGACCATAGAACAAGCGTTACTTGAACAAGGTCGCATCACCGAAAAAACTAACCAAAACTTTGAATGACACTTTTCGGTTTACTGTGGTAGAGTAACCGTGAAGACAAAATTTCTCTGAGATGTTCGCAAGCGGGCCAGTCCCCTGAGCCGATATTTCATACCACAAGAATGTGGCGCTCCGCGGTTGGTGAGCATGCTCGGTCCGTCCGAGAAGCCTTAAAACTGTGACGACACATTCACCTTGAACCAAGGGTTCAAGGGTTACAGCCTGCGGCGGCATCTCGGAGATTCCCTTCTTATCTGGCACCAGCCATGACGCAACTACCAGAACTCCCACTGACATTATCCCGACAAGAAATCCGCAAAATGATTCGGCAATGTCGTCGTGCGTTAACGCCGGAACAACAGCACGAAATGGGTCAACAAGCCGCTACCCGGATGATGACTTATCCCCCGGTGGTGATGGCGCATACGGTCGCTGTATTCCTCTCTTTTGATGGTGAACTCGACACCCAGCCGCTCATAGAACAACTCTGGCGCGCCGGTAAGCGCGTGTATCTTCCAGTTTTGCATCCCTTTAGTACCGGTAATTTGCTGTTCCTTAATTACCATCCGCAAAGTGAACTAGTAATGAACAGGTTGAAGATCCATGAGCCAAAACTGGATGTGCGTGACGTTCTTCCTCTTTCCCGATTAGACGTGTTGATCACACCGCTGGTCGCCTTTGATGAGTACGGTCAGCGCCTGGGAATGGGCGGTGGTTTTTATGATCGGACCTTACAAAACTGGCAGCACTATAAAATGCAACCGGTGGGTTATGCGCATGATTGTCAGTTGGTGGAAAAACTCCCCGTTGAAGAGTGGGATATTCCACTTCCTGCGGTAGTTACGCCGTCGAAAGTCTGGGAGTGGTAAGGGCGATACACCCGCATCGCCCTGATTGACATCGTTGATTCTTTAACCTAATTTAGTGAGTAAGGGTAAGGGAGGATTGCTCCTCCCTCTGACTTCTGTTTAGAAAGCTGGTGCGCTTATCATCAACAGAATGACCAGTATGATGACGCTCTTCATCATAACCCTTCTCCTTCAAGCCCTCGCTTCGGTGAGGGCTTTACCGTTACAGCCCCATGCTGCCTCGCCATCGTAAATCCTTCACATACAAAGACAACGCATTGATCTGACTTTAATTTCTTTATTCGAGCAGACTCGCAAAGACATATGCACAGCACTGCAAATGTGGGGGAAACGGATAAAAAACAGGCAAGTCAGTGACCTGCCCGTTAATTTTCAGAGAAGGGGAATTAGTACAGCAGACGGGCGCGAATGGTACCCGGAATAGCTTTCATTGCCTGCAGCGCTTTTTCGGCAACGTCTTCGTCAGCTTCAATATCAATAACCACATAACCCATCTGCGCTGAGGTTTGCAGATACTGTGCAGCGATGTTAACGCCCTGCTCGGCAAAGATTTTGTTCAGCGCAGTCAGCACGCCCGGACGGTTTTCGTGGATGTGCATCAGACGACGCCCACCATGCAGTGGCAGCGATACTTCCGGGAAGTTCACCGCAGAGAGCGTTGAGCCATTGTCAGAGTACTTGATTAATTTACCTGCAACTTCCAGGCCGATATTCTCCTGTGCTTCCTGAGTCGAACCGCCAATATGTGGCGTCAGAAGGACGTTGTCGAACTCGCACAGCGGAGAGGTAAACGGATCGCTGTTGGTCGCCGGTTCCGTCGGGAATACGTCGATTGCCGCGCCAGCCAGGTGCTTGCTTGCCAGCGCATCACATAATGCCGGGATTTCCACCACTGTGCCGCGCGAAGCGTTAATCAGCAGTGAGCCTGGTTTCATTAGTGAAATCTCTTTTGCGCCCATCATGTTTTTGGTAGATGGGTTTTCAGGTACGTGCAGGCTTACAACATCGCTCATATTCAGCAGGTCGGAAAGATGTTGCACCTGAGTGGCGTTGCCTAACGGTAGTTTATTTTCAATATCATAGAAATAGACATGCATCCCCAGCGATTCGGCCAGAATGCCCAGTTGCGTACCAATATGGCCGTAACCAATAATGCCGAGTTTTTTACCGCGAGCTTCAAAAGAACCCGTAGCCAGTTTGTTCCACACACCACGGTGGGCTTTGGCATTAGCTTCCGGTACACCACGTAGCAGGAGTAGCAATTCACCAATAACTAGCTCTGCCACAGAACGAGTGTTTGAAAACGGTGCATTAAACACCGGAATCCCACGTTTTGCCGCCGCGTTCAGGTCAACCTGATTTGTGCCAATACAGAAACAGCCAATAGCCACCAGTTTTTCTGCAGCGTTGATCACGTCTTCAGTCAGATGGGTACGGGATCGCAGGCCGATGAAGTGGGCATCACGGATAGACTCTTTCAGTGCATCGCTATCCAGCGCACCTTTGTGAAATTCGATATTGGTATAACCTGCTGCGCGAAGGTTTTCCAGTGCCTTTTGGTGCACTCCTTCAACCAGCAGAAACTTAATTTTGTCTTTCTCCAGCGATACCTTTGCCATTTCCCGATCCTGTCTTCTGAATATGTTGTGTATGGATTTGCATCCGCCTTTCAACATATCAAAAAAAATTAATGCGGCAATATGAACGTTTGCGTCGCCATTATGAGGAAATCTCAAACAGCGTCATTAAACAGAGGAAAATGCTGTTAATGGAATGTTTTATGAAAGGATCGGCAGGGTCAATTGAAAAACGTGACACTTGTCACTAAATTTGCCCTGCCAGATTATTTTAACAAAGTGGCTTATTTAACGATGGTTTTTACGCCTTCAGCGGTGCCAATCAGTGCCACATCCGCGCCACGGTTAGCAAATAAACCGACAGTAACCACACCTGGGATGGCATTAATCGCATTTTCCATTGCCACCGGGTCAAGGATCTCCATACCGTGCACATCAAGAATAACGTTACCGTTATCAGTGATCACACCCTGACGGTATTCCGGATGCCCGCCCAGTTTCACCAGCTGGCGAGCCACTGCACTACGAGCCATAGGAATCACTTCTACTGGCAGTGGAAATTTACCGAGAATATCCACTTGCTTGGAGGCATCTGCTATGCAGATAAATTTTTTCGCCACGGAAGCGATGATTTTTTCACGGGTTAACGCTGCGCCACCGCCTTTGATCATCTGCATATGACCGTTAATTTCATCAGCACCGTCAACGTAGATACCGAGGCTGTCCACATCGTTGAGATCAAAAACGGTAATACCAAGGCTTTTCAGCTTTTCGGTTGACGCATCCGAGCTGGAAACCGCCCCTTCAATTTGATCTTTCATCGTGCCTAATGCATCAATAAAATGTGCAGCGGTTGAGCCAGTACCGACCCCAACGATAGTGCCCGGCTGTACATACTGAAGCGCCGCCCAACCTACTGCTTTTTTCAGTTCATCCTGCGTCATGATTGTTTTCGCCTGTGCTGTAAAAACTCTGGCGCATTATAGATCATTAGACGGAAAAATCTTCCCGCCCTTACTCACGGCTGTTTGTTTTGGTCTGTACCCAAGGCAAATTTATGTCATAGTGCAAGAAAAAGAACACAACAGGAGCAAACAACAACAATGAAACGCCCGGACTACAGAACACTGCAGGCACTGGACGCGGTAATACGTGAACGAGGTTTTGAACGCGCAGCACAAAAATTATGCATCACGCAATCTGCCGTTTCACAACGTATAAAACAGCTGGAAAATATGTTCGGGCAGCCATTGCTGGTACGTACCGTTCCTCCACGTCCTACAGAACAGGGGCAGAAGTTGCTGGCACTGTTGCGTCAGGTTGAGCTACTGGAAGAAGAGTGGCTGGGTGATGAGCAAACCGGCTCAACACCCTTGCTGTTATCACTGGCGGTCAACGCCGACAGTCTGGCTACCTGGTTGCTGCCTGCGCTGGCACCTGTTCTGGCTGATTCCCCAATCCGTCTTAATTTGCAGGTAGAAGACGAAACGCGAACTCAGGAGCGTTTGCGTCGTGGAGAAGTCGTGGGGGCCGTGAGTATCCAACCGCAAGCGCTGCCGAGTTGCCTCGTGGACAAACTTGGTGCGCTTGATTATCTGTTCGTCAGCTCAAAACCGTTTGCAGAAAAATATTTCCCGAATGGAGTAACGCGTGCCGCGCTGCTGAAAGCACCTGTCGTAGCATTTGACCATCTGGATGATATGCATCAGGCATTTTTGCAGCAAAACTTCGATCTGCCACCAGGCAGCGTGCCATGCCATATCGTGAATTCTTCGGAAGCCTTCGTGCAGCTCGCCCGACAGGGAACAACCTGTTGTATGATCCCTCATCTGCAAATTGAGAAAGAACTGGCAAGCGGTGAGTTGATTAATTTAACACCAGGTCTATTGCAAAGGCGGATGCTTTACTGGCACCGGTTTGCGCCAGAAAGTCGTATGATGCGTAAAGTGACCGATGCCCTGCTGGAATACGGACATAAGGTTTTGCGTCAGGATTAAAATTTTCACCCGGTGTGAAACCGGGTGAATTGTTTTACTGGGCTTTGTTGGTTGTTGGTTTCTGTTCTGCGGCAGGTTCAAGTTGGAACACCACATCAACCTGATCATCAAATTGAATCGTTGCCTGCTCGTAGGTTTCTTGAGCATTTGACGGTGCTGCATCTGCTTTCATCATTCTAACCATTGGGCTGGGCTGATAGTTAGAGACGTGATAGCGCACGCTGTAAACTGGCCCCAGTTTACTATTAAAGCCTTCAGCCAACTCCTGCGCCTGATGAATAGCATCTTTTATTGCCGCCTGACGTGCTTTGTCCTTATAAGAATCTGGTTGCGCAACGCCTAACGACACAGAACGAATCTCGTTTAACCCCGCTTTCAATGCACCATCCAGCAACGGGTTAAGTTTATCTAACTGACGCAGTGTCACTTCAACGGTGCGCACCGCGCGATATCCTTTCAGAATACTTTTACCGTTCTGGTAATCGTAATCCGGCTGGGTTCGCAAATTTGCCGAACGAATATCTTTTTTGCTGATCTGATTCAGTTCCAGAAAGGTAAGATATTGCGCAACACGCTCATCTGCCTGTTTTTTAGCCGTGGCAGCATCTTTCGCTGCTACATTGACTTCAATTGAAAGGGTAGCAATATCGGGCACCGCATCCACACTTGCCGTCCCGGAAGTCACAACATGTGGCCCTTCAGGCAATTCACTTGCCTGAGCAGACATGCCGCTAAAACCAACTAACGCCGCCAGGGCCAATACTTTGACGTTCACTATTGTTTCTCCATGTAACGTAAATTGCCCAAAGTAAAGGGCGCATAACCAAAAGTTTAGTCATACGCCCTTAATTTTACCATCAGACAATACCCTAACAGTTGAACGACTTACATCTGAACCGGATATAAGCTTTACTCAAGGTTGGCGTGACGGGCGAGCATTTCTGCTTCCGTTTGTCCAGTGTGCTCCATCAGGACTGATTGTGGATTTTCAGTGGTTGTACAGATAAGCAAATTAGGCAGCTATCGTCATGGCTTCTGCTGTTTTTCGCAACACCTCAACGAATTAACGCTTGTAAATATTCCACACCATCTTTCGCCAGCTGCAAGGCAATAAACCACATAACACATCCCACTACCAGATTGATAATGCGCTGTGCTTTTGCCGTACGCAGACCCGGTGCCAGCCAGGCTGCGAGAAGAGCCAGACCAAAGAACCAGAGGAAAGAGGCGCTAATTGTCCCGAGCGCAAACCAACGTTTTGGTTCAACATCAAGCTGCCCACCAAGGCTACCCAGCACCACAAAAGTATCCAGGTAAACATGCGGATTCAGCCAGGTCACTGCCAGCATGGTGGCGATAATTTTCCATCTTCCTTGCTTCAGGACTTCGGCACTGGCTAACTCAATATTACTGCTCATTGCGGTTTTAAAAGCGCCAAAACCATACCACAGCAAGAAGGCTACGCCGCCCCAGGTGACCAGCGCCAGCAACCACGGCGACTGCATCAATAACGCACTGCCACCAAAAATCCCGGCGCAAATCAGGACCAAATCACTGATAGCACAAAGTAAGGCAATCATAATGTGGTACTGACGACGAATGCCCTGATTCATCACAAAAGCATTTTGTGGACCGAGCGGCAGGATCATAGCCGCCCCAAGCGCAAGCCCTTGAAAGTAATAAGAAAACACGTTGGATATTCCGAATTAAGTATCTGATGCAGAGACTATATCGCGGGATTGTTATTAGATAAAATTTATAATACTAATAGCATATAAATAATTTTAATAAAAAAATAAATAATTCTATTCGGTAACTTATTTTAGGATAAAGATCTCATCATTTCCCACAACATAAACGGCGTTATGGCTCTCTTTCCTGCTAGCGTTGTAAAGGACTAACACTATGCAAGCCTATGATCTCACTCTTCTCCCCTACCCTATTAACGAAAATATGCCGCGCCAACAAGGTTGGTGCTTTGGCCTACCGCCAGGCATAACGCCCGAACAGTGGCCGCTGGATCCAAATAATGGTTTCCCATTGAATCATGGATTTACCCTGCTGTTGCCGGAAGATTATCGGATTTATGGGCCAGAGATTGTCGCATTATCTTTCTTTGCTGTTGCGCCCGAGCACAACGATGGCGGAACACCATGTACAGAAGAAATATTGGATGTGTTTGAGAATTTTGAATCCTGCACCCCACCCGAAGATCCAGACCTTTATGTTTTCTGGCAGGCAGAAAAGCAACGACATCCACGGCTATTTCGGATGGAAGATATATTAGGCTGTTCTTATGCGGTGATTTTACTCACCCAGCACGAGTTCAACGGCCCATTTTGTGAGCCACCTGAACTTATACCTAACCACTATCGCGACCAGCAAGATACGCCAGAATGGCTGACTATCGGCAGTGCTTTTAGTTATTTTCAGGCTAACGTCAGACCAAAAGATACGCCTGAAAGCAATTTTGTATACCGTAAAATGGGCACCATTCCTGAGCAGTCGCTGGCTTTCAATCTGGCGATTTCATGCGAGCCGCGCGCTTTTGATCCTAATGCGGGAATTAGCCCCACAGAAAGAAATAATACGGAATATCAGTCCATTCATTATTTTTCTAAAGATGCAGAGGGAAAGAGTAAATGTGAAACTCACCAGTGGCATAGTGCACATCTGCCCAATCATCTCGGTGGTTCAATGGCGCCCGTGCAGTCTATACCAAACGAAATGTCGCCTTATTATATTGAGTTTGAAGAGTATTTCGGTGGGTATAATTTCGGTGCAGGTAATGCCTGGCTGGAATTTAAAAATATGAAGTTTGATTTTAGTTGTTAAAGTTCACAGCTTTTAATATTAATGACGACCAATAAAATTACAGAAGGAACTGACATGATATTCAAACCATTCTTATTCTCTGTGTTAACAGGATCACTTCTGATATCTACGCCCAATTTTGCCGCAGAAAAAATTCTGCGCTATACCGATCATGAATCTTATGGTGGAATGCGTACCCAGCTAATTCAAAATACATTTTTTGCAGAAATTGAAAAAGAATCTCAGGGGCGTTTGAAAATCGAACCACACTGGAACAGTGAAACCGCCATCAGCTATGTTGCACTAGCGACGATAAGCGATGGCAGTAAAGCTGATATGGGTATAGTGGTGTCGGAATACACAGCGAAACAATTGCCGCTTCATCAAATCTTCAAGAGCTTTGCTATTGGCCCGGATCATGGAGCCAGTCAGGTAGACTTTTTTCGTCGCGTTTATGCAGAAATACCTGAGTTAACGCTGAACTTGACCGTAACAATATCGTGAATTTACAGTTTTTCCTTGGCTACCCGGTAGGCTTTTTCTCTACCAGGCCCATTGATAAATTAACTGCGCTTCAGGGAACCACCTGGCGAACAGCCAGTTTCTGGCATCGGGCTTATTTAACTCATACGGGAGCAAAAACCGTAACCTTACCGTGGAATGAGCAAATTACGACAGCACTCCGCGATGGAAAACTCGATGGCTTAATGGTCAATCTTGATAGCGGATATGACATCCATGCTGAACGTGCTGCGCCGAATGTGTTGCTCTCCCCTTCTCTCTGGCTTGGTCATGTTTATCTGCTGGTAATGAATAAACAAACGTGGGAAAACCTTGATAAAAGAGATCGCGAGGCTATTCAACGAGCTGCCATTACAACCGAGAAAGCGCTGGGCAAGGCATTAGATAACAACCTGATCAGCATGGTAAAAACGCTTGAGCAGGAAGGAGCACAGGTTCGCTATCTGAAAAAATCAGAACTGGACGCCTGGCAGAAAGCAATTGGTTATCAGCAAGAGCAAACTCAGTGGGTAGAAAAGCAAAATAATGAAGGCGTGGAGAAAGCCGGAGAAGTCATGCAAAAAGTTGCCAATATACTTGATGAAACAATGCGTTAAATTGGTAGTGCGCCCATGAACTTCATGGGCGCTTCACACTGATGAATCCCCTAATGATTTTGGTAAAAATCATTAAGTTAAGGTGGATACACATCTTGTCATATGATCAAATGGT
>NZ_JAEOHX010000010.1:0-172890 GCF_019366485.1 Escherichia sp. GZ89 | reverse complement strand
GTGGTGGGTGATGACGGGATCGAACCGCCGACCCCCTCCTTGTAAGGGAGGTGCTCTCCCAGCTGAGCTAATCACCCACTTCTCAATTTCTTGCTACACGGCGGAGACTACATAAAGTAGTTGGTGGGTGATGACGGGATCGAACCGCCGACCCCCTCCTTGTAAGGGAGGTGCTCTCCCAGCTGAGCTAATCACCCCCGCTGTGTGGAGTCGCATTATAGGGAGAGTTCAAAATGAGTCAACGCATTTTCTAAAGAAATTGTTCGTTCGTCGTAAATTTAAGCAAGATGATCGCAAAACAGGCCGCGCTGTGCAATTTATCAACGAAAACAATAATGCATCATGTAGCAACCCGAACTACATTGAGGAATCAGGCGGGAGTGATAGAATATCGCCCACTCAATTTTTCCAGGATTTGCCGGTTGTCGGCATCTTTCTAAACGTAAGGCCATTTCATGAAAATCAAAACTCGCTTCGCGCCAAGCCCAACAGGCTATCTGCACGTTGGCGGCGCGCGTACTGCTCTTTACTCCTGGCTTTTTGCACGTAACCACGGCGGTGAGTTCGTGCTGCGTATTGAAGACACCGATCTTGAGCGTTCCACGCCGGAAGCTATCGAAGCCATTATGGATGGCATGAACTGGCTGAGCCTGGAGTGGGATGAAGGTCCGTACTACCAGACCAAACGTTTTGATCGCTACAACGCGGTGATCGATCAGATGCTGGAAGAGGGCACTGCCTATAAATGCTACTGCTCCAAAGAGCGTCTGGAAGCGCTGCGTGAAGAGCAAATGGCAAAAGGTGAGAAACCACGTTATGACGGTCGTTGCCGCCACAGCCATGAGCATCACGCTGATGATGAACCGTGCGTCGTACGTTTTGCTAACCCACAGGAAGGTTCCGTTGTTTTTGACGATCAGATCCGTGGTCCGATCGAGTTCAGCAACCAGGAACTGGATGATCTGATTATCCGCCGTACCGATGGTTCCCCAACCTATAACTTCTGTGTGGTTGTTGATGACTGGGATATGGAAATCACCCACGTAATCCGTGGTGAAGACCATATCAACAACACACCGCGCCAGATCAATATTCTGAAAGCGCTGAAAGCACCGGTACCGGTTTATGCGCACGTTTCTATGATCAACGGCGATGATGGAAAAAAACTGTCCAAACGTCACGGGGCTGTCAGCGTCATGCAGTATCGTGATGACGGTTATCTGCCAGAAGCACTGCTGAACTATCTGGTGCGTCTGGGCTGGTCCCACGGCGATCAGGAAATCTTCACTCGTGAAGAGATGATCAAATACTTCACTCTGAATGCCGTCAGCAAATCTGCCAGTGCGTTCAACACCGATAAGCTGCTGTGGCTGAACCATCACTACATTAACGCACTGCCGCCAGAGTATGTTGCTACTCACTTACAGTGGCACATCGAGCAGGAAAATATTGATACCCGTAACGGCCCGCAGCTGGCGGAGCTGGTGAAACTGCTGGGCGAACGTTGCAAGACGCTGAAAGAGATGGCACAGAGCTGCCGTTATTTCTATGAAGATTTTGCGGAGTTCGATGCCGACGCCGCGAAAAAACATCTGCGCCCGGTGGCGCGTCAGCCGCTGGAAGTGGTTCGTGACAAACTGACTGCGATTACTGACTGGACCGCTGAAAACGTTCACCACGCTATTCAGGCGACGGCGGATGAGCTGGAAGTGGGTATGGGTAAAGTTGGTATGCCGCTGCGTGTCGCCGTTACCGGTGCGGGGCAGTCTCCGGCGCTGGACGTTACCGTTCACGCAATCGGTAAGACCCGCAGTATCGAGCGCATCAACAAAGCGCTGGCTTTTATTGCGGAACGCGAAAACCAGCAGTAATTAGCGCATAAAAGATAAACGGCAGGAGAAATACCCCTGCCGTTTTTTTACGCTGATTCGTCAATATCAAGCCGGGCGAGAAAATTGCGAATCCCTTCACGAGCAAGGAACAAAGCAAGTTTTTCTTGTTCCACTGGCGACATCTTTTCCACTGCATCCAGAATTTGTCTGAAGGGCTGGCTGTGCACCTGAGGCGTGTAGTCCGCACGCGGCTCTTCTTCAAGTGAAAGTGATAAACGTTTTCGCACTTCCGGAACGCCGTAAAGAAATTCTTTTACCTCATGATCAATCACTACGAGTCTCGCTCGTCCACCTTTAACCCCCGGAAATCTTTCCGTTTTCCATTTCTTCTCCCGGATCCAACGATTAATGGTCTGATTAGCCATCCCTGTAAAATCAGCCAGTTCCCTGGTGGTCATTTTGCTGCGTAATATTTTCATATTATTTGCTGTCGCGTATCCCTAAGCGTTGTAACAATCCGGTGATGCCTTCGCGCAGAAGTAGTGACGTGACTCGTTTCTGTTCTACAGGCGTCATCTCTTTCACTAATGTGATCAAAAGTGTCTCAAGTGAAGTATCGCCAGCATGGCTGGTAAAAAGAGTTGCACCTTCCGTACGTTCAGCATTACGGATATATTCACGAACCTGTTCATTGACATGTACCAGGCGTGCTTTTCCTCCTTGCACACCAGGCTTTGGCGAAGTGGTCCAGCCCTCTTTCCTTACCCATTTATTGATAGTCTGCCGACTGAAGCCGGTCAGATTAGCAAGTTCTTCTGGTGTCATCCGTTCCTTGAACATAATGATTCCCTGAATGGTTGTAGGGGTAATTAGTGGTTCATTTTATAACATCAATTTACATGAAACCGTGACGAGTTTAACTACTGAATGCGAGTTGCTACGCAATGTTCTTCATTTGACTGCTTTTTCAGCGATTGAAACACGTGAATTAAATTTGCCGTTGACACATGCAAAGGGAATTCATATGATGCCGCCCGTCAACTCGACACGCTTTACGAAATGGGGCTATAGCTCAGCTGGGAGAGCGCTTGCATGGCATGCAAGAGGTCAGCGGTTCGATCCCGCTTAGCTCCACCAATTTTGCACCCGGCAAAAATTGGTACGTAAAGACATATCGGGGCTATAGCTCAGCTGGGAGAGCGCTTGCATGGCATGCAAGAGGTCAGCGGTTCGATCCCGCTTAGCTCCACCAAATTTAAACCCTCGCTGCGAAGCGGGGGTTTTATTTTTTCTGCTTTTCCCTACGTTTTGTAATACAGTTCAGTATCAGATTTGCCTTAAGGCTGATTTGATCAATGATGATGAGTTGTAACTGACTGGACAGGTTTGATTCGCATCGCGAATAAACTTATTATTTATATGCAAGAAAGGTGGAACTGTGAGAACAGCTTATTGATGCCCATGAAGTATAACATGATAAAAAATATCAAGATTTTTTTGTTGGCGTTTACGCTCACTGTGATATTTATCCAGTTTTCTCGCTTTATTTCCCCTACAGCCATCATCAATAATTGTTATATCTTCCTCGCCTGGATGCCGCTTTGTGTCATGTTGGGGGGCATCTGCCTTTTTGGTAAACGCGCTATTCTCCCCGTTTTTATCGGGATGTTTATCACCAACCAGTATAATTTCAACTTACCTCTACCGCAGTCTATAGCGGTTATTATTTGTCAGACTCTTGCACCCTTCGCTTGTTGTGCCATTCTTCGCTGGCAACTTGGCCCTCGATGGCGTTTTGGCTTAACGAAGCATAATGTGTGGGCACGCATTTTCTGGTTCGGTTTCGTCGCGCCGGTGGGGATCAAAACCTGCATGTTTATTGCAGGAGATATTTTTGCCTTCCCGGTCGCCATCTCTACCTTCTTTGATAATACCGATCCCATATTCACGGTGGTTGATATGTTGAGCCTGATTGGCGCAGTGCTGATTTTCAACATGTTCTTTTATTATCTGATGCGAATGGTGGTGAATCCCCATTATGCGCGTGCCCTCTGGTGCAGAGACATCGCTCCGGCACTGCACAGAAGAAATCGTCTTTTCACACTTACCTGGCTGACAGCGGTCTCATCATTGCTGATCATCATGTGTAGCCCCTATGAAAATGGTTATATAGCAGGTTATCTGGTGCCTGTATTTTTCATTATTTTTAATATGGGCGTGGGGCGGTTAAAGTACCCGTTTCTGAATATAGTCTGGGCGATTTCAGTTCTGTTCTTACTCGGTTATAACCGTAATTTTCTCCATGGTGTCGTCTCTGAGTATTCGCTGGCATTTATTCTTTCTGTACTGATTTCGTTCAGTATTTGCTTACTGTATATGGTCCGCATTTTTCAACGTAGCGAATGGCTTAAACGTCGTTGGCACTTGCAGGCGCTCACTGATCCACTGACCAATTTACCCAATTTACGTGCACTTGAGCAGTTCGTACAGCATGAAACAGGGGTTTCCATCTGCTGCTTACGCCTTGATAACCTTGAATTTCTAAGTCGGCATTATGGCATTCAGATGCGAGTTTACAGTAAGCGAATTGTTTATCGTGCATTACTGCCGTTATTGCACGAACAGGAGAAAGTGTTTCAGCTACCGGGAAGTGAGTTGTTATTGGTACTCAAAGGGTCTGAGATAAAAGCGCGATTGCAGCATATGGTGGATGTGCTTAGCAGCCGTAAGATTTACTGGAGTAATACCGGCCTGGACATTGAATATGGCGCCTCCTGGGGCGTGTATGATGGCAATCCTGAAACATTACCTACGCTGTTGGGGCAATTAAGCTGGCTGGCTGAGCAAGCACATGTTAATCGCTGCGTAATGGGTATCACAGATAACCACGAGGCGGGATCTGGCCAGATTACTGAAAGTGTTTTATTGTTGCATAAAGTGCGTATAGCGCTTGAGCGTGGTGATATTCTTCTTCACGCGCAACCCATTCGTGACGCCAGGGGAGAGGGATACGATGAGATCCTGACGCGTTTAAAGAGTGACGATGGCATCATCACACCTGATAAATTCATTCCGCTGATCGCTCAATTTAACCTTAGTGCGCGTTTTGATTTATTAGTGGTGGAATCATTATTACGCTGGATTGCTACTCACCCGACAGACAAAACAGGGCCACGGTTTTCCGTTAATTTAATGCCACTGACGCTGTTACAACCTGAGATTGCCGCGCGTATTGTACGTTTATTTAAACGATATAATATTTCACCAGAAACAGTCATCATTGAAATTACTGAAGAGCAGGCTTTTTCCAATGCTGAAATAAGTATGCACAATATAGAGTTATTGCATAACAGCGGGTTTAAAATTGCTATTGATGATTTTGGTACAGGTTATGTAAATTACGAACGCCTGAAACGCTTGAATGCTGAGATAATTAAAATTGATGGTGTGTTTATTCGCGAGATCATGACCGATTCACTGGATAAAATGATTGTGAAATCGATTACTGATCTGGCAAAAGCAAAGTCACTCAGTGTGGTGGCTGAATTTGTCGAAACAGAAGAACAGAAAGAATTATTGTTTAGTCTGGGCGTCAACTATCTACAAGGCTATTTGATTGGCAAACCACAACCACTTGGCAAATAGCAGGCAAAAAATAACCGGGGCAAAACCCCGGTTATTGCGGTAATTAATGATGCTTGTCAAACTTCAAGTTGCATGTGCTGCGACTCGAATTATTACAAGACCAGAGCGGCAATAGAAGCTGACAGTACGCTCACCAGCGTGGAACCGTAAACCAGTTTCAGGCCGAAACGAGAAACTACGTTACCTTGCTCTTCATTCAGGCCTTTAACCGCACCGGCGATAATCCCGATAGAAGAGAAGTTAGCGAAGGAAACCAGGAACACAGAGATGATGCCTTCCGCACGCGGAGAGAGCGTGGAAGCAATTTTCTGCAGATCCATCATCGCAACGAACTCGTTGGAAACCAGTTTGGTTGCCATAATACTGCCCACTTGCAGTGCTTCACTGGAAGGAACACCCATCACCCAAGCAATCGGATAGAAGATGTAGCCCAGGATGCCCTGGAAGGAGATGCTGTAGCCAAACCAGCCAGTCACAGTGGCAAACAGTGCGTTCAGCGCAGCGATCAGGGCGATAAAGCCGATCAGCATCGCGGCAACGATAATAGCAACTTTGAAACCTGCCAGAATGTATTCACCCAGCATTTCGAAGAAGCTCTGACCTTCGTGCAGGTTGGACATCTGAATGTTTTCTTCACTGGCATCAACACGGTAAGGGTTGATCAGTGACAGCACGATAAAGGTGCTGAACATGTTCAGTACCAGCGCCGCAACGACGTATTTCGGCTCCAGCATGGTCATGTATGCACCAACGATGGATATCGACACGGTGGACATCGCCGTAGCTGCCATGGTGTACATACGATTGCGGGAGATTTTGCCGAGGATATCTTTATAGGCAATAAAGTTTTCAGACTGACCCAGAATCAGAGAGCTGACGGCGTTGAAGGATTCCAGTTTGCCCATACCGTTGACTTTGGAGAGCAGGAAACCAATTGCGCGGATAATCACCGGCAACACGCGAATGTGCTGGAGAATACCAATCAGCGCAGAGATAAAGACGATTGGGCACAGCACTTTCAGGAAGAAGAATGCCAGGCCTTGATCATTCATGCTACCAAAGACGAAGTTAGTCCCTTCGTTGGCAAATCCGAGCAGTTTCTCAAACATTTCGGAGAAGCCTTTCACGAAGCCCAAACCAACGTCGGAGTTCAGGAAGAACCACGCCAGTAACACTTCGATAACAAGCAGTTGAATAACATAACGGATACGAATTTTTTTGCGGTCGCTGCTTACCAGCAGTGCGAGAATCGCAACAACGGCAAGTGCCAGTACAAAATGAAGGACGCGGTCCATATTTGCTCCAAATATGAGGCAGGTTAAATTTCCGTGCACATTCTATGTAACATGGTTAAGGAAAACGAGATCTGACACACACTATAATGACGTCCTGTGACAAGCTTCAAAAATAGTGAGCTGTCATACATTTCTGCTATGTTGTGTATGGAAGCTGAAAGTTATGTAAATGTGCTAACATTAAACATAATCACAACATTCAAGTCATCAATCTTTTCGTCGTCATAATTCTGGTCTATCAAAGAAATAATCACAATCCACTCAAATGAATTTGATAATCATTCTCGTTTGGCATAGCATGAAACATAGCAAAGGCTATGTTTTAGAGGCACAAGATGACTAACTATCGCGTTGAGAGTAGCAGCGGACGGGCGGCGCGCAAGATGAGGCTCGCATTAATGGGACCTGCGTTCATTGCGGCGATTGGTTATATCGATCCTGGTAACTTTGCGACCAATATTCAGGCCGGGGCCAGCTTCGGCTATCAACTACTGTGGGTTGTCGTTTGGGCCAACCTGATGGCGATGCTGATTCAGATACTGTCTGCCAAACTGGGGATTGCCACCGGTAAAAACCTGGCGGAGCAGATTCGCGATCACTATCCGCGTCCCGTAGTATGGTTCTATTGGGTTCAGGCAGAAATCATTGCGATGGCAACCGACCTGGCGGAATTTATTGGTGCGGCGATCGGTTTTAAACTCATTCTGGGTGTTTCGTTGTTGCAGGGCGCGGTGCTGACGGGGATCGCGACTTTCCTGATTTTAATGCTGCAACGTCGAGGGCAAAAACCGCTGGAGAAAGTGATTGGCGGGTTACTGCTGTTTGTTGCTGCGGCTTACATTGTCGAGTTGATTTTCTCCCAGCCTAACCTGGCGCAACTGGGTAAAGGAATGGTAATCCCGAGCTTACCCACTTCGGAGGCAGTCTTCCTGGCGGCAGGTGTATTGGGGGCGACGATTATGCCGCACGTGATTTATTTGCACTCTTCGCTGACTCAGCATTTACATGGTGGTTCGCGTCAACAACGTTATTCTGCCACCAAATGGGATGTGGCTATCGCTATGACTATTGCCGGTTTTGTCAATCTGGCGATGATGGCTACGGCTGCGGCGGCGTTCCACTTTTCCGGTCATACTGGCGTTGCCGATCTTGATGAGGCTTATCTGACGCTGCAACCGTTGTTAAGCCATGCTGCGGCAACGGTTTTTGGTTTAAGTCTGGTGGCTGCGGGGCTTTCGTCGACGGTGGTGGGGACACTGGCCGGGCAGGTGGTGATGCAGGGCTTCATTCGCTTTCATATCCCGCTGTGGGTGCGTCGTACAGTCACCATGCTGCCGTCATTTATTGTCATTCTGATGGGATTAGATCCGACACGGATTCTGGTTATGAGTCAGGTGCTGTTAAGTTTTGGTATCGCTCTGGCGCTGGTTCCACTACTAATTTTTACCAGTGACAGTAGGTTGATGGGCGATCTGGTGAACAGCAAACGCGTAAAACAGACAGGCTGGGTGATTGTGGTGCTGGTAGTGGCGCTGAATATCTGGTTGTTAGTGGGAACGGCACTGGGATTGTAGTGGAACTGGTGTCGGAGCTGGCACCACTGGCGGATGCGGCGCAGAACGCCTTATCCGCCCTACGTGTTTAATGGCGATGCCTATGTCCGCGGCCTTTTCCGCGATGATCATCACGATCGCGCCAGCCTTCACGATAGCCACGCTCATAGGCTTTACGCTTATCCCAGCCACGGTGGTAGCCATTATCATGACGCCACCAGCGGTTTTTACGCCATTCATAATTGCGATGCCAGTAGTCACGGTCGCGCCAGTGACCACCGTCCCAGTAATTACCGTAATGATCGCGATCGCCAATTTGTAATTTGATTGACGGCAGTAGGGTGATTTCACCTGCGTTTGCCGCAAGCGGGGTAAATGCCATCAGGGCGGCCGCCAGAAACAGTGACCTGAACATTGTTATTCTCCTTCACGATCGAAGCCGTCAGCGGCCTGTTAACGCAATATTACGGGGAGGTAAAGCCCCGTATCATCGCCATAACTCTTAAATCATAAAGGAGA
Source organism: Escherichia sp. GZ89 (assembly GCF_019366485.1). Taxonomy (NCBI): domain Bacteria; kingdom Pseudomonadati; phylum Pseudomonadota; class Gammaproteobacteria; order Enterobacterales; family Enterobacteriaceae; genus Escherichia; species Escherichia sp. GZ89. The sequence continues at coordinate 164,046 of NZ_JAEOHX010000010.1, read as the reverse complement.
GCATTTTTTGCTAAACGTTATCGTGGGGTGGCTGTTGCTTTGGACGATTCACCATCATTATCGGCTTACCGGCTAATAACAGCCATGCAGGAAGCATGACGATACAGAGCAGCGGTAGCAATGTGGTGTTAGGGACAACAGCCGCAGCCATAAATAGACTTAACCAGCCATCGCGTGTTACCACCAGCACGATGCCGAGAATAGCGCAGGAAACGGTTATTGCCGCCGGGACAGCGGGAACGTGCTCATGCAGCATCAATCCTAATGCCACGCCGACAAACACTGCCGGGAATATTCGCCCACCGCGAAAGCCGCTGGCGGCAGCAACCACGAGAGCGGCAAGTTTAATCACGGCCAGCAAAAAGTAATCGCTGGTGCTGAAAGCCTGATTTGCCACCATCTGCTGCATCTCATCCAGCCCTTTAAATAGCGAAACCGGTCCAGCAATAACCCCCAGAATACCGAGAATAAATCCGCCCACTCCCAGCATTAGCACCGGATTTTTAATCTGATGCATCATCGCGTGCAACCGTGGCAGACACCATACGGCAACCATCCCTGCTGCGATGGCAATCGCCGCCACAATTGCACCGCTGAGAATATCGGTCATCTCCATCTGCCCATAATGCGCAATGGGCAGCGAAAAATGAGGATGGAAAAACAATCCGGTGGTTAGCGCACCAGCCGACGCCGCCATTAACGGCGCAAAGAGACGATCCCATAGCGGGACTTCACTACTGCCATTTAAGGTTTGCGAAAATATCAACGCCGCCGCAACAGGTGTGCCAAACAGCGCGCCGATAGTTCCGGCAGAGGCTAAAATAGTCCACTCCATCCGGTTGACGCGCGGTAACAGACGAGCACCTATCGCAACCGCAAGGGCGATATTGACGGTCATGATCGGATGTTCTGGCCCCAGGCTGACGCCGCCAGCAAGACCGAGAATTAATGCTACGATAAGTCCTGGTAGCGCAGAGGGCGGAACCGGTGCGCCGATCAGCGGTTCACAAGCGGGGTCTGGCCCGGCATGCCCCTGGCTGAAACGGATAACCAACCCCACCGCAATACCCGTTAGCGTTAATATGGCGATGATCCAGAAAGGTGAATCCTGGGCTATTCCCAGAGTTCCCGGCAGTCGTTGCCAGAGCAGAGTCTGTAATACCGAGGCGATTTTCATCACCACAATCAGAATAAGACTGGACGCAATCCCAATTGCCACGGCGGGGAGTGATAATAACAACATGGTTCTGGCTCGCGGATGGAGCATGGTCTATTCCTTATGCGGGGTCAGATACTTAGTTTGCCCAGCTTGCAAAAAGGCATCGCTGCAATTGGTGCTGAAACGATAAAGTAATTGTGTGACCCAGATCGATATTTACAGGGAGCCTGCCTTTCCGGCGTTGTTGTTATGCCCCCAGGTATTTACAGTGTGAGAAAGAATTATTTTGACTTTAGCGGAGCAGTTGAAGAATGACAAAGTATGCATTAGTCGGTGATGTGGGCGGCACCAACGCACGTCTTGCTCTGTGTGATATTGCCAGTGGTGAAATCTCGCAGGCTAAGACCTATTCAGGGCTTGATTACCCCAGCCTCGAAGCGGTCATTCGCGTTTATCTTGAAGAACATAAGGTCGAGGTGAAAGACGGCTGTATTGCCATCGCTTGCCCAATTACCGGTGACTGGGTGGCAATGACCAACCATACCTGGGCGTTCTCAATTGCCGAAATGAAAAAGAATCTCGGTTTTAGCCATCTGGAAATTATTAACGATTTTACCGCTGTATCGATGGCGATCCCGATGCTGAAAAAAGAGCATCTGATTCAGTTTGGTGGCGCAGAACCGGTCGAAGGTAAGCCTATTGCGGTTTACGGTGCCGGAACGGGGCTTGGGGTTGCGCATTTGGTCCATGTCGATAAGCGTTGGGTAAGCTTGCCAGGCGAAGGCGGTCACGTTGATTTTGCGCCGAATAGTGAAGAAGAGGCCATTATCCTCGAAATACTGCGTGCAGAAATTGGTCATGTTTCGGCAGAGCGCGTGCTTTCTGGTCCTGGGCTGGTGAATTTGTATCGCGCGATTGTGAAAGCCGACAACCGCCTGCCAGAAAATCTCAAGCCAAAAGATATTACCGAACGTGCGCTGGCTGACAGCTGCACCGATTGCCGCCGCGCGTTGTCGCTGTTTTGCGTCATTATGGGCCGTTTTGGCGGCAATCTGGCGCTCAATCTCGGGACATTTGGCGGCGTGTTTATTGCCGGTGGTATCGTGCCGCGCTTCCTTGAGTTCTTCAAAGCCTCTGGTTTCCGTGCCGCATTTGAAGATAAAGGGCGCTTTAAAGAATATGTCCATGATATTCCGGTGTATCTCATCGTCCATGACAATCCGGGCCTTCTTGGTTCCGGTGCACATTTACGCCAGACCTTAGGTCACATTCTGTAAATCCTTCCTGTTATATCGGGAGGTAACTCTCCCGATAATCTTTTAAATCATACAGTTAATTCAATTTTTCTTTGTGTCCCCTCACAAGGCCGACCTGCGTCACACTTCCGTACAGCGGGATTAATTCTCCAGTAAATGCATTATTTGTCTGGTAACGGCGATTTGTTTTGCACGTTCATAATTTCACTCATCAACTATCACTGAACGAGGAATTAACGATGAGTAAGAAACTGATTGCCTTATGTGCCTGCCCAATGGGCCTGGCTCACACCTTTATGGCCGCTCAGGCGCTGGAAGAAGCGGCGGTAGAAGCCGGTTATGAAGTGAAAATTGAAACCCAGGGTGCGGACGGCATCCAGAATCGTCTGACCGCGCAGGATATCGCCGAAGCGACCATCATCATTCATTCCGTGGCAGTTACCCCGGAAGATAACGAACGTTTCGAATCTCGAGACGTTTATGAAATCACTTTGCAGGACGCAATTAAAAACGCTGCGGGCATCATCAAAGAAATCGAAGAGATGATTGCCGCTGAACAACAGTAATATTCGACAGGGATAATTGTTATGGCCATTAAAAAACGCAGTGCAACTGTTGTGCCTGGCGCATCCGGTGCGGCAGCGGCAATTAAGAATCCGCAGGCCTCTAAAACCAGCTTCTGGGGTGAACTCCCGCAGCATGTGATGTCAGGGATTTCACGCATGGTGCCGACCTTAATTATGGGCGGTGTGATCCTCGCTTTCAGCCAGTTGATTGCTTATAGCTGGCTTAAAATTCCTGCTGATATCGGCATCATGGATGCGCTTAATAGCGGGAAATTCTCCGGTTTCGACCTCTCCTTACTGAAGTTTGCCTGGCTGTCACAGTCCTTTGGTGGCGTGCTGTTTGGCTTTGCCATACCGATGTTTGCCGCTTTTGTGGCGAACTCCATCGGCGGCAAACTGGCGTTCCCGGCTGGTTTTATCGGCGGCTTGATGTCTACCCAGCCTACGCAACTGCTGAACTTCGATCCCAGCACGATGCAATGGGCGACCTCTTCGCCGGTGCCGTCCACCTTCATTGGTGCCCTGATTATTTCTATCGTTGCGGGTTACCTTGTGAAGTGGATGAACCAGAAAATCCAGTTACCGGATTTCCTGTTAGCGTTCAAAACCACATTTTTGCTACCGATTCTTTCCGCCATTTTTGTCATGCTGGCGATGTACTACGTCATCACCCCCTTTGGTGGCTGGATTAACGGTGGTATCCGTGCCGTGCTGACTGCCGCAGGTGAGAAGGGCGCGCTAATGTATGCGATGGGGATCGCCGCGGCGACAGCAATCGACCTTGGTGGCCCGATCAACAAAGCCGCAGGTTTCGTTGCCTTCAGCTTTACCACTGACCACGTATTACCGGTCACCGCACGTTCTATCGCTATCGTTATTCCATCGATTGGTCTGGGTCTGGCGACCATTATTGACCGTCGTTTAACCGGCAAACGCCTGTTCAACGCTCAGCTTTATCCGCAGGGTAAAACCGCCATGTTCCTTGCCTTTATGGGGATCAGTGAGGGTGCGATTCCGTTTGCGCTGGAAAGCCCCATCACCGCTATTCCGTCCTATATGGTTGGCGCGATTGTCGGCTCAACCGCCGCTGTCTGGCTGGGCGCAGTGCAATGGTTCCCGGAGTCCGCTATCTGGGCATGGCCGCTGGTCACTAACCTCGGCGTCTACATGGCGGGGATCGCGCTGGGGGCAGTCATAACTGCGCTGATGGTGGTGTTCCTGCGTCTGATGATGTTCCGTAAAGGCAAATTGTTAATCGATAGCCTGTAAGAAGGAAAATCCAGATGACATTACTCGCTTCGCTGCGCGACTGGCTTAAGGCGCAACAACTGGATGCGGTGCTTCTCTCCTCACGGCAGAACAAACAACCGCATCTGGGGATCTCCACCGGATCTGGCTATGTGGTGATTAGCCGTGAAAGTGCGCACATTCTGGTGGATTCGCGCTATTACGCGGATGTAGAAGCCCGCACGCAAGGCTACCAGCTGCATTTGCTTGACGCGACGAACACGCTTACCACTATCGTCAATCAAATCATTGCCGATGAGCAGTTGCAAACGCTCGGTTTTGAAGGCCAGCAGGTAAGTTGGGAAACCGCGCACCGCTGGCAGTCTGAACTCAATGCGAAACTGGTAAGCGCCACACCGGATGTGCTGCGGCAAATCAAAACGCCAGAGGAGGTGGAGAAAATCCGCCTCGCCTGTGGGATTGCCGATCGCGGTGCAGAGCATATTCGCCGTTTTATTCAGGTGGGGATGAGCGAATGCGAGATAGCCGCTGAACTGGAGTGGTTTATGCGCCAGCAGGGGGCAGAAAAAGCCTCTTTCGATACCATTGTCGCCAGTGGCTGGCGTGGGGCGCTGCCGCACGGCAAAGCCAGCGACAAGATTGTTGCAGCGGGCGAGTTTGTCACTCTTGATTTTGGTGCGCTGTATCAGGGCTACTGCTCTGATATGACGCGTACCTTGCTGGTGAATGGCGAAGGGGTGAGCGCCGAATCTCACCCGCTGTTTGATGTGTATAACATTGTCCTGCAGGCACAGCTCGCGGCAATCTCCGCGATTCGCCCCGGCGTGCGCTGCCAGCAGGTTGACGACGCCGCGCGCCGGGTCATTACAGAAGCCGGTTATGGCGACTATTTCGGTCATAACACCGGTCATGCTATCGGCATTGAAGTCCATGAAGATCCGCGTTTTTCACCGCGGGACACCACGACGCTACAGCCAGGCATGTTACTGACCGTGGAGCCGGGGATTTATTTGCCAGGGCGAGGGGGCGTGCGCATCGAAGATGTCGTGCTGGTTACCCCGCAAGGCGCGGAAGTGCTCTACGCCATGCCAAAAACAGTGTTGCTCACGGGAGAGGCATAATGGATTTATCGCTATTAAAAGCGTTGAGCGAGGCAGATGCGATCGCCTCCTCGGAACAGGAAGTGCGGCAGATCCTGCTGGATGAAGCTGATCGACTGCAAAAAGAAGTACGATTTGATGGCCTGGGATCGATGCTGATCCGCCTCAATGATTCGACAGGTCCGAAGGTGATGATCTGTGCGCATATGGACGAAGTGGGATTTATGGTGCGCAGCATCTCCCGCGAAGGGGCGATTGATGTCCTGCCGGTTGGCAATGTGCGCATGGCTGCCCGCCAGCTTCAGCCAGTACGGATCACTACTCGTGAAGAGTGCAAAATTCCCGGTTTGCTCGATGGCGAGCGGCAGGGGAATGACGTCAGCGCCATGCGCGTGGACATTGGTGCGCGCTCGTATGACGAAGTGATGCAGGCAGGTATTCGTCCGGGCGATCGTGTCACGTTTGATACCACTTTTCAGGTTCTCCCTCACCAGCGAGTGATGGGTAAAGCCTTTGATGACCGCCTCGGTTGCTACCTGCTGGTGACGTTACTACGTGAGCTGCACAACGCCGAATTGCCTGCGGAAGTGTGGCTGGTGGCAAGTTCCAGCGAAGAGGTGGGATTACGCGGCGGGCAAACTGCCACCCGCGCGGTGTCGCCGGATGTCGCCATTGTGCTTGATACCGCCTGCTGGGCGAAAAACTTTGATTATGGCGCGGCTAACCATCGCCAGATTGGTAACGGGCCGATGCTGGTGTTAAGCGACAAGTCGCTGATTGCGCCGCCAAAACTTACCGCGTGGATCGAAACCGTGGCGGCAGAAATTGGCGTGCCGTTACAGGCGGATATGTTCAGCAACGGCGGCACGGATGGCGGGGCGGTACATTTAACCGGCACTGGCGTACCCACAGTGGTGATGGGGCCAGCAACCCGCCACGGACATTGCGCCGCATCGATTGCCGACTGCCGCGACATTTTGCAGATGCAGCAGCTTTTATCTGCCCTTATTCAACGTCTTACCCGTGAGACGGTTGTTCAACTGACGGATTTCAGATGATCTCCTGATTAACCCGGAGCGGTTATGTTAACGATTCAATTTCTCTGTCCTTTGCCAAACGGTCTGCATGCTCGTCCGGCGTGGGAACTTAAAGAGCAGTGCAGCCAGTGGCAAAGTGAAGTCACCTTTATTAATCATCGCCAGAACGCCAGGGCTGATGCCAAAAGCTCGCTGGCGCTGATTGGCACCGGCACCTTATTTAATGACAGTTGCAGCCTGAACATTAGCGGCAGCGATGAAGAGCAGGCGCGGCGCGTGCTGGAAGAGTACATCCAGGTGCGCTTTATCGACAGCGACAGCGTCCAGCCGACGCAGGCAGAACTGACGGCACATCCACTGCCGCGTTCATTAAGCCGCCTGAACCCTGATTTACTGTACGGCAATGTGCTGGCAAGCGGCGTCGGCGTGGGTACGTTGACCCTGCTACAGAGCAACAGCCTCGACAGTTATCGGGCAATCCCGGCCAGTGCGCAAGACTCCACCTGGCTGGAACACAGCCTGGCAACGCTTGCCGAGCAACTGAACCAGCAGTTGCGCGAGCGTGACGGCGAAAGCAAAACTATCCTCAGCGCCCATTTGTCGCTGATTCAGGATGATGAATTTGCAGGGAATATCCGTCGCCTGATGGCAGAACAGCATCAGGGGCTGGGGGCAGCGATCATCAGCAATATGGAGCAGGTTTGCGACAAACTTTCTGCCTCTGCCAGCGATTATCTGCGCGAGCGGGTCAGCGACATTCGTGATATCAGCGAACAATTGCTGCATATCACCTGGCCGGAACTGAAGCCGCGTAATAATCTGGTGCTCGAAAAACCGACCATTCTGGTGGCAGAAGATTTAACCCCTAGCCAGTTTTTGAGCCTCAATTTAAAAAATCTTGCGGGCATGATTCTGGAGAAAACCGGGCGCACCTCGCATACTCTGATTCTGGCCCGCGCCTCGGCGATCCCCGTACTGAGCGGCCTGCCGCTGGATGCCATTGCTCGCTATGCCGGGCAACCGGCGGTGCTTGACGCCCAGTGCGGCGTGCTGGCGCTAAATCCTGATGACGCGGTGAGTGGTTATTATCAGGTCGCACAGACGCTGGCGGATAAACGTCAGCAGCAGCAGGCGCAGGCCGCTGCACAGTTGGCCTATTCCCGTGATAACAAGCGCATTGATATCGCGGCGAATATTGGTACCGCTCTGGAAGCGCCTGGTGCATTTGCCAACGGTGCGGAAGGCGTCGGGCTGTTTCGTACCGAAATGCTCTATATGGAGCGCGACAGTGCGCCGGACGAACAGGAACAGTTTGAAGCATACCAGCAGGTGCTACTGGCGGCGGGCGACAAGCCGATTATTTTCCGCACGATGGACATCGGCGGCGATAAAAGCATTCCTTACCTCAACATTCCCCAGGAAGAGAACCCGTTCCTCGGCTATCGTGCTGTACGAATTTACCCGGAATTTGCTGGCCTGTTCCGCACTCAACTGCGGGCTATTTTGCGTGCCGCCAGTTTCGGCAACGCCCAGCTGATGATCCCAATGGTCCACAGCCTCGATCAGATCTTATGGGTGAAGGGCGAGATCCAAAAAGCGATCGTTGAGCTTAAGCGCGATGGTCTGCGTCATGCAGAGTCGATTACGCTGGGTATCATGGTGGAAGTACCGTCGGTGTGCTACATCATCGACCACTTCTGCGATGAGGTCGATTTCTTCAGTATCGGTTCTAACGATATGACCCAGTATCTGTATGCGGTCGATCGTAATAACCCGCGCGTATCGCCGCTGTATAACCCGATTACGCCATCGTTCCTGCGCATGTTGCAGCAGATAGTGACCACTGCACATCAGCGGGGCAAATGGGTAGGCATTTGCGGTGAACTGGGCGGTGAAAGTCGTTATCTACCGCTACTGCTTGGGCTGGGACTGGATGAGTTAAGCATGAGTAGCCCGCGCATTCCGGCAGTGAAAAGCCAGCTTCGTCAACTGGATAGCGAAGCGTGTCGGGAACTGGCGCGTCAGGCTTGCGAGTGCCGCAGCGCGCAGGAGATTGAAGCGTTACTCACCGCCTTTACGCCGGAAGAAGACGTTCGCCCGCTGCTGGCGCTGGAGAATATCTTTGTTGACCAGGCCTTTAGCAATAAAGAGCAGGCTATTCAGTTTCTGTGCGGTAACCTTGGAGTCAACGGGCGCACTGAACATCCGTTCGAGCTGGAAGAAGATGTCTGGCAGCGGGAAGAGATTGTCACTACTGGTGTTGGCTTTGGCGTGGCGATCCCCCACACCAAATCTCAGTGGATCCGTCATTCCAGTATCAGCATTGCCCGGCTGGTGAAACCGGTTGACTGGCAGTCAGAAATGGGCGAAGTCGAACTGGTGATCATGCTGACGTTGGGTGCTAACGAAGGGATGAACCATGTGAAAGTCTTCTCGCAGCTGGCGCGCAAACTGGTGAATAAAAACTTCCGCCAGTCGTTGTTTGCCGCGCAAGATGCGCAAAGCATCCTGACGCTGCTGGAAATGGAATTAACCTTCTGACGTTAGCCCTGAAAACGGGCGCTGTACTCTCCCGGCGTCAGGCCAAACTGACACCGGAAGACGCGACAAAAATAGTCGCTGTCCGGAAAGCCGCAACGCTGCGCCACTTCATGAATCGACAGATGATATTTCTGCAAAATCATCCTCGCCTTCGCCATTCGCACCCAACGCACATATTCGATAAAACGCATTGTTCCATGCTGCGCAAACAGTTTTGACAGATGATTGGGCGTGATATTAAAAAACTGCGCCACGCTCTCGCGCGTGAGCGGCTGGGCATAATTATCCTGAACCCAGTTACAAATGCTGTGATAGAGAAAATCGCCGCGCGGCTGCGAATTGCCCGGCGGCATATTCACCACGTTGCGGCAAAGATGCAGCAAACTTAACACCAGCGGCTGAATGATATTCTGCTCCAGCGGCGAACGGCTAAGATGGGTGAGGGCAGTAAGCATTGCTTCACCTTCGCCGCGTTGCAGGCTGGGAAGTTGGATCTGGCGAACCGGATGCAACAACGACGTGGTGCGGCTATCGTAATACGATAAACCAAGCCAGGTCGGCGCGAACACCAGACTTAACAGCATCACCAGTTTGTTGTTGACCGGTAAATTAGCCGCGCGCGCTGGAATAAACAGCATTTCTCCTTCCACTATATGTTGCTGCTTTGCTTCCAGCAGATTGCCGTATTCGCCGCGTAGCACGATATCCAGACGGGGAAAATCAATACATAAACTGCCCACTGGCAATGAGGCGGGCTGGCTGGCAAACCAGACGCGCCCAAGGAGTTGCGGGTTAAGCACCAGGCCGCTGAACAGATCGGCGAAAAATTGTTGATCGGCGGGCAAGCCTGTTGCTTTCATGAAAATCCTGATTACAGATGCATTAACTGCCTGAATTCTTTTACTTTGCTACGGCTGACCGGTACTTCAAAATCCAGATCTTTCAGTCGCAGAATGTAGGTGTTATTAAACCACGGTTCGATTTCGCGGATTTTGTTCAGATTGACACAAAATGAGCGATGGCAGCGGAAAAAATGTGACGGCGGCAGCTTGCTGCAAAACTCAGTAATGTTCATTGGCATTACGTAGGATTCACGCCGCGTATAGACAAAGGTCATTTTCTCGTGCGCTTCGGCGTAATAGATATCGTTAATGGGCGTGACGATGATTCGCTCATCTTTCACCAGATTAATGGTGTCATTCTCACGCGTTACCGTTGCGGCAGGCGTACTGCTGGTTTGCTGTTGCTGCCAGGCTGCTTCCAGCTTTTGCAGCATTCCTGTAATGCGTGATTCCTGATACGGTTTGAGAATGTAGTCAAACGCCTCCAGCTCAAACGCTTCTACCGCATGTTCTTTCCACGCAGTGATGAACACAATAAACGGTTTATGGGCAAACTGGCTGATGTTTTGCGCCAGCAACACGCCATCCAGCGACGGAATATTGATATCCAGAAAAATGGCGTCGACGCGGTTATGCTGCAAAAACTTCAACACGTCCAGACCATCGTCAAAGGTGCCGACAATCTCCATCTGGCTGTGCTCTTTAATCAGCCAGCTCAGTTCCTGTTGTGCCAGGAATTCGTCTTCAACAATGATGACTTTCACAATATCACTCCGGCTCAAAGCAATAACGTAGCCTGTGAGGCGACTGGGGTGCGTTGGTTAGGAATGTAAAACGCAATTTCCGTTCCTGGTTCCAGGCGGCGGATATGCAGCCCCTCGCCATACAATAACTTCACGCGATGATGGACATTCAGCAGGCCAATTTTATTGCCCGGCATTTCGTTCGCTTCGACCCGCTCAATGACTTTTGGATCGATGCCGTGCCCGGTATCTCGCACCGCAATGCGTACCCGATTACCGCACTCTGCAACGCTGATGGTGACAACGCCTTTACCTTTGCAAGGCTGAATACCGTGGACAATGGCATTCTCCACCAACGGCTGGATCAGCAGGCTGGGAATGCAGCAATTCACCTCTTCATCAATATCATAGATAACCGTCAGCTTGTCGCCAAAGCGGGCCTGCTCAATGGCAATATAGTCTTTAATTTGGTACAGCTCTTTTTTGATATCGATTTGCTCATCGTCTTTTAATTCAATGTTATAGCGCAGATAACGCGACAGATTAAAGATTAACTGGCGAGCGGTATCCGGATTCAGACGGATCGACGATGAGATAGCATTCAGAGCATTAAACAGGAAATGGGGATTAATTTTGCTTTGCAGAGCGCGAAGCTCTGCCTTATTTGCCATTTCACGTAGCTGCTCGGCGCGTGAAACCTCCAGTTGGGTGGAGATGATTTGCGACAGACCGACCGCCATTTCCTGTAATGACGAGGTGATCTGATGCGCGTGGCAGTAGTAAATTTTCAGCGTCCCGGTCACGACCCCTTTCTCCCAAAGCGGGATCACCAGCATCGAGTGAATTTCCGGTGTACGGTGGGCTTCATCATTGTTTTTGATAATGATTTTTCCGTAATTCATTGCCTGACGCGTTGTTGGGCTAATGAAATCATCGCCATTCTGATAGTTGTGTTCCCCTACGCCAACATAGGCCAGCACATGATCGGTGTTGGTAATCGCCACCGCATCGGCGTGAATATCATCGCGGATAATTTCACAAACTTTGCGTAATGACTCGCTATTGACATGGCGAAACAGCGGCAGCGTTTTGTTGGCGATATCCAGCGCCAGCTTGGCCTGCCGCGCGGCGCTGGCCTCTTTTTCGCCCTCAACGCTTTGTACCAGCAACACAATAAAGCCGATACAAACGCTGCCGAGGATCATCGGAATCCCGATTTTGGAGACGATATCAATCCCCAGTGCAGTGGTGGGTGCCCAGACAATCACCAGAATCATCGTCAACGTTTCACATAACATGCCACCGAGAATACCGACGCGCCAGCGCTGTGCTTTGGGGATTTTCAGGTTGATCCAGCCTGATATGCAACCCGCGAGAATACTGGTGATAAAGCATGGGATTGCCGTCACGCCGCCGATGTCAATTAAATAACGGTGAATACCCGCAATCACACCGGTAATGATGCCTACCCACGGGCCAAATAGAATTCCGCCTGACATCACCGCGATAATACGCACATTAACCAGCGAGCCTTCTACGGGTACGCCGGACCAGGTGCTGAACAGGGCGAACAGCGAGAAAATGGCGGTAACGGCGAGCAGCTCTTTTGGGGAGTGCGCCGACTTGTGCAACAGTTCGCGAAACAGGCGGATACGGATGAGAAAGAACAGGCAGATAAGCATTAACGCTGCCCGATCGAAGACCGCCAGCAGCATGTTGAATATTTCGTGCACGGGTGACTCTGAATAAGGATTAAACCTCTATGATAGGTAACCTGAAGGCTGATGACCAGCAGGCCGTTTTTGAGGAAAAACCACAATTTTAAAAGGGGATTGAAAGATAAATGGTGTATTAGCAATGCATCTCTTGATAATGCACATCTAATTAGTAAATTTATTGAAATTATAATGTTAATGAAATGGGTGGTAATTTTCTTGTTAGCGTAGATAAATTTCCTGTTTTTAAAGCGGAGTTCCTCATTTAAAGCCATTGATAAAAATGTTCTAAAACGCTGGACAGACAGAAATTAATCAGGCTATTTTCAAAACAGCCACCATCGTGGCAGCGTCGCTCGGACGGTCCGGGCGCTCACGTTAATCTGAGGAAATTATGGCTGACACTCGCCCTGAACGTCGCTTTACGCGTATTGATCGTCTCCCACCCTACGTTTTTAACATTACCGCTGAACTGAAAATGGCTGCGCGTCGGCGCGGCGAAGATATTATCGATTTCAGTATGGGTAACCCGGACGGTGCGACCCCGCCGCATATCGTCGAAAAATTATGTACGGTGGCCCAGCGACCGGACACGCATGGTTATTCCACCTCGCGTGGTATTCCGCGGTTACGTCGCGCCATTTCCCGCTGGTATCAGGATCGTTACGACGTCGAGATCGACCCGGAATCAGAGGCTATCGTCACCATTGGCTCGAAAGAGGGGCTGGCGCATCTGATGCTGGCGACGCTGGATCACGGTGACACTGTACTGGTGCCTAATCCAAGCTACCCGATTCATATTTACGGCGCGGTGATTGCCGGAGCGCAGGTACGCTCAGTGCCGCTGGTGGACGGTGTCGATTTCTTCAACGAACTGGAACGCGCTATCCGTGAAAGTTATCCGAAACCGAAGATGATGATCCTCGGCTTCCCGTCGAACCCAACCGCGCAATGCGTGGAACTGGAATTCTTTGAGAAGGTTGTAGCGCTGGCGAAACGCTACGATGTATTGGTGGTCCATGACCTGGCCTATGCCGATATCGTCTACGATGGCTGGAAAGCGCCGTCAATTATGCAGGTGCCGGGTGCACGAGACGTGGCGGTCGAGTTTTTTACGCTGTCGAAAAGCTACAACATGGCGGGCTGGCGTATCGGCTTTATGGTCGGCAACAAAACGCTGGTTAGTGCGTTAGCACGTATTAAAAGCTATCACGATTACGGTACTTTTACGCCGTTGCAGGTGGCGGCTATTGCGGCGCTGGAGGGTGATCAACAGTGCGTTCGCGACATTACCGAACAGTACAAACGCCGCCGCGATGTACTGGTTAAAGGGCTGCATGAAGCGGGCTGGATGGTCGAAATGCCGAAGGCTTCGATGTATGTCTGGGCGAAAATCCCTGAACCGTATGCTGCCATGGGCTCGCTGGAATTTGCCAAGAAGCTGCTTAATGAGGCGAAGGTCTGTGTCTCACCGGGAATTGGCTTTGGTGACTACGGCGACACCCATGTCCGCTTTGCGCTGATTGAAAACCGCGACCGTATTCGTCAGGCCATCAGAGGGATTAAAGCGATGTTCCGCGCTGACGGTTTACTGCCCGCCAGCAACAAACATATTCACGAAAACGCAGAATAACGCCTTCGCCAGAAATGCAAACAGGAGCCAGATGGCTCCTGTTTTTCGTTTCGCAGTTTGCTTTTAGATCATCAGGGCAAAAGTACCGGCCCAAACGATGACCATAAAAGAAATGCCCATAAAGAAATATTTCACTTTCATCTCTCCGCGTAGTGATTCATACGCCTAAATGAATTTATTGACCTGATTATAGAGAGCTGACGCCGAACATTATGAACTCAGGAAAAATCTGCGATTCACAGTGGGCATCACCTCAGAATTCTGAGCTTATCTGCTCCAGACGGCGCTAATTTACGCCTAAAACTGAAACGAGACAAGTGGCATTTTCTCATTTACTTTTAGTAACTTACAGGTGTCGTGATTCGGCGACAGATTAATTTCACGGGGGAATAATTTGCCTTAGGGGGATGAAAAAAATGCGCCTGTAAAACCATATTTAAATCATGGTTATAGGCGCATTTACACTGTTCTTTGAATAAAACGTACTCAGACGTAGAGTGACGTTTCTCCAAGAGGGCGAGTTTTGAAACGGCGATGGATCCAGAGATATTGCTCTGGAGCACGCATGATTTCACGCTCAATAATTTTGTTCATGAAGGCTGCCGCTTCACACTCATCAGCCGGATAACCTTCCATTTCCGGGGTAATAAACAGGCGATAACCCAAGTTATCGGTCTTTCTCACCATCGTCACCGTCAGCATCGCAGCACCAGATAAACGTGAGAGAACAAACGTACCATTAGTGGTGGCAACATTTTTGACGGCAAAGAACGGCGCGAAGGAGCTGCCTTTTGGACCATAGTCTTGATCAGGGGCAAACCAGACGGCTTCGCCTTTTTTCAATGCGCCAACGATGCTACGCAAATTGTTTCTGCTAATCATCGCTTTATTTGAACGCATCCGGCCACGAGTTTGTACCCACTCCATTAACGGATTGTTGTGTGGACGATACGTTGCCATCATCGGCTGGCACAGTCCCATTACGCGACCGCCCAGTTCCAGTGACATAAAATGCACACCGACTACCATTACTCCGCGATTATGCGCCTGAGCACGTTGTAAATTTTCCAGACCGTCAACATCAAACCATTTACGCACCCGGTGATCTGGCCAGAACCAGGCCATCCCCGTTTCCAGAAGCGCCATTCCAAGTGAACGGAAATTTTCATCAATCATCTTTTCTCTGTCGTCTGATGAAAGATTTGGGAAGCACAGTTGCAAGTTTTTACGGGCGATAGATTCACGACGTTTGAGAAAAGGGCATGCGAGAGTACCGGTACGCGTACCGAGTGCACAAAGAACGGGATAAGGCAACTGAACGAGAAGCCACAGGACGCCAAGACCAAACCACGTCAGCCAGTAACGTGGGTGCAAAAATTTGCGGGAAAACTGACTTTTAGGAAACATAAACACCTTCTGAGAACACGGATTGTTGTATCGCAGAAGATGTAATGTCCGCAGCGGTACACTCAGTTTATTGGGCCATCATGTACGACAATGGTTCCTGCAAAGAGTGTAAAGCTACGTCAGGATAAAACCACGAGGGGCATGAATGCGAGTGCGCAATATATCATCAATGACGCATTGTAAGCCACAGAAAATCAGTCAACGGGTGTAAATGCAGTTGCTACAAAAGGCATAAAAAACAGGCGTTACCAGTGAAACTAACGTACTTATCGATGACAGCGATATCTAAATTGCTGCGATTTGAGATATGTCTTAGACTGAAATGAGTAGGAAAGGTAACAGCTTACGTGAATCTTAGTTCGGACAGGAGGGATGGCTATGATCTATATCTGGGCTTTTCTGGTGGTCAGTATCTTATGTGTCAGCGGCTATATAGGCCAGGTACTGGGATGGGCTTCAGCAATCAGTTCACTCATCGGGATGATTATTCTCACTGCGATGATTTATTATTTCACTTCCTGGGTTACCGGCGGAAATGAAATTGTCACTGGCATTTTCTTGTTTCTGGCCCCAGCATGTGGGTTGATGATTCGGTTTATGGTCGGCTACGGTAGACGTTAATGCCAGAGCGACGGCATTGTTACTTGTGCCTGTTATGTTAATCGTAATTTATTGAAATGCCGGATAAGACGTTAACGCCGTATCCGGCAAGAAGAAACATATCTGTTCTTTGAATTCCCGGTGTTTTATAGCGCTAAGCTTTTTTTGACCGCCATTCTTTTCATCGGAATAAAGGCAACCACCACTGCGCCGAGCACGAGGAATGCGGCGACCATATAGATACCCGCGTTAAAGCTACCGGTGATATCTTTCATCCATCCCATCAGCAGCGGCCCCAACGCCGCGCCGGTCATCCCGGTGGCGTTAATCACCGCAATCCCCAGCGCACGCGCCTGAACCGAGATAGACTGGTCCGGCGTGGTCCAGAAAATTACCATCGCGGCAAATGCCCCGGCAGATGCCATCACGATACCGCTGAATTGCAGCATCGGGTTGCTGCTGGTGGCAGTAAGTATCCAGCCAGCAGCTGCAAAAAGATAAGGTAACAGGGTGTGGAATTTACGTTCATTTAAGCGGTCGGAACGCTTGCTCCACCACACCATGCCGACAATAGTGCACACTTGCGGAATGGCACTAAGCAAACCAATGGTGATGTTATTACTTTGCTGATTAAAACTCTGCAAAATAAGCGGTGTCCAGACACTTAATGCGCTGAGAGTATTCGTCAGGCAGAAATAAGCCAACGTGTAGAGCATAATGACCGGAGTAAATAATTCCCGCAACATACTGCGCTGCGACATCATACCGACGCTGGCATTTTGCCGCGATTGTTGAATTGCCCGTTTATCCGCTTCCATCATTTCATTAAGGCAGGCTTTATCGTCGTCGGTCAGCCATTTGGCTTTCGCCGGAGAATCATCCAGCCAGAACCATACTACCAGACCTAATAATACAGATGGAAAACCCTCCAGCAGAAATAACCACTGCCAGCCTTTCAGGTTTAATAAACCGTCCATATTCAAAATATAGCCTGATGCCAGTGAACCTAATGCCATCGTTACCGGCATCGCTATCATAAACAAGGCGTTAGCACGGGCGCGGTACTGCGACGGGAACCAGTAGGTTAAATAGAGCAGCAGCCCTGGCAGGAAGCCTGCTTCGGCAATCCCGACCAACATTCGCAGTACATAAAGGCTATTTGGTCCTGTGGCAAACATTGTCGCCGTGGAGGCAATCCCCCAGACAACCATTAATACGGCTATCCAGCGTCGGGCACCGACAATACCCAACATAATATTGCTGGGTATCCCACAAATCACATACATCACATAAAAAAGTGTCGTCGCCAGGCCGAACATTGTACTGGTTAATCCTAAATCTTTGCCCATTGTTAAACCGGCAAAACCAATATTAATTCGGTCGAGGTAAGAGAAAACAAATAAAATAAATAAGAAAACAATTAATCGGCGGAATAACTTTTTTATTACCGCTTGTTGACGTGGATCCAGTGCGTCCTGAGTACTGGAAGGCGGCGATAATACGCTCGAAGAGTCATTCATGTCGGGCTCCACAATGCAATGTAATATTATTTTGTTAGCAGGCGAATCTTTATCATGCTCAGGATTATTTGCTTAAAACTGGCTATCCGAACACGTGCGCTAACCTATAGGTAACAGCTCAATAAGGTGTCAATAGAATCTGTGAAAAATGAGTCGAATTTGTTATGTATGTTGTATTTTGTGAATCATATGGTGAATTGAGATTCATTGATGGCACAAGGTCGTTGTAATGATGCTATAGCGCACACTTATAACCCGGTATACTCAGCGTATTGACGTCTATTTCTCCAGGAAGCCCATGAGTTCAGTCAAAAAAACAGCGGATGTACAGAGTGCAGATGCGGCTTTTCATCGTGAAGAGTTCCCGTTTTACTGGATTGTTAACGTCTACGCGCGTTACACCCAGGTGATGGAAGTGACGTTGAAAAAGGTGCAGCTCGACGTTTCTCGCTTTCGGGTGATGATGATTACCCATCAGTACGGTAAGGCCAGCATTTCGCAAATTTCGGAATATGCGATGGCGAAAATGCCGACCGTCACCAAAATCGTTGGTCGTCTGCGCGATGACGGCATGGTGACAACCGCCAGCAGCGAACAGGATGCCCGTGTTACCGAAGTGATGCTTACCCCAGCCGGAAAAGAAAAAATCGAAGAAGCGCACCGCCTGGCACAGAAAGTTTTCGAAAAAGGGTTCAAGGGGATGACGTCTGCACAGGTGGAAAAAATGAATCTGTCGCTGTCGAAAGTGCTCGGTAACCTCAACGAACTCTAACCTCACAGAGCGATCATTAAGATTTGTGATCGTGCTAAACTTTTCTTATAACTTGCTGTTAATACTATAGTTAATTCTTATGTGTCGCCCTGGGTTTTCATGGCGATATTTATAACTCCTGCTCTTTTTTCTACGCTAATTCATCAACATAACCAATAGCCATAAACATAAAATGGTTATCATTTTGTTGTTGCAATGTAAAATTAACGTGAAATATTACT
The DNA here is from genome assembly GCF_019366485.1 of Escherichia sp. GZ89. Taxonomy (NCBI): domain Bacteria; kingdom Pseudomonadati; phylum Pseudomonadota; class Gammaproteobacteria; order Enterobacterales; family Enterobacteriaceae; genus Escherichia; species Escherichia sp. GZ89. Next base: position 145,686 of record NZ_JAEOHX010000010.1, on the reverse strand, counting down.
TGAATATTCACGTAAATCTCTCATGATTGATTTATCGCCATTCAGGGTAAAAAAGCAGCAATAACTGTTCGCCTGAATGTGATTCACTTTTTCTGGTCAAGGTGTCAATCATGAAGCCAGTTTTTGAGAGCAATGGTTTTGTCGAGGAGTTCACGCTCGGCGCGGGCGAACTGCGGTTCGCCGTCAAAGATACGCTGGATATCGCCGGTCGCCCGACACGCGCCGGATGCCCGGCACTTGCTGACGCGCCGAAAGCGAAACAGCATGCCCGCATCGTCAAGGTGCTGCTCAACAGCGGCTGCCAGCTGACGGGCAAAACTACCCTGCACGAACTGGCGTTTGGCGTCACCGGGATCAACCCGTGGAGCGGCACGCCCGTTAATCCTCAATACCCCGCGCTGATTCCCGGCGGTTCGTCGAGCGGCTCTGCAACCGTCGTCGCCAGGGGCGATGTCGATTTCGCCCTCGGCACTGACACCGGAGGTTCCGTCCGAATGCCCGCCGCCTGCTGCGGCGTGCTGGGGCTGAAACCGGGCTACGGCGTGCTCAGCCGACAGGGCGTTTTACCTGCCTACAGCTCACTGGACTGCGTTGGGATTTTTGCCCGCGAGCCGCGCATTTTACGTGACGTGCTGACCCGGCTGGCGTTACCGGTTGATGCGCCGCTGGATTCTCTGCCCGCTATCGGTTTTATCTTTGCCGCTCAGCCGGACATTGACGCCCTGCTGGTGGATACGCTGGAAGCGTTGGGGATTGCCGCAAATAGCGTGACGCTTCCTCTGCTGGGCGAAGCGCATCGTGCCGGGCTGACCATCATCAACCGGGAAAACTGGCTGGCGTTTAATGCGCTGCTGGCGAGCCACGCGGTCTCCCCGGACGTTGCCAGCCGTATTCAGGCCGGAGAATCCATCACCAGCGACCAGCTCGCCAGTGCGGAAAACGTGCGCGCACAGTTCACCGCTCAGGTGAATGCCCTGTTGGAAGACACACCGCTACTGGCGCTGGCGACGCTGCCGGAACTGCCGCCGACGCTGGAAGAGGCGGAAGATCCGCTCAGCGTGGTGAATCTTACGCGGCTGGTGCGCCCCTTCAATCTCAGCGGTCATCCGGCGCTATCGCTGCCGATGGGCGAACTTCAGGGCCGACCTGTCGCGCTACAGTTGGTGGCAGGCTTTGGCGAAGAGGGGCTTCTCGTCCAGGCCGCCGAGTGGCTGATGCTCCACCGCCTCTGACGTTTATCGCGCCGTAAAACCGTCAAACCGACCACTCAATGCCATTCAGGCGTTGCGGCATCGTGCACCTTTTTGCCGCCCGCCCACATTATTCGGGAGTCAGCTATGTCCGTCGTACATGTCCGTGAAGAGCTTGTTCCGTTATTGACCGAAGTGACCGCGCGCAGCGCCGATTTCGAGCGCCAGCGCCATGTTTCAGACGACATCATCAGCCGCTTTAAACAGGTAGGCGTCTACCGTGCGCTGGTGCCGAAAATCTACGGCGGCGACGAGTGTTCTCCGGCGCAGTTTTGCGAACTGATTGAGCAAATCGCCACCGCAGATGGCTCGGCAGGCTGGGTCGCCAGTTTTGGTATGAGCCCGTTTTATCTCGGCGCGCTGCCGCCGGATACCCTGAAAGAACTCTACCGCAATGGCCCAGATGTGGTGTTTGCGGGGGGGATCTACCCGACGCACAAAGCACAACTGGCCGATGGCGGCTATCGCGTGAGCGGTCGCTGGTGCTTTGCCAGCGGTAGCATGGGCGCATCGGTATTTGGCGTCGGTATTCAGCCGGAAGGGGAGAACGCGCTGCCGCGCATGGCGGTGCTGCCGCGCGAAAGCATTCATATCGACCCGGTGTGGGATACGGTCGGGCTGGCGGGCACCGGCAGCCATGATTTGCTGGTGGATGACGCGTATGTGCCGCAGGAGTGGACCTTTATTCGCGGCGGTGCGCTGAACCTGGAAGGCCCGCTGTATCGCTATCCGGTGCTGTCGCTTGCCACGCAGGTGCTGTCCGTTGTGGCGCTGGGCGTGGCCCGTGCGGCACTCAATGAAATCTATCAGATTGCCCATCGTCAGCAGTCGGTTACCGGCGCGCCGCGCCTGGCCGACCGACCGCAGGCGCAAATGCAAATCGCCCGTTGTGAAGCAGAACTGCGCTCGGCGCGCGCCTGGTTTTACGAGGCCATTGATGACGTCTGGCAGCGTCTGCTTATCGGTAATGAGCCGGGCCAGCAGCAGGTCAACGCCCTGCGGCTTTCTTCTACGCACGTCACCCGTGTGGCGGCAGACGTTACCCGTCAGGCGCTGGCACTCAACGGGATGGGCGGCGTCACCATGACCAGCCCGCTACAGCGTTATGTGCGCGACACGATGGTGATTACCCAACATGCCTTTATGGGCGACCTCTCGTACCTGAACGCCGGTACGGTCTTTTTCGGCGGCAAACCGCTGCCGGGTTATCTCTGAATTTCTGAAAGGAGCAACAAATGAGCCAGAACACATTACGCGTGCTGTTTTGTATCGGTGTGAACCAGAACTTTTTCGATGCCACGCCGGCGGAAGCCAAACAGGTGTGGGGCGCGTTCGGCGTGATGATGAAAGGCATGGAAGAGACGCCGGGCATCCGCGTCATCGGCAACATGGATGATGACCAGTTGATGGTCGGCCCATCGACCACCGCCCCGTGGACCACCTACGTGCTGGCGGATGCCGACACCCTGGAAAGCGTGGCGGCGGTCTGCAACCTGTTCCGCACCACGCCGGTCGGTGAAAGCAAGCTGTGGAAGTACTGCAAGATTGAAGCGCGCGTGGGCCGCGAACTGATTATTCAGGGTTAAGGAGCGGGCGATGAACTCACAGGATGCGCAGCGTTTGCAACAGCTTGAAGACCAGCAGGACGCGCGGGTATGCATCAGCAACTATATGCGCCTGTGCGACCAGCTTGAAACCCCGGCGACCGTGCGGGCGATTGGCGCGCTGTTTACCACCAATGCCTGCTGGGAAGGCGTGGGCGAACCGTATGCCACACGCCTTGGCAGGCATGTCGGACGCAACGCCATTGAAAGCATGATGGCCGGATACGTCAAAACGCCCGCGCATTTTGCGATGAACGCCCATTTTTTGTGCTCGGAAGCCCTTATCCAGCAGCCGGATGGCCTGCTTTTCGGGCGCTGGCTGATGCTGCAAACCTCCAGTTTTACCGCCGGAGGATCGCATCTCAATGCGGCGGAACTGAACGTGGAGTTTCGCCGCGAAGCCGGTGTGATGCGAATGCACCATTTCACGACGCGCAATCTGTTCAGCAGGCCAGTTGACCACTGGCACGCCGCAGATGTGCTGCCTGTACCTGACAATAAATAGAGAGTCGAGCGATGCAGTGTGATAACCAGATCCCCGTTAAAAATATCGAAGCGAATGTTCCCGATTGCGCGGAAATCGCCGCGCTGGTGCAGTCTGACCGGGTGCATACCTCACTTTATAATTCCGAGACCCTGTTCAACCTTGAGCTGGACAGGATCTTCAGCAAAACCTGGGTATGGGTGGCGCATACCAGCGAAATCCCGGATACCGGCAGTTTCAAAACCACCGAGATCGGCACACAGCCGGTTATTGTCGTGCGCGACCGCAAAGGCAACGTGCATACGCTGCTCAATCGTTGCCGTCACCGCGCCGCCACCGTGTGCGAACACCGCACCGGCAAAACCAACAGTTTTGTCTGCCCGTATCACGGCTGGGGCTACGCGCTGGACGGCAGCCTGCGCGGCGTGCCGCACCCGGAAAGCTATGCCGATCAACTGGAAAAAGGCGAGCTGGGGCTGGTGTCGCTGCGCACCGAACAGTACGCCGGCATGATCTTCGCCACCTTTAATGAGCACATCGAACCGCTGGAAGATTTCCTCGGTGCGGCGAAAAAGTGGATGGATCTGTTTATGAAGCAGGGCGCGGGTTATCCGATTAAAACCGGCCCGGCGCACCGTTTCCGCTTCCCCGGCAACTGGAAGATCCAACTGGAAAATACCACCGACGGCTATCACTTCCCGGTTGTTCACCGCTCGTTTTTAAGTTCGGTCGATAAGCAGACCGAAGAGATGCTCAACTTTGTTGACGGCAGCGGCTATGTGGAAGATCTCGGCAACGGTCACAGCGTGATGGTAATGATCCCGGAACTGGTGGATCTGGAAGCTAATCTTGATGCGCCAATCCCGGAGCGATTTGTTGCGTTGGCCGACGAATTGCGTAAAGACCACGATGAAGATCAGGTACGTCGCATTGTGCGTGCAGTCGGCGGTTCCGGCTTTAACCTCAACATTTTCCCGAATATTGCCTGTTCAATGGCCTTCTTCCGCGTGCTGCAACCTGTCTCGGTGCATGAAACTGAAATTCACCATGCGGTGATCACCATGGACGGCGGCCCGGAAATTGCCAACCAGGCACGTCTTCGTCTGCACGAGCACTTCCAGGGGCCGATGGGTTTTGGCACGCCGGATGACTCCGAGGCGTGGGAGCGCGTGCAGCGCGGGGCAACGGCGGGCAACGACCTGTGGATCATGCTTAACCGCGGGCTGGCGGGTGAATACCGCAGTGATGACGGCCTGCGTAGCGACGTGAGCGCTGAAACGGGGATGCGCGCGGCGTATCAACAGTGGAAAAAACTGATGACGGAGGCGGAATAATGACGCCAGATACGGTTCTGATTTCCGCAATGGAAATAATCAATCTCGAAGGCGACTTGCTCGATCAGGGCGAGTTCAATGCCTGGCTGGAGCTGTGGCAGCGCGATGGCCTGTACATCGTGCCGATCGACCCACAGGAGACGGATTTCAAAAATACCCTCAACTACGCCTGCGACGATCACGAAATGCGCGAGCGTCGGGTGAAACGCCTTTACAGCGGTGAGTCAATCTCCACCACGCCGCGTGCCCGCACGCTGCGCACGCTCTCACGCTTCCGTTTGTTGGATAGCGAGGGTGAGGAAATCGTGGTGCGCGGCGCGCAGTCGCTATGGGAACACCGCAAAGGCTACAGCCGTCACTACGCGGCGGATATCACCTGGCACCTGCAACCGCAGGGCGACAAGTTGCTGATTAAGCAAAAGGTGATTCGTCTTATCAACAGCGACGATGTGCTGCACAGCATCGGCTACATCCTGTAAGGAGTGCGTTATGACGAAAACCGTATTAGTCACCGGCGCGGCCGCCGGGCTGGGCAACGTCATCGCCACGCATCTGTTGTCGCAGGGGTATCAGGTGGTGCTCTCGGACGTGAGCCTGTCGCGCGCGCAACAGGCGGCGGACAAACTTGATAACGGCGCAGGTCACGTGCTGGCGCTGGAACTGGATATCCGCCAGCCGCAGGCGTTTGAGCAGGCGCTAAAGGCGATTGAAACCCGCTTCGGCAGCCTGGAGGTGCTGGTGAACAATGCCGCGCTGACCCTGGCGACACCGGTGATGGAGATTGACGTTGAAGAGTTTGACCGGGTGATCTCCACCAATCTACGCGGCACGTTCGTTGGCTGCCAGACGATTGGGCGCTATTTCGCCAAAAAAGGCTACGGGCGAATTATCAATCTGGCGTCGCTGGCCGGACAGAACGGTGGCACGGCCTCCGGGGCGCACTATGCCGCGTCGAAAGGCGGCATCCTGACGCTGACCAAAATCTTCGCCCGCGAGCTGGGGAAATCCGGCGTAACGGTGAATGCCATCGCGCCGGGGCCGATGGATCTCCCGTCCGTTCACGCGCTGGTGCCGGAAGAGAAAATGGCCGGGCTGTTACAGATGATCCCGGTGGGTAAGTTGGGCGATGCCGAATTTGTCGCTCAGGCCGTGGCACTGCTGGCTTCACCGCAGGCGGCGTTTGTCACCGGGGCGACCTGGGACATCAACGGCGGTCTGTTCATGCGTTAAGGAGTCGCCATGCTGACACTGCATATTATTAAGCGCGAGCTTCAGGGGGATGTCGTCCTGCTGACGCTTGCCGACGCAACCGGCGCTGAACTGCCTGCGTTCACCGCCGGGGCGCACGTCGACCTGCATCTGACTGACGATCTGGTGCGCCCGTATTCGCTCTGCGGCGATCCGGCAGATCGCCACTGCTATCAACTGGGCATCCTCAAAGATAGCCAGTCGAAAGGCGGATCGCTGGCGGCACACGCGCTTCAGGAAGGCGAATCGGTAACGGTGAGCCTGCCGCGCAATCTGTTTGCCCTTGATGCGCGCGCGGCGCACAGCCTGCTGATCGGCGGCGGGATTGGTATCACGCCGATGCTGGCGATGGCGGCGGAGCTGCACGCCGCCGGGCGCGCGTTTTCGCTGCATTACTGCGCCCGTTCGCGTCCGCAGGCGGCGTTTGTTGCCGAACTGGAAAAAGCGCCGTGGGCGGATCGCGTATGGCTGCATTTCAGTGAGGAACAACGCATTGATTTGCCCGCGGTACTGAGTGATGTACCGGCTAACACCCATATCTATGTTTGTGGCCCCACGCGGCTGATGGAGGCGGTGAGCGAGCAGGCAAACGCCGCCGGTTATGCGGCTGAAAACGTCCATCAGGAGTGCTTTAGCGCGGAAGTTGAAGTGAGCGGAAAGGCGTTTGACGTGGTGGCAGCAACCAGTGGGATTACCGTGCGGGTGCTGGAAAATCAGACCATTGTTGAGGCGCTGGCGCAGGCCGGGTTGAAGGTGTGCGTCTCCTGTAAGCAGGGGATTTGCGGCAGTTGCCTGACGGATGTGATTGAGGGCGAGCCGGATCACCGCGACAGCTATCTGACAGACGAGGAGAAAGCCAATGGCGACCAGATCCTGCTCTGTTGTTCCCGGGCGAAAAGTGCCCGTCTGATTATCGATCTCTGAGGATTTCAGCATGAATTTGCAGACCGAGTTTCGTAATGCAATGGCGCAACTGGGCAGCGCGGTGTCGGTGATCACCACCGATGGCCCGGCGGGGAAATTTGGCTTTACCGCCTCTGCCGTGTGCAGCGTCACGGATCAACCACCGACCCTGCTGGTGTGTATGAACCGCAACTCTTTTGCCAACGGGCACTTCAAGCAAAACGGCGCGCTATGCGTGAACGTGCTTTCCGGCGCGCATCAGGAGTTATCGGGCATTTTCGCCAATGCAACCCTGCGTTCCGAAGAGCGTTTCGCTTACGACCGCTGGCAGGTGATGGCGAGCGGCGCGCCGGTACTCAGTTCCGCCGTCGCCAGCTTCGACTGCGTGATTGACGACTGCCATGAAGTGGGCAGCCACACGGTATTTTATTGCCAGGTGCAGGCGATTCGCATCAGCGAGCAGCCGCGCGGGCTGGTCTATTTTAACCGTCGTTACCATACGGTAGGCGGCGATATTGAGGTGAAAGCCTAACCCATTGAGGAGCCTGGCTTATGAGCAATACCGAAGCAGCACCGCACGACCCAAAGCAAATGCGTAAACTGGTGATCGCCTCCGTTCTGGGCAATGCGCTGGAATGGTATGACTTCTTTCTCTATGGCACGGCGGCGGCGTTAGTCTTCGGCCCGCTCTTTTTCCCGGTCGGCGGCGACCCGCTACAGGGCACATTACTGGCATTTTCCGGCTTTGCGGTCGGTTTTCTGGCGCGCCCGCTGGGCGGCATTGTCTTTGGTCACTTAGGCGATCGCTACAGCCGTAAGATGACGTTAATCATGACGTTAACGCTGATGGGCGCGACAACCTTCGTCATCGGCCTGTTGCCGGTTTACAGCCAGATTGGCATCTGGGCGCCGATTTGTCTGATCACACTGCGTTTTTTACAAGGCGTGGCCTCGGGCGGCGAGTGGGGCGGCGGCGTGTTGATGCTGAGTGAAAACGCCCCGGCATCCAGGCGTGGCTTCTTTACTGCCTGGAGCCAGATGGGCGTTTCCGGCGGCTTTGTGCTCTCGGCGTTTGCTTTTTACCTGGTGCAGAAGTTGCCGGAATCCGACTTTATGACCTGGGGCTGGCGCGTGCCGTTCCTGCTGAGCCTGCTGATTTTCCTGGTTGGTGTGTATATTCGCAAAAACATCCGCGAAAGCGAGGCTTTCCAGCAGGCGAAGCCGGAAGACAAACATGAAAAAATACCGTTGCTGGTGCTGCTGCGCGAACATCCGAAAGCGCTGATGCAGGCGATTGCCCTGCGTCTGCCGGAGAACGGCGCATCCTATATTTTCTTCACCTTCTCGGTGGTGTACGCCAAACATATTGGTATATCAACGAGCATTATTATCAGCGCGGTGACGCTGGCGATGCTGATTGAGTTTTTCTCGATCCTGTTCTGGGGTGCGCTCTCCGATCGCATCGGCCTGAAACGCGTCTATTACATCGGCGTGATTGGCCTGCTGGTGATGGCTTTCCCGTTCTTCTGGCTGGTTTCGACCGGTGAATACAGCTGGATTATGCTGGCGATGTTCCTTGGTCTTCCGGTGTGTCACGGGGCGATGATTGGCACGCAGCCGTGCATTATGAGTGATTTGTTCCCGGTGCGCGTGCGCTACTCCGGCCTGGCGCTGGGCATGAAGTGGGATCTATCTTCTCCGGCGGTCTCGGGCCGATGCTCGCTGTCGCACTGTTAATCGAATTTGACTCCGCCTGGCCAGTATCGCTGCTGCTGATTGTCTATGCGCTACTGGCGTGGATTGCGTTATTAAGCCTGCCTTCGCAGGAGACGCCTGTCCTGAGCAAACCGGGAAACCCCATGCCTTACAATGAAATCTAAATATTGCCAGTAAGGTAATAGACGTCATGCTTAGCCATTGAGTGAAACAGACAGTGGAGTAACAGTTAAAATAGTGGGTAAACTTTTTTATCCGCTATTTATCTGTCTTACTGAATTTTTATGAAAGGCTTGAAATTCAGGCGAGGGAGAGGTTCATGGCGTCCCCTGCAGGAATCGAACCTGCAATTAGCCCTTAGGAGGGGCTCGTTATATCCATTTAACTAAGGGGACAAAGCGGCACGAGTATAACGGTTTTTAAACTATCTGATAAGAGCAGGGCCGCCCGACTGCTCAAACAGTCATCACTCAGGCCTCTTTTTCCGAATTTTGTTGTTTTTTATCTTCGCGTTCTGCCTGTAAGCGAAGTTCCTCTTTGCGTGTGTTACTCATGTCGTTACGAATTTGCGCGTGACTCATCAGAGCAAAAATAAATGTGCCCCCACATATATTGCCAGCAAGTGTTGGCAGGGCGAATGGCCAGATAAAATCACTCCAGTGCAAAGTGCCATTAAACACCAGATAAAGAATCTCTACTGAACCTACAACAATATGCGTGGTATCACCTAACGCGATAAGCCACGTCATTAAAATAATGACCACTATTTTGGCTGCGCCAGCTGCCGGAAACATCCATACCATGGTGGCAATCAGCCAGCCGGAGATGATGGCATTGGCAAACATTTCTGTAGGCGTATTTTTCATGACATCCATACCGATTTTGACGAAGGCATCACGCGTTTCTTCATCAAAAATTGGCATATATTCAAACGCCCATGCAGCAATGCCTGTGCCAATAATATTTCCCAGTAATACCACGCTCCACAGGCGCATCAGTAAACCAAAATTGCCCGGCGTAGGCTTTTGCATTACGGGTAATACCGCGGTAACGGTATTTTCAGTAAATAACTGCTGGCGCGCCATAATGACAATAATAAAACCAAAGGTATAACCAAGATTTTCCAGTAAAAAACTGCCAGGAATACCATCCAGTTGAACGTGGAAGATACCTTTCGCCAGTAAAGACGCTCCCATCGACAGCCCCGCCGCAATCGCGGACCAGAGTAATGCCATCGCATCGCGTTCCAGTTCTTTTTCACCATCCTGACGAATATGCTCATGGATCGCCATGGCCCTTGACGGAAGGCGATCTTCATCGACTTCTATTTTTTTTCCACTGGCCTTTTCTTCACTTTCAACTTCAAGCTCATCGCTATGATGATCGATTTTACCGCTATCAAGTTTGTCCATGCGTTTTACTCATAATTAGCACGTATAGCTAAAGCGTAGCGGTTTTTATTTGCCAGAGAGTGGGAGATTTTCCTAAATCGCAAAAAGGGTAACGTTTGTTTTTTGCTGTTCCGTTAGAATGCTGTACCGCATGAACACTGTTCCCAGGCTATGATCACATCAGTTAGCCTGGCAATATAGACATCATTCGACGTGCTGTTAAAATTCCTCACACCTTAACAGGCGGATACGGTATCGTTCCGTCATGGATGGCAAACAGCAAAAGCCATAATTAACAGGGAGACATCTATGAAGCTTCGCCTGTCGGCGCTTGCATTGGGAACCACGCTTCTGGTGGGGTGTGCGAGTTCCGGTACTGAACAACAAGGGCGCTCGGATCCATTAGAAGGATTCAACCGCACCATGTACAACTTCAACTTCAATGTGTTGGATCCGTATGTCGTTCGACCGGTAGCTGTTGCCTGGCGTGACTACGTTCCACAGCCAGCGCGAAATGGTTTGAGTAACTTTACTGGCAACCTGGAAGAACCTGCGGTGATGGTGAACTATTTCCTGCAGGGAGATCCTTATCAGGGGATGGTGCATTTCACCCGCTTTTTCCTCAATACCTTATTAGGGATGGGCGGATTTATTGACGTTGCAGGCATGGCGAACCCGAAATTGCAGCGTGTTGAACCGCATCGTTTCGGCAGTACGCTGGGCCACTATGGCGTAGGCTACGGGCCTTATATGCAACTTCCTTTCTACGGCAGCTTCACTCTGCGTGAAGATGGCGGTGATATGGTTGATACCCTCTATCCGGTGCTTTCATGGCTAACCTGGCCGTTATCGGTGGGTAAATGGACAATTGAAGGGATCGAAACTCGTGCGCAACTGCTCGATTCTGACGGTCTGCTTCGTCAGTCTTCTGATCCTTATATTATGGTGCGTGAGGCGTACTTCCAGCGTCATGACTTTATCGCGAATGGCGGAGAGTTGAAACCTGAGGAAAATCCAAACGCCCAGGCAATTCAGGATGATTTAAAAGAAATTGATTCTGAATAACGTATAAAGCAGAAATAAAAAAGGTGAGTCGCAAAACTCACCTTTTTTCATGATATCGACCCATTCCTGAATAGCGTTATTAGAACGCGTAATTAAAGTTGGTGCCGAATAGCCACGCTTTACCTTCAGACTCAAAGGAATAAGCTGCCGCGCCTTCACCTTCGGTGAATTTCACTTTTTGTCCGTGCATATAAGATGCGCCAACGTCAATGGAAGCATCTTCATTAAATGCATAGGTTAACCCAGCACTTAACCACAAACGATCCTGGTCAGGAATGGAGATAGAGCGTTTATCTGCCGGAACCGGGCTATCGTCATAGGCGATACCAGTACGGAAGGTCCAGTTTTTATCGTAGTAGTAGGTTGTACCCAACGCGATACGATATGCGTCCCGGAACCCTTCATCTTTATAGAACAGAGTCTGACCATTATCGCCTTTCGCTTTCAGCTCCTGGAACTGGCTCCAGCTGGTATAGGCCATGCTGTAGTGAATTGCCCATTGCGGTGCGACGCGGTTATACCCAGAAATCTCCCACATTTCAGGCAAATTCAGAGTCAAAGAACCGTTCTGAGTTGCTCCCATGGTGCCATAGGGCATGGATAAGCCAAGATTAGCGAAAATGCTATTCAGATTTGGGTTAATAGAACTTTTGTAATCCCCTTCGAAGTCGATTTTAACTTCTGAACGGTATGTCAGGCCCCAACGATTATCTTTATCCAGTTCATAAAGAATACCGGCGTTCCAGCCAAAGCCCCATTCGTCACCTTTCAGATGAGCAATTTGAGAATCCGGGGTATTAATACCATTGGTTAACGAAGCGGGCACCCCCGCGGCAATCAACTGTTGAGACAACAATGGTCCCAGCGAACCGGCGTAGCGCTCAATTTTTGCTTTGGCATAAACAGCATCAAAACCAAGACCAAAGCTCCAGTTGTTATTCAGACGGTAAGCACCACTGAGGTTAAAGTTAATGGTTTGCAGATCAGTTTTACCACCGTAAATACCTGCGGAATAGCTGTCGGTAAATTCCGTAGCCAGACCGTAGTTGGACGTTATTGAAGCCCCCCAACCAAACTGATCGTTAATCGGCGCGACAAAGTGCAGGTTAGGAACCCACGCAGTTGGGGCGATATTTTTGGCGTTTGCACTCTGGCCGGTTAAATCAGAACGTCCGGTAATGTCTACATCGGGATCAATATAAACCGCACCGGCTGAAAATGTCGGACGATCAAACATGGTAATTAATGCCGGGTTACGACTGACGTTTCCTGCGTCATCGGCGATAGCGCCTTCACCCGAATAGGCCCGACCAAGGCCAGAGGAAGAAAATTCGTTTAACTGAAAGCCTGCTGACCAGGCCTGGGTGGAGATAAGTGCCACTGCGACTGCGAGAGCAGACTTTGTAAACAGGGTTTTCTGGCTCATGACCATAACCTCAAAAAATTTATTTTTATACAAACTATGTTACGTGCCGTAACAGGAGCGCGAAGTGTAGGGTCTGAGGTACGACTTAGAAATCAGACCAGTGGCGAGAGTATAGGTCGGACCAGCTGGAATGTTGCAAGTATGTTTATGAGATTTTTCAAAAGTGATCTAAGAAACGAGATCCAGCTGGCAAAAATGTGGGGTTGCGCACTCACCCTGTTGAATGAAATTTGTTTTAGATCATTTTTAATTGTGATTTCGGTCACTTATCCGATTTTACATAATTCTCGACTGGAGCACCGTTTTTCAGCGGAGTAAAATATTCCGAACATTTATCTGGCACCCTGGGTGCAAATACAGAGGAAATCTACAATGAGTAAATGCAGTGCTGATGAAACCCCGGTTTGCTGCTGTATGGATGTTGGCACCATCATGGACAACTCCGATTGCACCGCGTCATACAGCCGTGTGTTCGCTACCCGTGAAGAAGCAGAAGAAATGCTGGCGTCGCTGAGCGAGAAAGCACGTAGTGTTGAATCTGATCCGTGCAAAATTGTTCCAACCTTCACTGAAGAGTCTGATGGCGTGCGTCTGGACGTCGATTTTGTCTTCGCCTGCGAAGCTGAAATGCTGATCTTCCAGTTAGGGTTACGTTAATCCCTTCCTGTTAACGCCCCTGCCGTTTACTGCGGTAGAGGCGTTTTCTTTTGTCTCCATACTTCAATTTGCATGTGCTGCGTCTGCGGGTTATTCGGCCCCTTTATGGGCCTCACTCCTTACGGGGCAATCCATGCGGATTTGTCGCTTACCCCAGTCACTTACTTCTGTATGCTCCAGGGAATTCACTCGTATGTCGACTTCCTGTTTAGCTCATGTCTTCTTCCTCTGTGTCCTGGCTCTCAATTTCATTTATCTTCGCTTGGCTAAATGTAAAAAATTAGTTAAGACTATGATCAGGTCCGACCACTTAATTGTAATTTTTACAGGGGATTGTTATGGGGCAGGTTTTACCGCTGGTCACCCGCCAGGGCGATCGTATCGCCATTGTTAGTGGATTACGTACGCCATTCGCGCGTCAGGCGACAGCTTTTCATGGCATTCCCGCTGTTGATCTGGGAAAAATGGTGGTAAGTGAACTACTTGCTCGTAGTGAAATTCCTCCTGCTGCGATTGAACAACTGGTGTTTGGTCAGGTGGTACAAATGCCGGAAGCCCCCAACATCGCACGTGAAATTGTGTTGGGCACAGGGATGAGTGTTCATACCGATGCATACAGCGTCAGCCGCGCTTGCGCGACCAGCTTCCAGGCGGTGGCAAATGTTGCTGAAAGCCTGATGGCAGGAACCATACGTGCAGGTATCGCCGGAGGAGCTGACTCTTCTTCAGTATTGCCTATTGGCGTCAGCAAAAAGCTGGCGCGGGTATTAGTTGATGTTAATAAAGCCAGAACGCTGGGCCAGCGGCTGAAATTATTTTCTCGTCTGCGTCTTCACGACTTATTGCCTGTACCGCCTGCGGTTGCCGAATACTCCACTGGCTTACGCATGGGCGATACCGCTGAGCAAATGGCAAAAACTTATGGCATTACCCGTGAACAGCAGGATGCATTGGCACATCGTTCGCATCAACGAGCAGCTCAAGCGTGGAGCGAAGGCAAACTGACGAATGAGGTGATGACAGCTTATGTTCCGCCTTATAAAGCGCCATTGAGTGAAGATAACAATATTCGCGGTAATTCCACACTTGCCGATTATGCCCGCTTGCGCCCGGCATTTGACCGTAAGCATGGCACGGTAACCGCAGCGAACAGTACGCCACTGACGGATGGCGCAGCTGCAGTCATTATGATGACAGAAAGCCGGGCAAAAGAACTTGGACTAACACCGTTGGGATATTTACGCAGCTATGCTTTTACAGCCATTGATGTCTGGCAGGACATGTTGCTCGGCCCGGCATGGTCGACACCACTGGCACTGGATCGTGCAGGACTGACACTGGCAGATCTTACACTGATTGATATGCATGAAGCCTTTGCAGCGCAGACGTTGGCCAATGTTCAGTTGCTCGGTAGTGAACGTTTCGCCCGCGATGTGTTGGGGCGCGCTCATGCGACAGGAGAGGTCGATGACAGTAAATTTAATGTGCTGGGGGGCTCCATCGCTTATGGTCATCCTTTTGCCGCTACCGGCGCACGAATGATTACACAAACGCTCCATGAACTTCGTCGTCGGGGCGGCGGTTTCGGGTTGGTGACAGCCTGTGCTGCTGGTGGTTTAGGCGCAGCAATGGTTCTGGAGGCGGAATAATGGACATGACATCAGCATTTACTCTTAATGTACGCCTGGACCACATTGCTGTGGTAACTATTGACGTTCCCGGCGAAAAGATGAACACCCTCAAGGCTGAGTTTGCCGCTCAGGTCCGCGCCATCCTGAAAGAAATACGCGAAAACAAAGAGATTCGCGGTGTTGTCTTTATCTCTGCTAAAGCAGATAACTTTATCGCTGGTGCAGATATCAACATGATTGATCACTGCAACGCCGCCATGGAAGCCGAAACCCTGGCACGCCAGGGGCAACAGTTAATGGCAGAAATCCATGCTCTGCCTGTACCGGTGATTGCCGCCATACATGGGGCTTGTTTAGGTGGTGGACTGGAACTGGCTCTGGCCTGCCATGGACGTATTTGTACTGATGATCCAAAAACCATTCTGGGATTACCGGAGGTACAACTTGGCCTGTTACCCGGCTCAGGAGGAACTCAACGCCTGCCTCGCCTGGTGGGGTTAAGTACTGCTTTGGATATGATTCTGACGGGCAAGCAGTTGCGTCCCGGACAGGCACTAAAATCAGGGCTGGTGGATGAAATTGTTCCCCAATCCATTTTATTGCAGGCGGCTGTGGAACGCGCGAAACAGGAAAGGCAAACACCGCGTTCTTTACCTGTACGGGAGCGTATTCTTGCCGGGCCGCTCGGGCGTTCGCTTCTGTTTCGCTTTGTCAGTAAAAAAACAGACCAGAAAACACAGGGTAATTATCCTGCTACCACTCGCATTCTCGACGTCATCGAAACAGGTCTGTCACAAGGTAGCAGTAGCGGATATGACGCAGAAGCCAGAGCATTTGGTGAGCTGGCGATGACATCGCAATCCCAGTCGCTACGGAATATTTTCTTTGCCAGTACCGAAGTAAAAAAAGATCCAGGAAGTACGGCGCAACCTGGTACTTTAGACAGTATTGGTATTCTGGGTGGTGGCCTGATGGGGGGCGGTATCGCCTTTGTAACGGCCTGTAAAGCGGGTTTACCCGTACGGATTAAAGACATTAATCCCCAGGGTATTAATAATGCGCTGAAATACAGTTGGCAACTGCTGGATGCCAGAGTGCGTCGTCGGCATATAAAGGCTGGTGAGCAGGCCAGGCAATTAGCGAAAATCTCCGGTACAACCGATTATCAAGGCTTTGCACATCGGGATGTCGTTATCGAAGCGGTATTTGAAGATTTATCGTTAAAACAGCAGATGGTGGCTGAGGTTGAGAAAAATTGTGGTTTACACACCATTTTTGCCTCAAATACTTCATCTATACCAATAAGCGATATCGCAGCTCATGCAACAAGGCCTGAACAAGTTATCGGTTTACACTTTTTTAGCCCGGTTGAGAAAATGCCACTGGTGGAAGTTATTCCTCATGCTGCAACGTCTGAGAAGACGATTGCCACTATTGTGAAGCTGGCAAAGAAACAGGGGAAAACACCGATTGTTGTTCAGGATAAATCCGGATTCTATGTAAATCGTATTCTTGCACCTTATATCAATGAGGCTATCCGACTATTAACCGAAGGTGAAAAGGTTGAGACTATAGATACCGCGCTGGTTGAATTCGGTTTCCCTGTCGGGCCAATCCAACTTTTGGATGAGGTCGGAATTGATACAGGTACTAAAATAATACCTGTGCTTGAGGCGGCATATGGAGAACGTTTTAGCGCCCCTGCAAATGTTGTTTCTTCAATTTTGAATGATGATCGCAAAGGCAGAAAAAATGGTCGTGGCTTCTATCTTTATGGAGCGAAAGGGCGTAAAAGCAAAAAACAGGTTGACCCTGAAATTTATAAGATTATTGCCGTACAAGGGCAGAGTAAGTTATCTGCTCAACAGATAACTGAACGCTGCGTCATGCTCATGCTTAACGAAGCTGCGCGTTGTTACAGAGAAGGCGTTATCCGTCATGCTCGTGATGGGGATATCGGTGCGGTATTTGGCATCGGTTTTCCTCCATTTCTCGGGGGGCCATTCCGTTATATGGACTCGCTGGGGGCTTCAGAAGTTGTCGCTGTGCTGCAACGGTTAACGTCATTGTATGGTTCTCGCTTCACACCATGTGAGCAGTTGCTCCAAATGGCGGAACGTGGTGAAAGTTTCTGGAAAACAAGTGCAACGGATCGTCATTAACAGGGTCAAAGTTTAAGGTTATCCACACTGAATGCCTGGGGTGTGGTCAGTAAGTGAACAACTATTGACTATACTTACGCCATTGAGGTAAAAAACAGCGTTTCATTCGGTGAATGGATAAGGCACAATGCCGACCACCGCATTACTGCAGCCCCCAGGGAGCAGCAGTACTGTGGGTGATTCTGGTTAACAAAAGCGGTGCAATATGCAAGTTTTTATCATGCGTCACGGCGACGCAGCCCTCGATGCCGCCAGTGATTCGGTTCGTCCTTTAACCAGTAATGGTTGTGACGATTCCCGCCTGATGGCGAACTGGCTGAAAGGTCAAAAAGTGGAAATTGAACGTGTTCTGGTGAGCCCGTTCCTACGAGCCGAACAAACACTGGATGTGGTAGGTGAGTGTATGAGTCTGCCTGGCAGTGTTGATGTTTTGCCGGAGTTAACGCCCTGCGGCGATGTTGGGCTGGTCAGCGCGTATTTGCAGGCGCTGGCCAATGAAGGTATCGCATCGGCGTTGATTATTTCTCACTTGCCTTTAGTGGGGTATCTGGTTTCTGAGCTGTGCCCTGGCGAAACGCCGCCGATGTTTACCACCTCAGCCATTGCCAGCGTTACGCTTGATGAAAGCGGAAAAGGTACGTTCAACTGGCAAATGAGCCCGTGTAATCTGAAAATGGCGAAAGCTATCTGATTAGTTCAAAAAGCCCGATAACTTTAATTGATCGGGCTTTTTATTGAGTATTTCTTCTAATGGCTGAATTATACCCTAAATATCCAAGTTGCAGGAACGCAGACTCAGCATATGCAGCTTGTAGTATGACGAGTATAAATAAAGATATTTTTGTGTCTTGATAATATATTATCATTACCTTGATGGTGATGTCTTTTGAAAAATTAATTTTCAATCGTCATTTTTGTAATTGAATAATTTTTGTGCAAGTTATTCATTGGTAAAATGCAAAATGCTTTTTGACTCAGAATATCTTTTTTTTGAAAGATTTATCTTCAGGATATATACCTTTGTTCAATGTATTAAGGTTGACTACATCTGACCTTTAGTACAATTCAATTGAATACTGATGGCGAAATCATCAGCATTGTCGCCACACCAAAGAATATTCTTTCTTGCAACCTATTTCATATTCGTTCAGATAGTCTATTCGATGGCTGGGTATTAACTCGTGATGAATTTATATATTGATTGGCCTAATAAATCATGATGTTTATATCACTTATTTAATATAATTTAAGGACAAATAATGAGTAAGTTCGCTAAAACTGCCGTTGCAGCCGCAATGGTAATGGGCGTAGTTGTCTCCGCGTCAGCCTTTGCTGCAGGCAACAACGGTACTGCACGTTTCTATGGCACCATTGAAGACTCTCCGTGCTCTATCGTTCCAGACGATCACAAACTGGAAGTGGATTTAGGCAACATTGGTGCAGAAGTACTGAAAAACAACGGGACTACCACGCCGAAAGACTTTCAGATTCGTTTGCAGGACTGCGTATTTGATACCCAAACAACCATGGAAACGACGTTCACCGGTAACGTTTCTACGGGAAACGAGAATTACTACACCATTTTTAATACCGATACAGGTGCTGCGTTTAACAATGTAAGCCTGGCGATTGGTGATAAGCAAGGTACTTCCTATAAAAGCGGTGTTGGCATTGAACAGCCGATCGTAAATGACTCAGTAACCAATAAAGGCAAACCTAAACAGACTCTGAACTTCAAAGCCTGGTTAGTCGGTGCGGCTGGTACGCCTGACCTGGGTGGTTTTGAAGCGAATACCACCTTCCAGATTACCTATCTCTAAGGTAATTCACCCCCATAGCATCGCGCTATGGGGGATTTTGGAACGAGTTTTTGGACTTATTATAATAATCACGGATGGATACGTGTATGCCTGACCATTCCCTTTTCCGCTTACGGGCGCTTCCCTGGTGCGTTGCCGTGGCCATCTCTGGATGCCATATCAATGCTTGGGCTGATGAAGATATTCAGTTTGATTCCCGTTTTCTGGAATTAAAAGGCGACACGAAAATCGATTTAAAACGCTTTTCAAGCCAGGGTTATGTTGAGCCAGGTAAATACAGTTTACAGGTTGAGGTCAATAAACAGCCGTTACCCGGTGAATATGATATTTACTGGTATGCAACAGAAAATGACGCCAATAAGACTTATGCCTGTCTGTCGCCAGACCTGGCGGCACAGCTTGGTTTTAAAGAAGACATTGCGAACAATTTGCAATGGGTTCTCGACGGTAAATGCCTCAAGCCAGGCCAACTTGACGGTCTGGAAATGCGCGCTGATTTAAGCCAGTCCGCACTCCTTATCACCTTACCGCAGGCTTATCTTGAATACAGCGATGTCGACTGGGACCCTCCCTCGCGCTGGGATGATGGCATCTCAGGTTTAATTGCCGATTACAGCATCAATGCCCAAACCCGACATGAAGAAAATAGCGGTGATGACAGCAACGATATCAGCGGCAACGGTACGGTTGGCGTTAACCTCGGGCCGTGGCGCTTGCGAGCCGACTGGCAGAGCGATTATCAGCATACCCGCAGTAATGATAAAGAGACGGAAGACAGCACCGAAAGAAACTGGGACTGGAGCCGTTACTATGCCTGGCGCGCGTTACCGAGCCTGAAAGCCAAACTGGCACTTGGTGAAGATTACCTCGATTCCGATATTTTCGATGGCTTTAACTACATCGGCGGTAGTATCAGTACTGACGATCAAATGCTGCCGCCGAATCTGCGCGGCTATGCTCCAGATATTTCCGGCGTGGCCCATACGGCGGCGAAAGTCACCGTTAGCCAGGCCGGGCGTATAATTTATGAAACCCAGGTGCCAGCCGGGCCATTCCGTATCCAGGATCTTGCCGATTTTAGCTCTGGTACGCTGCATGTGCGCATTGAAGAGGCGAACGGTCAGGTGCAGGAGTATGACATCAGCACTGCCTCCATGCCGTTCCTGACTCGCCCGGGCCAGGTGCGCTACAAAATTATGATGGGGCGACCACAGGAGTGGGGGCACCATGTGCAAGGCGGGTTCTTTTCCGGTGGCGAAGCGTCCTGGGGGATAGCAAACGGCTGGTCACTGTATGGCGGGGCGCTTGGCGATGAAAATTACCAGTCAGCTGCGCTTGGGATTGGTCGCGATCTCTCCATTTTCGGTGCGATGGCCTTTGATATCACCCACTCGCATACCCGACTTGACGATTCGACCGCTTACGGAAAAAGCACGCTCGACGGTAACTCTTTCAGAGTCAGTTATTCCAAAGATTTTGATGAACTCAACAGCCGCGTCACCTTCGCCGGATACCGCTTCTCGGAAGAGAACTATATGACCATGAGTGAGTATCTGGACGCGAATGACAGCGTAATGGTCCGCTCAGGCAATGATAAAGAGATGTACACCGCCACCTATAACCAGAACTTTAGAGATGCCGGTGTTTCTGTTTACCTGAACTATACGCGTCACACCTACTGGGATCGTGAGGAACAGACCAACTACAACGTAATGCTCTCCCACTATTTCAATATGGGCGGCATTCGTAACATGAGTATCTCTCTGACCGGTTATCGCTATGAGTATGACAACAGCGCCGATAAAGGTGTCTATATCTCCTTAAGTATGCCGTGGGGTGATAGCAGTACGGTGAGTTACAACGGTAACTACGGTAGCGGTCCTGACAGCAGCCAGGTGGGGTATTTCAGCCGTATAGACGACGCCAGTCATTATCAGATAAACGTTGGCAACAGTGAAAATCACTCCAGCGTGGATGGTTATTACAGCCGTGACGGTTCAATGGCCCATGTGGACCTCAGTGCCAACTACCATGAAGGGCAGTACACCTCTGCCGGGTTGTCGCTACAGGGCGGCGCCACGCTCACAGCTCACGGTGGTGCGTTGCACCGAACTCAAATATGGGCGGTACGCGATTACTGATTGACGCTGACGGTGTCGCCGACGTACCGGTCGAAGGGAATGGCGCAGCGGTTTATACCAATATGTTTGGCAAAGCCGTCGTTGCCGACGTCAATAACTACTACCGTAACCAGGCCACTATTGACCTGACCAGACTGCCAGATGACGCTGAAGCCACGCAGTCTGTCGTGCAGGCGACACTTACCGAAGGCGCCATTGGCTACCGTCAATTTGCGGTCATCAGTGGGCAAAAGGCGATGGCTGTCCTGCGCATGAGTGATGGCAGTTACCCGCCATTTGGTGCGGAAGTGAGAAACGAACATGACCAGCAGGTCGGCCTGGTTGATGATGACGGCAACGTCTATCTGGCCGGGGTAAAAGCTGGCGAACACATGCGTGTCTCATGGAATGGCGAACCCCACTGTGAGATCTCACTGCCAGACCCGCTACCTGCCGACCTGTTCAATGGCCTGTTACTGCCGTGCAAGCAACAAGGCGCTGTGCTGCCTGCGGCTCCGGTAGAGATTAAACCGATGATTCAGGAACAAACGCAGCAGGTCACACCTGGCGCGGAACCCATGGCTATTTCAGCAAACCAATAACGTGATTAAGGATTGATCCATGTATACATTGACTCGCTCTGCAAAAAGAGTTGCCCCTGCGCTGGCGCTGCTGGTGGCGGCCGCCAGTTTTACCACCCACGCATCGGTGACACCCGACCGTACACGCCTGGTCTTCAATGAAGGCGACAAATCTATCAGCGTCACGTTGCGCAATAATGACCCGAAGCAGCCCTACCTGGCGCAAAGCTGGATGGAGGACGAAAAGGGCAACAAAATCAGCTCGCCACTTACGGTACTGCCGCCGGTACAGCGTATTGATGCGATGATGAATGGTCAGGTAAAAGTCCAGGGAATGCCGGATATCAACAAGTTACCGGCCGATCGTGAGAGCATGTTCTACTTTAACGTGCGTGAAATCCCGCCAAAATCGAACAAACCTAATACGCTGCAAATTGCCCTGCAAACGCGTATCAAATTGTTCTGGCGACCCAAGGCACTGGCAAAAATTGACATGAGGGAGCCGTGGCAGCACAAGGTGACGTTAACCCGCAATGGACAGGCGTTCACCGTCAATAACCCCACGCCCTATTACGTGATTATCAGCAATGCCAGCACACAGAAAAATGGTAATCCGGCAGCCGGGTTTACGCCGCTGGTCATGCCGCCGAAATCGTCCGCACCGTTGAATGTGAAGATGGACACTGTGCCGGTGCTGACTTACGTCAACGACTACGGCGCGCGATTGTCGCTGAACTTTAAATGCAATGGCAATAATTGCCAGGTGGATGCAGAGCAAAGCCGCAAAGGCTGATGCCGGGAGAGTCTTATGAAATACACGTTTCTGGTGGGAACGGGCATTTTTCTCCTGAGCGGCTGGCTGATGGGGAGCCTTGCCGTGGCAGGGGAAAGTAGACCGGTGCTATTGACGTTGCACGTTTTGGTGGATGGGCCACCGCCCTGTTCCGTGAAGGGGAGCAATGTGCAATTTGGCGATGTCTACATTAGCAAAATCAATGGCACGAATTACCGCACCACGGAGCCGCTTTATACCCTGAACTGTGCTAACAGGGCGGTGGGTGTTGATGATCTGCGGTTGCAGCTTAAAGGCACCACTACCGTTATTAACGGGGAAACTGTCATTGCGACGGAAATACCCGGCCTGGGCATTCGCATTGAAAACGGTGCCGATAACTCTTTATTTAGAGTGGGTGAAGGTAACTGGTCTGATTTTAATGTTAACCAGTTGCCCAATCTCAAAGCGGTGCCGGTAAAACAGAGTGGAGCGCAGCTTACGCCAGCGGAATTTAACGCCAGTATGACGATGGTGGTGGATTACCAATGAAAAAACGCTTGTTCTTTTTACTCTGCACCTGCGGTGGTGTTGCGCTGGCGGCTGACGATGACATCACTTTTCACGGTACGCTGGTGGCACCGCCTGTCTGTACTATCAGCGGGGGAAAGACCCTCGAGGTGGAATTTCGCGATCTCATCATCGACAGTATCAACGGGGACAATGGCCGCAAGGAAGTGAAATATGACCTGAGCTGTGACTCCGAAATACGCGATCCCGACTGGATTATGACGCTCACCTGGACGGGGACGCAGACCGCCTACAATGACTCGGCTATCGAAACAGACATTCCCGGCTTTGGTATTGAGCTTCAACACGATGGTCAGCCTTTTAAACTGAATACTCCGCTTACCATTAACGCCACTGATTTTACCCAAAAGCCGAAACTGGAGGCCGTGCCAGTGAAGTCAGTCGATGCGGTGCTGAGCGATACCACGTTTTCAGCCTATGCAACATTGCGGGTGGATTATCAATGAAAACAGAACGCATTTATTCGCTCGGCTATGGGCTGTTAGCGGGACTGTTGTTGACCGGCAGCACGCGTATCCTGGCCGTGGACAACAACCTGCATTTTTACGGCAACTTACTCAGCCGCTCTTGTACGCTGGTGGTTGAGAGCGGAAATCTGGCCGAAGTCCATTTTCCAACTATCAGTCGTAAGGATCTCATGGTTGCGGGGGAGTCTGCGCACATTCCGGTGGTGTTTAAGCTGAAAGATTGTAAGGGGCCTGCGAGTTATCAGGTCCAGGTGACTCTTACCGGTACGGAAGACAGTGAGCAGCCCGGCTTCCTGGCGCTGGATACCACATCAACCGCGCAGGGTGTCGGGATTGGGATGGAAACGACTGACGGGGTACGGGTGGCGATTAACAACCCAACCGGGGTGAAATTCACGCTTAGCGATGGCAGCAATGACATTAATTTCAGGGCCTGGTTACAGGCGAAAAGCGGTCGGGAAGTGACGATGGGTGAATTTACCGCCTCCTTAACCGCAACCTTTGAGTATATTTAAGATGAAAAAATTGCGCTTACTCTTTTATTATCTGCTGGTAATGTTCCCGCTGTCTTACGGAAAGGCTGCTGAGTTCTATCCAGTAAAAATTTATTACGCAGAATACGGCTGGAATTCGCAACTGGAGCTTTACCTGGATGTTGCTACAGCAAATGGCGTTTATTATGGTGTTTATTACCAGGATGGTGGCTCTGCGCGAACGGAGGAGGTGCCTAATCGTTCTTGGTCGGGGACCGACAGTTCTACTACTGCGCCACATATCTACTTGAATCATACAAGTAGTGCTAATGACTCACTCTGTCCTGGTTTGCCGCAAGGGTGGCGTTGTGCAGAGCAGCCGTTGAAGATTACTGTTGATGGCTCCGTCGGGGGGTGCCCCTGGATTGTTGCTGTGAGAGCACACAATTGGTCGAATGCGGTATCGGTGGAATATTACGGTCCGCAGACCGTGATTTCAAGTTGCCCTCCTGTTCCACTGGAACCTTATGATATTTCATGGAACGAGAGCACTGTTGTTCATAATAAATTGCTTTCGCTAAAATCCACAGGAAGCGTAATTGAGACAACGCTTTCCACCTATTTGATGGAAAGCGGAAAACTGTGTGATGGCAGTAAGATGGATGAACGGGGAGCCTATTGCCGTTTTGTGTCACAGATGATCAGCTTTACCTCGTCTGGCTGTGATAATGCCAAAGTGACCGTTGCGCCAACCCGGCATCCGATTACGGATAAACAGCTTCATGACATGCTGGTACGCGTAGACACAACATCTGAACAACCCATCGATTCTACCTGTCGATTCCAGTATGTGTTGAATATGTTGTAACATTATTTCACCGACCAGTTAGCTGGTCGGTGAAAGTACATGTTGATAATGATGTCAGGGCAACTCAGGCGGCAACCACTCTTCCACTTCAATCAACACTAATAAAGCTGCATCACCGCCGTACTCTTTCGGTGCCTGATGAAATGCCATCACATGGGGATGTTGCGCCAGCCACAGCGGCGTTTGCTGCTTCAAAATATGCTTACCATGACCATGCATCACGCAGGCGCAAAACACATGTTCACGACGGCAGGCGGCAATCAGAGCCCCAAGTTCCTGCTTAGCTTGCAATTGCGTCAAACCGTGTAAATCCAAAAACAATTCCGGCGAATAATCGCCGCGGCGCAGTTTCTTCGCTTCAAAGTGGCTGACATCCGGACGGACATATTTCACCGGACCTTCGGTATTCAATAACGGTTGAAACTCATCGGAGAAATAATGGCTGGCATCGGCCTGTTCCTGAATTAACCGCTTGACTGGTACTTCGCTAATTTTTTTACGCGGCGGCCGATGAACAATGGTGTCCTGCTTTATCTGGCGGGTCCCCGCCATCAACTGGCGGAAAAGCGCCTGGTCCTCCTCACTAAGTGATGATTTCTTTTTCATTTACATCTCTCATTTCTAATTTTCCTACAGTTTACCCGACTCGTCGTCTAATCGATCGTTTTAAACGTATTTTTCCTCACTCACCGCGCGTGAATGCTGATTTATCGTCATCTTCATGGCAAACTAGCCGCCGAAATTAATGCGACCATGCCCTGGAGGAATACGTGGATAAAATTTTCGTTGATGAAGCAGTAAATGAGCTGCAAACCATTCAGGACATGTTGCGCTGGTCGGTGAGCCGCTTCAGCGCGGCAAATATCTGGTACGGCCACGGCACCGATAACCCGTGGGATGAAGCCGTACAACTGGTGCTGCCATCGCTCTATCTGCCGCTGGATATTCCGGAAGATATGCGCACCGCGCGTCTGACTTCCAGCGAAAAACACCGTATTGTTGAACGCGTGATCCGCCGCGTCAACGAACGCATTCCGGTGGCCTACCTGACCAACAAAGCCTGGTTTTGCGGCCATGAATTTTACGTCGATGAACGTGTGCTGGTGCCGCGCTCGCCAATTGGTGAACTGATCAACAATAAATTTGCCGGACTCATCAGCAAGCAACCGCAGCACATTTTAGATATGTGCACCGGAAGCGGCTGTATTGCGATTGCCTGTGCTTATGCCTTCCCGGAAGCGGAAGTCGACGCGGTAGACATCTCTCCTGACGCGCTGGCGGTTGCTGAACAGAACATCGAAGAACATGGTCTGATCCACAACGTCATTCCGATTCGTTCCGATCTGTTCCGGGACTTGCCGAAAGTGCAGTACGACCTGATCGTCACTAACCCGCCGTACGTCGATGCGGAAGATATGTCCGACCTGCCAAATGAATACCGTCACGAGCCGGAACTGGGTCTGGCATCTGGTACTGACGGCCTGAAACTGACGCGTCGTATTCTCGGTAATGCGGCAGATTACCTTGCTGATGATGGCGTGCTGATTTGTGAAGTCGGCAACAGCATGGTACATCTTATGGAACAATATCCGGATGTTCCGTTCACCTGGCTGGAGTTTGATAACGGCGGTGATGGTGTGTTTATGCTCACCAAAGAGCAGCTTATTGCTGCACGAGAACATTTCGCGATTTATAAAGATTAAGTAAACACGCAAACACAACAATAACGGAGCCGTGATGGCTGGAAACACAATTGGACAACTCTTTCGCGTAACCACCTTCGGCGAATCGCACGGGCTGGCGCTCGGCTGCATCGTCGATGGTGTTCCGCCGGGTATTTCGCTGACGGAAGCGGACCTGCAACACGATCTCGACCGCCGTCGCCCTGGGACATCGCGCTATACCACCCAGCGTCGTGAGCCGGATCAGGTCAAAATTCTCTCCGGTGTTTTTGAAGGCGTTACTACCGGCACCAGCATTGGTTTGTTGATCGAAAACACTGACCAGCGTTCTCAGGATTACAGCGCAATTAAAGACGTTTTCCGTCCAGGCCATGCCGATTACACCTACGAACAAAAATACGGCCTGCGCGATTATCGCGGCGGCGGACGTTCCTCCGCTCGCGAAACTGCCATGCGCGTTGCAGCAGGGGCGATTGCCAAAAAATATCTCGCTGAGAAATTTGGTATAGAAATTCGCGGCTGCCTGACCCAAATGGGCGACATTCCGCTGGAAATCAAAGACTGGTCTCAGGTCGAGCAAAATCCATTCTTCTGCCCGGATCCGGACAAAATCGAAGCCTTAGATGAACTGATGCGCGCGCTGAAAAAAGAGGGTGACTCTATTGGCGCGAAAGTCACCGTTGTTGCCAGTGGCGTACCCGCCGGACTTGGCGAGCCGGTCTTTGATCGCCTGGATGCCGACATCGCCCACGCGCTGATGAGCATCAACGCGGTGAAAGGCGTAGAAATTGGTGATGGTTTTGACGTGGTAGCGCTGCGTGGCAGCCAGAACCGCGACGAAATCACCAAAGACGGTTTCCAGAGCAACCATGCGGGCGGTATTCTTGGTGGCATCAGCAGCGGGCAGCAAATTATCGCCCATATGGCGCTGAAACCAACCTCCAGTATTACTGTGCCTGGGCGCACGATTAACCGCTTTGGCGAAGAAGTTGAGATGATCACCAAAGGCCGTCACGATCCTTGTGTTGGGATCCGCGCGGTGCCGATCGCGGAAGCGATGCTGGCGATCGTTTTAATGGATCACCTGTTACGGCAACGGGCGCAAAATGCTGATGTGAAGACTGATATTCCACGCTGGTAAAAATGAACAAAACTGCGATTGCGCTGCTGGCTCTGCTTGCCAGCAGCGCCAGCCTGGCAGCGACGCCGTGGCAAAAAATAACCCAACCTGTGCCGGGTAGCGCACAATCGATAGGCAGTTTTTCCAATGGTTGTATCGTCGGCGCTGACACGCTGCCGATACAGTCCGAACATTATCAGGTCATGCGTACCGATCAGCGTCGCTATTTCGGGCATCCGGATCTGGTGATGTTTATCCAGCGTCTGAGTAGCCAGGTGAGCAATCTGGGTATGGGCACGGTGCTGATTGGCGATATGGGAATGCCTGCTGGTGGGCGTTTCAATGGCGGTCACGCCAGTCATCAGACCGGACTGGATGTGGACATCTTCCTGCAACTGCCGAAAAAACGCTGGACCTCCGAGCAACTCTTGCGCCCGCAAGCATTAGATTTGGTTTCCCGCGACGGTAAACACGTTGTCCCCACGCTGTGGAAGCCCGAAATTTTCAGCTTGATTAAACTCGCCGCGCAGGACAAAGACGTCACGCGCATTTTTGTTAATCCGGCGATTAAACAACAACTTTGCCTTGATGCGGGCACCGATCGCGACTGGTTGCGCAAAGTGCGACCCTGGTTCCAGCATCGCGCCCATATGCATGTACGATTACGTTGTCCTGCCGATAGTCTGGAGTGTGAAGATCAACCTTTACCGCCACCGGGCGATGGTTGCGGGGCAGAACTGCAAAGCTGGTTTGAACCTCCAAAACCGGGAACAACAAAGCCTGAGAAGAAGACACCGCCTCCGTTGCCGCCTTCCTGCCAGGCGCTACTGGATGAGCACGTGATCTAATGGAAACGTTTAATAGCCTGTTTATGGTTTCCCCGCTGTTGCTGGGACTCCTCTTTTTTGTCGCCATACTGGCGGGATTTATCGACTCTATTGCCGGTGGTGGTGGGCTACTCACCATTCCGGCATTAATGGCGGCGGGGATGTCTCCGGCTAACGCGCTGGCAACCAATAAACTGCAAGCCTGCGGTGGCTCTATTTCTGCCACTATCTACTTTATTCGCCGCAAAGTGGTTAGCTTAAGCGATCAGAAACTCAATATCGCCATGACCTTTATCGGCTCAATGAGCGGCGCTTTGCTGGTGCAGTACGTTCAGGCTGATGTCTTGCGGCAGATTTTGCCCATTCTGGTGATTTGTATTGGTCTTTATTTCTTACTGATGCCCAAACTGGGAGAAGAAGATCGCCAGCGTCGGATGTATGGACTGCCATTTGCGCTGGTAGCAGGGGGCTGCGTTGGTTTTTACGATGGATTCTTTGGCCCGGCTGCCGGATCGTTTTACGCGTTAGCCTTCGTTACGCTGTGCGGCTTTAACCTCGCCAAAGCCACGGCCCACGCCAAATTACTCAACGCAACGTCTAATATCGGCGGTTTGCTGCTGTTTATTCTCGGCGGCAAAGTGATTTGGGCGACAGGATTTGTGATGCTGGTGGGGCAGTTCCTCGGCGCGCGCATGGGGTCAAGACTGGTGTTGAGCAAAGGACAAAAGCTGATTCGCCCGATGATTGTTATTGTCTCGGCGGTGATGAGTGCCAAATTACTTTATGATAGCCACGGACAGGAGATCCTCCACTGGTTGGGGATGAACTAATGAACAGTACACACCACTATGAGCAGTTGATTGAAATTTTTAATAGCTGCTTTGCCGATGAATTTAATACCCGTCTGATTAAAGGCGACGACGAACCGATCTATCTTCCTGCTGATGCTGAAGTACCGTATAACCGAATCGTCTTTGCTCACGGCTTTTATGCCAGCGCCATCCATGAGATTTCGCACTGGTGTATTGCCGGGAAAGCGCGGCGTGAGCTGGTTGATTTCGGCTACTGGTATTGCCCGGACGGACGCGACGCCCAGACGCAAAGCCAGTTTGAGGATGTTGAAGTGAAGCCGCAGGCACTGGACTGGTTGTTCTGCGTGGCGGCGGGGTATCCGTTTAACGTCAGTTGCGACAATCTGGAAGGCGACTTCGAACCGGACCGCGTGGTGTTTCAACGGCGGGTACATGCGCAGGTGATGGATTATCTGGCAAACGGTATTCCGGAACGCCCGGCACGCTTTATTAAAGCATTACAAAATTATTATCACACGCCGGAACTTACGGCGGAACAGTTCCCGTGGCCGGAAGCGCTCAACTGAAGCCTGCGCCACGTTTTACAATGAGGAAAGAAGATGATCGCGGAGTTTGAATCACGCATTCTGGCATTAATCGACGGTATGGTTGACCATGCCAGTGATGATGAGTTGTTTGCCAGTGGGTATTTGCGTGGCCACCTGACATTAGCCATCGCAGAACTGGAAAGTGGTGATGACCACTCCGCCCAGGCGGTACATACGACCGTTAGCCAGAGTCTGGAAAAAGCCATTGGTGCCGGTGAGTTGTCGCCGCGAGACCAGGCGCTGGTGACCGATATGTGGGAAAACCTGTTTCAACAGGCTTCACAGCAGTAAGTAATGTGCCGGATAAGGCGTTCACGCCATATCCGGCAAGCAATGCCAAAGCAGATTACCCCGCCTTAACCGCTTTCCCTTTCAACAACTTCCGCACCCATAACCGATTTGGATTTAACGCCGCCAGCGTATTGGCATCCATCGGAATCGGTTCGTCGCTCATCTGCGCCGCCAGAATTTCGGCGCACAGCGGGGCAGAGCACAAACCACGCGAACCCAAAGCAGCAAGCATAAAGAGATCGTCATAAACCGGTGCGCTTACCGCGTTGTCTTGCTGTTCTGTCAGCGAGGCATATTCCACGAGCGTTGCCTCATAATCGGGGACATTGCCTACCATTGGCAGATGATCGCGAGTGGCACAACGCACACCGCAGCGCGCTTCTTTCTTACTGACATCAACCTCTTTTGCCCACTGCGCCTGCGGGAAACAATCAATCAACCGCTGGCGATTCTGCTGCTGATCTTCATCACTGTACGCCGTATCTTCGCTGCCGCGATGATAACTGGCACCAATACAATGGTGCTGATTCGCCGGATTTTGTGGCGTGAGATAACCGTCATAGCATAGCACTTGCTTCAGCTTCGCCAGTTCCGGCGTTGTTGGAATATGGCTGACTTGACCGGCAACGGAATACATCGGCAGAGACGACGTTTGACTGAAACCGCTGATTTGATGCCCGTTCGCCAGTACCACTACACTGTGTGTTGCTTGCTGATCTCCTGCAAAATTCAACAACCAACAGTCATCCTGACGGGATAAATCCTTTAACTGATATTGATAATGAATCTGCAAACCCTGCTGTTGTGCCAGTTCCAGCACATTACGGGTCAGTTCTGCTGGACACAGCCATCCACCTTGCGGATAAGTAATACCGCTGCAATTTGTCGCAACGCCCGTAATTTGTTCAACCGCATTAGCCTCAACGGCTACAGCCAGTTCTTCGGGTAAATCCATCGACAACATCTGTGCGATTTTATGCTGGTTTTTCTCATCCCAGCCTAACTGCGTGACGCCGCACCAGTCATGATCAAATTTAACGGGCAATAAATCGTAAAGCCGACGAGCAAATGTGAACGCATTAGAGAAAAAGCGGTTCAACGCCTCATCGTGTTTACTTAAGAGCGGATACAGTGCCCCCTGGCGATTGCCGGAAGCACCCATTGCGGGGGCCTCATCAGCACAATAAAGCGTTACCTGCCATCCACGACGTAATAGCGCCAGCGACAACAATGCGCTGGCGATACCACCGCCGATAATCGCCGCTTCCCGTTTGTGGCTACCCGTACGGTTAAACCACGGCGTGGAGCAGGGGAGGGGTAATGTCTGTTCCATCACCCCACAAAGCATTTCCCGTTTACGCCCAAACCCTTTGCGCTTTTGCATGGTGAATCCGGCTTCCTGCAAACCACGGCGGACAAAACCGGCAGACGTAAACGTTACCAGTGTGCCGCCAGGACGCGCCAGCCTTGCCATTGCGTTAAACAGATTTTGCGTCCACATATCCGGGTTTTTCGCTGGCGCAAAGCCGTCCAGAAACCAGGCGTCTACTTTTTGATTTAGCGAATCGTCCAGTTGACTTGTCAGTTCGTTAATATCGCCAAACCATAAATCCAGCGTCACGCGGCCTTCATCGAGCAATAAACGATGGCAACCGGGCAAGGGCATTGGCCACTGCGCCTGAAGTTTTTCTGCCCACGGTGCCAGTTCTGGCCAGTGTTGATGCGCTAATCCTAAATCCGCACGAGTGAGGGGAAATTTCTCAAAACTAATGAAATGTAAGCGTTGTAATTGCGCTTGCGGATGAGCTTCGCGAAACTGATCAAATGCCTGCCATAGCGTCAGGAAGTTTAATCCGGTGCCGAAGCCGCTCTCTGCTACCACAAACAGAGGATGTGGATGCTCAGGAAAGCGTGCTCCTAATTGGTTACCCCCAAGAAAGACATAGCGTGTCTCTTCCAGTCCATTGTCATTGGAAAAGTAAACGTCGTCAAAATCTCGGGAAACAGGTGTACCCTCAGCATTAAATTCAAGATTGGCAGGTTGTATGGCGTAGTGTTTCACGTAAGTTACTCGTCTGGCGGGCAGTCTGACGATCTTAACGATGTGTGTCAGGCTGCGCAAATTTCTCTATTAATCGTCTGATCGGACTTGTTCGGCGTACAAGTGTACGCTATTGTGCCATTCGAAACTTACTATAGTGCGACTTACAGAGGTATTGAATGAAACGTGCAGTGATTACTGGCCTGGGCATCGTTTCCAGCATCGGTAATAACCAGCAGGAAGTCCTGGCATCTCTGCGTGAAGGACGCTCAGGGATCACTTTCTCTCAAGAGCTGAAGGACTCCGGCATGCGTAGCCACGTATGGGGCAACGTAAAACTGGATACCACTGGCCTCATTGACCGCAAAGTTGTGCGCTTTATGAGCGACGCATCCATCTATGCATTCCTTTCCATGGAGCAGGCAATCGCAGATGCTGGCCTCTCCCCGGAAGCTTATCAGAACAACCCACGTGTGGGCCTGATTGCAGGTTCCGGTGGTGGTTCCCCGCGTTTCCAGGTGTTCGGCGCTGACGCAATGCGCGGCCCGCGCGGCCTGAAAGCGGTTGGCCCGTATGTGGTCACCAAAGCGATGGCATCTGGCGTTTCTGCCTGCCTCGCCACGCCGTTTAAAATCCACGGTGTAAACTACTCTATCAGCTCCGCATGTGCGACTTCCGCACACTGTATCGGTAACGCAGTAGAGCAGATCCAACTGGGTAAACAGGACATTGTGTTTGCTGGCGGCGGCGAAGAGCTGTGCTGGGAAATGGCCTGCGAATTCGACGCGATGGGCGCGCTGTCTACTAAATACAACGACACCCCGGAAAAAGCTTCCCGTACTTATGACGCTCACCGTGACGGTTTCGTTATCGCTGGCGGCGGCGGTATGGTGGTGGTTGAAGAGCTGGAACACGCGCTGGCGCGTGGTGCTCACATCTACGCTGAAATCGTTGGTTACGGCGCAACGTCTGATGGTGCAGACATGGTTGCTCCGTCTGGCGAAGGCGCCGTACGTTGTATGCAGATGGCGATGCACGGTGTTGATACGCCAATCGACTACCTGAACTCTCACGGTACTTCAACTCCGGTTGGCGACGTGAAAGAGCTTGCGGCTATCCGTGAAGTGTTTGGCGATAAGAGCCCGGCGATTTCTGCAACCAAAGCGATGACTGGTCACTCTCTGGGCGCTGCGGGTGTGCAGGAAGCTATCTACTCTCTGCTGATGCTGGAACATGGCTTTATCGCTCCGAGCATCAACATCGAAGAGCTGGACGAGCAGGCTGCGGGTCTGAACATCGTGACCGAAACGACCGATCGCGAACTGACCACCGTTATGTCTAACAGCTTCGGCTTCGGCGGCACCAACGCCACCCTGGTAATGCGTAAGCTGAAAGATTAATAGATCGGATAAGATGCGCCAGCGTCGCATCCGGCAGTAACGCAAAAGGGAGCCTGACGGTTCCCTTTTTCACATCATTGACAATCATTATCTGTTCCAGGCAAACTTTCCGCTTTGTCGATTTCCTTCTGGTAATACGTACGCGTTAAATCCTGCCAACGCAGCGTAATCCTCAAAGTCAGGCAGAGAAGCGTGGGTTCACCTCGCCTTGCTCTGCATTCTGGAGTAGAGCATGACCGCAGTTAGCCAAACCCAAAAAGCACCTTCAGCGAATGTTTCTCTTTTTCGTATCGCCTTCGCGGTTTTCCTCACTTATATGACCGTCGGTCTGCCGTTACCGGTTATTCCCCTTTTTGTCCATCATGAACTGGGCTACGGCAATACCATGGTCGGGATCGCTGTCGGTGTGCAGTTTCTGGCAACAGTGTTGACGCGCGGATATGCCGGAAAACTTGCTGATCAGTTTGGTGCAAAGCGCTCTGCACTGCAGGGAATGCTGGCATGTGGTCTGGCTGGCGCTTTTTGGTTACTGGCGGCACTAATGCCCGTCTCTGCACCTGCAAAATTCGCTTTGTTAGTTATTGGGCGATTAATTCTTGGTTTTGGCGAAAGCCAGTTGCTGACGGGAACCTTGTCCTGGGGGGTAGGTCTGGTAGGTCCGACTCGTTCAGGGAAGGTGATGTCATGGAACGGGATGGCAATTTATGGCGCACTTGCTGCCGGTGCGCCGTTGGGATTATTGATTCATAGCCATTTTGGTTTTGCGGTGCTGGCAGTGGTGACAATGATTTTACCGCTGCTGGCCTGGGCATTTAATGGCAGCGTCCGCAAAGTTCCGCCACAAACAGGGGAACGCCCGTCATTGTGGAGTGTGGTCGGGTTAATCTGGAAACCAGGTATTGGGCTGGCGCTGCAGGGCGTTGGTTTTGCTGTGATTGGCACGTTTATCTCCCTTTTCTTTGCCAATAATGGTTGGCCAATGGCTGGTTTTACATTAACAGCCTTTGGTGGTGCCTTTGTTTTAATGCGCGTGCTGTTTGGCTGGATGCCGGATCGTTTTGGTGGCGTAAAAGTCGCAATAGCTTCTTTAACTGTGGAAACCATTGGCTTAATTCTGCTATGGCAGGCGCCGGGAGTATGGATTGCACTGGCAGGTGCTGCATTAACAGGCGCTGGTTGTTCGTTAATTTTCCCGGCACTTGGTGTGGAAGTAGTAAAACGTGTTCCGGCGCAGGTGCGTGGTACAGCACTGGGCGGCTACGCCGCTTTTCAGGATATCTCCTACGGTATAACGGGGCCGCTGGCGGGAATGCTGGCGACCTCATTTGGCTACCCGTCGGTTTTTCTTGCCGGGGCGATATCTGCGGTTGTAGGAATAGTGGTTACGCTGCTCTCTTTTCGGCGTGGTTAAATCACCAACCAGATAAGCAGGAGCACAATTAAGAAGGCCATTAAAACCAACCCGGTACTCCCGGTGAAGGATTTAAACGTATCCATCAGTGGAGGGAAAGGGGTAAATAATGGCTGAATATTACGCGGATCGATAAATCCACTTTCTCGCTCCGCACGTTTTAAAAACACGTGATTAAGCAGATCAAGAACCTGGGATGACGTGAGCGCCATTTGCGGCAGGACATTCCAGGTTTGCTGTGCATAATGTTGCAGTTCAGTGAGTTCAGCCCGTTCCAGCGGCTGCTTCAGTGCCATTTGCAACGTTTCCAACGTTGGTGCACTTTGCAAACTCAAAGTCTGACGAGCCTGTAGCCATGTCACAAGATGGGTAAATTGTTTCGCCGGGATAAGTTCACCGTTCTTCACCCCCGAAAGCTCCAGCATCGATTGCCAGATCTGTTTACTTGGCTCCCCGGTCGCGGCAGCAAGTTTAGTCACCAGTTGCTTTAACGTATTATGCTCAGCAGGTAACAACGGGCGAGCAGTTGGTGTGCGTTGCTGTGGTTGCGGGATTGCCAGTTTGCCTTGTTGGAGCAACGTAAGGACATTTTTTAACTGTTCAGGAGTTAGCTGATTCAGCGCGGTTTGACCGTATTGCTGGCGAATGAAATCGCTGACAGCCTGGCGATTATTCCCCTGACTGAGCAGCCCACTCAGTTGTGACAACAATTGGCGGGTCACGTGAGTTTGCTGAGCACGCAGCAGGCGCTGGTTAAGA
This sequence comes from Escherichia sp. GZ89, assembly GCF_019366485.1. Taxonomy (NCBI): domain Bacteria; kingdom Pseudomonadati; phylum Pseudomonadota; class Gammaproteobacteria; order Enterobacterales; family Enterobacteriaceae; genus Escherichia; species Escherichia sp. GZ89. Next base: position 110,193 of record NZ_JAEOHX010000010.1, on the reverse strand, counting down.
TTAACTTCCGCAGCGGGAAAATGACGTGAGAGCAACGGAGTATCACTTTTCATACCAAGATCATGCTTAACAGCAGCCCATACTTCAGCACTTTGCTGCTTCGTTAATGCAGTCAGGCGGGTTATCAGACGTTCCAGTACAGTGCGTTGCTGTGTTGATAAAGGTTGTTCGCCTGGCCCGGCTGGTTGATTTTGGTTGATATCCGGTGGGCGTGGTGGAGTACCGGAAATAGGTTGCATCATCACTTATCCTTAAATCATAAATCTTCGTAAGTATGCCTGACGGCGAGATTATGGCACACTTGCCCGGTTAACTCTCGTTCTCAAACAGGTAACACAAACGTGAAAATCCTTGTTGATGAAAAAAATGATGATTTAATTTGTTGATATAAAAGGATTTATATCAGTGCGTGTCCACGCAGTGACCACATTTTCGAGAGGTAGAGTAAGCCCGCAACATTGCGGGCTTTGTCTTATGGTTCGATCGCCGTTTTGAGCCGTTGTGTTGCTACATCAAAATAATGATCACTGGTTTCTATACCAATAAATTTGCGTCCTGCTTTCAGTGCTGCAACACCCGTTGTTCCCGATCCCATAAAAGGATCAAGGACTGTTCCACCACTATTCGCAGTCCTGACCAGTTCTGCCATAAGTTCTTCTGGTTTTCCGGTCGGGTGCATTTTCTTTGATGGGATAACCGGGAACGTCATGCAGCCGTCGAACGGTCCCGAAGGCGATTTACCTAAATGGCCTTTACTGCCCCAGACGATGTATTCGCACTGATGCCGGAAATACCCCGTATGGGGTGTTCGTGACCCCCTTCCTTTGTTCCACGCAATGATTCCACGCCATGTAAAACCGCTGGCCTGAAACGCATCGGTTAAAGCTGGCAGTTGTCGCCAGTCAGTAAATACCAGGGCATAACCGCCCGGCCTGACTGCGCGGTGTGCCTGTGCCATCCATAATTGTGTCCAGTAAGCCCACGAACGGGCATCCATGTTTTCACCCGCAAACCCATCAAAGCGATGGAGGTTCTCGCCGTTCAGATATTTTGCGTGGCTGCCCTGGTTGGTGCGTCCGGCCTTGTGTGTCGCGCCCGAACTGTAAGGCGGGTCAGTAATTAAGGCATCAATACTTTCTGGCTCAATCAGCGGCAATATTTCCAGCGCATTCCCACGACAGAGCGTGGCATTGTCAGTCTGATAAACCTTAGTGTGTTCCGGTGTATGTGCTGGTTGGTGCTGGATTGCGATCCCCACGGTCATAACTCCTCATGTGTGTGGGGTGCTCGATGGCTCTCGTTATCTGGTTAAGTGTTTTGCAGCGCGGACATTTTATTTCAATGTAGTGAAATGAGGCGCGGGCAAGTAGTTTGTTGCAATTTTTGCATCGTACATTTTGCGTCATTTGCGGCACCTCTTGTGTGGTTACTGCTGCCGATATGATAGCAAATCGATCGTTTTTATCGATCGTATTTATTACATCGATCTGTTATGCCTATTGCTTATGGATGGGGATACCAAAAAGAAAACCCGCAGTTTTTACGCTGCGGGCTTGTTGTTCATGTCTGTGAGATAGGGTGCCTTATCGACCTTACCCTGGCAACCGATTGACGGGGGATTGCTCCCCCGTCGCGGTTTCCTTACTGCTTACACTGTAAGAATGCCGCAAACTCCGCTCCCCAGAAGCTCATCCGTATTTCACACAGCGAACCGTGTAGCATCCAGATGATGAGGATTGCCGTCACGCAGAACGTGATGGCCGTAAGCGATTTTTGCGACATAGCGCTTGCTCCTTTTTCGGGGAGGCGCTAACCTATCACTTGCTTAGGGTAGACGGTTAGGGCCTCGGTTAAACAAAAGTGTTTTCCGGGGCCTTTCCACATCTGGCCTTCGGGTATTCCCTCCGACCATCAGCCGAAAGGCACCCGCGCGTAATCTATCGCTTTTTTGTTACTCCGGCAATTCTGCCTGTTAATTCTGAGGTAAAGGCAAGCTCATCTGATTGTTTCCCCTGTGTGAAGCTGGCAGCTCATGCCACGGGATACCTTCTGAAGAGTGAACGCCGGAGGCGTGTTTTGATGTGAATTTATGGAAAGCTTCCAGTGTTGAGAAGCATACGCCGCATTCCAGATTGTTACACTGGTAATACTTTTGTCGCACAGTGTTTGAATCATTTTCCGGACGACTGGTGCGGATACGGGCAGATGCGCCACAAAGCGGACAACGGAACATAGCGACCTCCCTTAACGTGGTGCTGCCGCTATTCTAAGTTGCTCACTCTGTTTCCGCTATCCATTCCGGGATTTTTGCCTCAAGCTCAAGCTGCGTGGTAAAGCCGCTGTTATCAATGGTGTGCTCGGCTTTTGCAATGATCCAGTCCTGATTATCAATCTCGCTTTTAAATCCTGTTACCGTGCCATGCATTTCGGGGTAGAGTTCTGCACGTCCACGCGCCAGCGTGATGGAGAATGATGCGGCTCCGCGTTGTAGCTGCTGCCACTTTGCCGCTGCTGCACGTCTTGCTGCCTGCTCGTTCTGATAAGTCTTGCGTAACACAAACACGTTGCCTTCCGCACCTTCCATATAATCGCCTTCCCGACTGCTGCTTTTCTCCTTTTTCGGTTTGCGGCGTTTCACGCTGACTTTTTTCTTTTTCCCGTAATTAAGATCAAGCCAGTAAGCGCGTACCCCCGTATACGCTTCGCGGTCAGCAATGCGGAACTGATGGCGATCGCCACTGCTGCGCGTGATGGCGAACGAGGGCAACGGCTGGCCCTGTGCGTTCACGCCACCGCCTGGCATGATGAATAACAGATTACCGCTTTTTACCGTGGTGATTGCGCCCAACATTTCCGCCATGCGCGTAAGGAAGGACATGTCGCTTTCTTCGGTCTGGTCGGCGTGGTCGATTTCGATATCCATCAGCATTTCGCTGATTTGCGGTTTCAGACCGTACCGATGAGCGATGGCGGATACCACACGCTCAACGGTCACATCATGCCAGGACACCTCACGTTTAACGTTAAATTCATCCCGAAAATCTGCGCTTCTGGCTGAAACAGTCAGCCTGTCCGGCGGTCCTTCGTGAGCGATTTCATCAACAATGTAAGTGCCTTTTTCTGTCAGCGGTTCTCCTTTCCAGCCAATGAGAACCGTCAGGCGCGCGCCCCGTGGTGGTAGCTGCAACTGACCATCCGCATCATCCAGCGTGATGGTGAGCTGGTCCGCCTCAAATCCCCGGTTGTCGGTCAGTGACAGGCTCATCAGGCGCTCTGCCACGCCTGACAGCGTTTTACCCTCCGCGAGAATATCAAAATCCGGCATTTTCACGGGGTCTGTGCCCTGACTGAGCAATTGCATGGTGGTGTCGGTCATCTGCTCCCTCCCTGTGTGGCATGGTCGCATGTGCGTGCGGAGGGGGTTACTGCTTTTTGTTGTCGCCGTGGCGGGAGAACGGCGCAGGGGTGAGATTACGCGCGTGGTGGGTGATGATTGTTGCCGAATCATTTAACGGATACAAGGGGCTGAAGCTATGAGTGAAACTCGTTTTCATGGTGCCCGTGTTACGGAAAATACCGACCTGGTAACAGCGATTAACGATGTTGATTCCAGCGTTATCGGTATCGTGGCAACGGCGGATGATGCGGACGCGAAGCTGTTCCCGCTGAACAAGCCCACACTGCTGACCCGCGTCAATGACGTGCTGGGAAAATGCGGAACAACGGGGACGCTTTATCGTGCGCTTAAGGCCATCGCAGACCAGGTGAGCACAAAGGTGATCGTCGTTCGCGTGGCTGAACACAAAGAAGAAGACGAAAAGACGCAGGATCAACTGGTTATCGGTGGTTCTGAGGATGACGGCAGCTATACGGGGATGTATGCGCTGCTTGTTGCAGAGCAGGATGAAAGCATCGGATACCGTCCGCGTATTCTGGCCGCGCCGGAGCTGGACACGGAGGCGGTGACAAAATCCCTGTGTGTGATTGCGGGTAAACTGCGCGCATTTGTGTATGCCTCATGTCACGGCTGTAACACGATGGCTGAAGCGATTACCTACCGCCAGAAATTCAACGAACGTGAAGTGATGCTCTTATGGCCGGACTTCATCGCCTACAACCCGAAAAGTGGCGAAAACGAAACGTTCCCCGCGCCTGCTTATGCGTGCGGCCTTCGTGCGTACATTGACCATGAGCAGGGCTGGCACAAATCGCTGTCCAACGTTCCGGTTAAAAATGTGCTGGGGATGTCGAGGCATGTGTTCTGGTCGTTGCAGGCCGAAGACAGCGATGCCAACAGCCTCAACAACAAAGAAATCACGACCATTATTCGTCGCAACGGGTTCCGCTTCTGGGGCAACCGCACACCGGAAACGAACGCCTACATTTTTGAGGTGTATACCCGAACCGCACAGGTGCTGGCTGATTCAATTGCGGAAGCGCAGTTTGAAACCATCGACAGTCCACTGACGCCTGCGAACGTGAAGGATGTTATCAGTGCCATCAGGGCAAAACTGGATTCACTGGTGACTGCCGGGAAACTGATTGGCGCGGAGTGCTGGTATGACGTGGTGGATAACAGCACCACGGATTTACGTCAGGGGCGTGTGCGTATTCGCTACAAATATACGCCCGTTCCGCCACTGGAAGACATGGAGCTTTACCAGACGTTTACTGATGAATACTTTGAACCCGCATTTGCGGTGCTGGGAGGTGCCTGATGGCTGTGCCAAAACATCTTCGCTTTTTTACGCTGTTTGTGGATGGTGAAAATGAAGTGGGTAAGGTGACGTCCGTCACTTTGCCTAAGCTGACGCGCAAAACCGACAGCTACCGGGGTGGTGGCATGATGGGGGCGGTAAGTATTGATCTCGGCCTGGACGACTCCGCGCTTGATGCGAGCTTTGTCATGGGGGGCGCAGTTCGTGAGCTGTTCCTTAAGTATGGCGGCACGATTGACGGCACGCTGCTGCGTTTTGCGGGTGAATACTACACCGATGCAGAAAGCGACTTGTATGAAGTCGAAATGCGCGGACGTGTGACGGAAATTGATATGGGGGAAGCCAAACAGGGCGAAGCCACATCACACACTTACGCCATTAAAAACACCTACTACAAGCTGAGTGTTAACGATCGCCCGTTGTGGGAGATTGACCTGCTGAACTTCATTTACCGGAAGGACGGCAAGGACATTGTGCCCGATCGCATCCGTTCCGCGCTCGGGCTTGGCTGATAAGTAATATGCAGGCGGCGCAGTGCGTCGCCTCTGACTGAAAGGAGTTTCCTGATGAAAGAGACGAAAAACATCAATACCGAAAACACGATAGTTGCTGACACTGTGAAAGAAACCAGTGAGCGTGGTGTAAAACTTACCCAACCAATTGAGCGAGGCGGCGAAAAAATCACGTATGTGGAGATCACCGGGGCTATTGAGCAGGCTGGATCTCTGCGAGATTTGTCGCTGTCTGATGTGCTGAATCTGAAAGCGGAAGCCATGTTTACGCTGCTGTCACGCGTGACATCACCGCGACTGGATGAAGTGACGATCAAAAAAATGGCATCCCGTGACTTTATTCAGTTATGTGTGGTTGCCGTAAATTTTTTGAGCGGTGCGGACTCTGGCGGGAAGAACGAACAGGCGACGGAAGCCTGATCACGGTTGTGTGCTTTGAGCAGATAGAAGACTTTGTGGCAGATATTGCCGTTATTTTTAACTGGTCGCCCGCCGAAATCTTCATGATGACGCCCGGCGAAGTGGTTAGCTGGCGTGAGCGGGCGGCACTTCGCAGCGGGAATGCAGACAATGAAGACTCTTGATATCCGGGTCGCTTTCAGCGCCGTTGACAGGCTGACCCGGCCTGCCGAAAACGCCCGCCGCCTGATGGGGCAGTTTGGTGACTCCATCCAGCGAACGCAGGGGGCGATCAAAAATCTCGAGCGTCAGGCGCGTTCATTTGAGCGCGCCCGCGACGCTGTCAGTAAAGCGGATGCGGGTATCGTGAAAGCACGACGCCAGCTTAACGCCCTTAATCAGTTACAACGCACGGGTACAGTGCTCAGCGAAAAACAACAAAAGCTGATGCAGCAGTTAAGCACCCGGCTTGAACGCCTGAATGAATCGCGCACGCGGGAAATTCAGAAAATGCGGGAGCTTGGCGGAGAGCTGAAACGCCACGGCATTTCCCTGACAGGCAGCGATAACACCATCCAGCAGGCCATCAGACGCACCGAACAGTACAACAACCAGCTTGAACGTGAACGGCAGGCGCTTGCGCGTGTAACGCAGGCGCGTGAGCGGTATTCGCGCGCGCAGGAAACAGCGGGAAAACTGAAAACAGGTGGTGCACTGGCAATTGGTGCGGCAGCGGCGGGCGGCTATGCTGCCGGGCGTTTTTTGCAGCCTGCGATCGGGTTCGGCAAAGAGATGTCCCGCGTTCAGGCACTGACGCGAATCGACCAGAACAGCCCGCAGTTTAAGGCGCTGCGTGAGCAGGCGTTAAAACTTGGCTCTGAAACGCAGTTCACCGCAGGCGATGCCGCCAGTGGACAGGCATTTCTTGCAATGGCTGGCTTCACTCCGCAGGCCATTCAGGCTGCGCTTCCCGGCGTGCTGAGCATGGCAACGGCTGGCGGTATGGATCTCGGCGAGACGGCAGATATTGGCTCAAATATCCTGACGCAGTTCGGCCTTTCTGCTGACCAGATGGACCGGGTCGGTGACACACTCACCGCAGCGTTTACCCGTACCAACACTGACCTTCGCGCACTGGGCGAAACCATGAAATATGCAGGTCCGGTAGCGGGTAAGCTGGGAATATCGCTGGAGCAGGCCGCAGCGATGGCTGGCGTGCTGGCGAATATGGGTATCAGAGGGAGTGATGCCGGGACGGCAATGCGTGCCAGCCTGGCTCGTCTGGCATCACCGCCAAAGGCGGCAGCAGAGGCGCTGAAAGAGCTTGGTGTGGCTGTTTCTGACGCGAACGGCAAAATGCGCCCGATGGAGGATGTGCTGGCCGATCTTTATAAAGCCACCCGCAAATACGGGGAAGTTGACCGGGTATCGTTCTTTAAGGACATTGCCGGAGAAGAGGCTTTCACATCATTTATGGCCCTCGTTGATGCGGCAGGTGACGGCTCCCTGCCCAAACTGAGAAAAGAACTTGAAGGCGCGCGCGGTGAGGCTGAACGCACGGCAAAGGTTATGGCCAACAACCTTGACGGCGATCTGAAATCACTCAGCAGTGCATGGGAAGGGTTGCGCATCCGCATTGCAGATCTGATTGACGGTCCGCTGCGTTCTGTCACACAGTGGCTCACGCGAGTGGTCTCAAAGGTGACGGCGCTGGCGCAGGCCCATCCCGCACTGACGCGCCAGCTACTGATAGCAGGTGGTGCGTTGCTGGCAATGACTGCAACGGTTGGCTCGTTGTCGCTGGCTATTGGTGTGCTTGCTGGCCCGCTGGCAAAACTGCGTCTTGGTTTTTCTCTCCTGACCGGATCAATGAATGCTGTCAGGGTCCTGCCAGCACTATGGGGAATGGTGACGGGTTCCGTTTCTTTATTGGGAGGCGCTATCGGGGCGCTGTTCAGTCCGGTTGGATTGATTGTTGCTGCGTTTGTGGCTGCGGCGGTTCTCATCTGGAAATACTGGGAACCCATCAAGGCGTTTTATGCCGGGGTGTTCAGTGGGATTATGGAACGGCTGGCTCCGTTGCGCGAAACCTTTGAACGGTTTGGTCCTGTTTTTGATGTCGTGCGCGATGGGATTATTCAGGTCTTTAACTGGTTTAAATCGCTGCTGTCACCGATGGAGTCCAGCAAGGAAACGCTGGATAAATGTACCAGTGCTGGCGAGATATTCGGTAACGTTCTTGGTGGCGCGCTACAGCTTGTTCTGACGCCTGCAAAAATGCTGCTGGATACGCTGGCGTGGATACTTGAAAAACTCGGTGTGCTTCCGGATGAAGCGGAAAGGGCGAGAAAGAAAATCGAAGACGCACAGCGTGCGGCCATTCTTCAGGACAAGGTTGCCTTGCTTCAGGGTGACCTGGCGAAAATCAATCCGCCGAAGCCTGTGGAAAATGGCAATGGCACCGGAGGTGATAAACCCAAAGACAACAAACCGCTCACAGACAGCAATACCGGGACGCTACGCAGACTCAGCAAAATTGCTGATAACACAGGTAAGCTGGTTGATGAGACGAAAAAACGCATTGGCCCCGGCGATATTGTCTTTAAGAACCTGCCCCGCGCACTTGCTGTTCGTGGGGAGTGGCAGGAGCGGAAGATTGCGCAGGTCAGTAAGCCTGCTTCCGCAATCAACATCACACCCGTGGTCCCGACTCCTCTGCCTCCGGCGCTGGTCCCTGTTGTTGCAGCCAGCTCCCGCCCGGTGGCGGAGGCCATACGATCGCCAGTGGCATCAGTTCCTGCAACTTCCCGTAACCGGGAGCCTGTTGCCTCCGGATTTGGTGGTGAAATTCATGTTCATCTGCATAACGTTGTTACGCAGAATCCCCGCGAACTGGCGAAACTGGTCGGTGAAATGGTCAGGGCAGAAATGGAACGGCGCGCCCGTGCCGGGCGTGGCAGTTTTTACGATAAAGATTGAGGAGTCATGGCCATGATGATGATCTACGGCATGTTTGTTTTTGAGCTGCGCACGCTGCCGCATCAGCAGTTACAGCAAAACAAAAGCTGGCGGCATGTGAAAAATGAACGCGTTAACCGTTCAGCAAGCTGGCAGTATATCGGTGCAGGTGATGATCGCATCGTGCTTTCTGGCGTGCTTTATCCTGAAATTACAGGTGGCGAAGTGTCGCTTTCGCTGCTGACCACGCAGGCATATACAGGACGCCCCTGGCCTCTGATTGATGGTGTCGGGCAGATTTACGGCATGTATGTTCTGACTGAAACGAGCACGACCCGCTCTGAGCTGGATCGCTACGGGAAAGCGAAAAAAATAGAGTTTTCCCTGACCCTTGAACGCTGTGATGAGGATTTGCGGGAGCGCCTGCAATCCTCATCGTTCAGCGATATGCTGTCAGGCTTCAAAGATAAGGTGACATCGTCTCTTAACGGGGCGGCCAGTTCTGTTAAAGGACTGTTCTGATTTAACGCAAAAACCGCTAATGATCAGATTAGCGGTTTTTCTGTTCCTTAAATAACTTCAAAAACTGTGCCGACTTCATGTTGTGTCTTGCTGGGGAAGTACTGACAAAACGTCGGTATAGCAAAATCAATATCTCTACCTTGTTAGAGTGATTAATAGCTTAACTCTACGTCTATTGTTTCGGTGAAAGCTTAGTGAAATAGTCACTCATTATATTGACAGAGACTATATGACTCTACTGATGTGGGTAAGTTTTATGCTTTTGTTTGTGATATCATAAACGCGAGTTATATATCTACAGTTGTGTATTTAGGAGTAAGTAGTGCTGGTTGTTTCAGTCCTTCGTTGTAGCAAAGATTTCACCCCCAAGCATGCCCAATGGCTACACCAGCAAATCAGGGGTATTCGTTCAGTATGTTTAACAGACGCAGATTACATTGAGGGAGTAGAAACTGCGCCGCTTCTTTATAATTGGCCGGGATGGTGGGCGAAAATAGAATTATTCAATCCAGAACACCCTGTTATTGGAAAGGAAGATATACTGTATATAGATATCGATACCGTTATTACGGGCGATCTACATGAATTCACCAATTTGCAGAATATGACAATGCTTACCGATTTCTCATGCGTCGGTAAAGAAAATGCTCCCGCTGCTTCTGGTATTATGTTTATTCCAGCAAAGGAAAAATACCGTGCTTGGAATGCTTTCAAGGATAATGCTGAACAGATAATGTCCAGGAATAAATTACCTCCTTATCACGGTGATCAGGGATTTATCAGTGAAATATATCCTGACGCAGAACGTTGGCAGGATGTTCTTCCCGGATTTATTGTGAGTTATAAAGCAAATATTGCCACACCTAAAATGATTGGTTTCAATGCTGAACTACATGATGGTTTGGCCAATGGGTCAGTGCCTGAAAACGCCAGAATAGTATGTTTTCATGGCTCGCCTCGTCCTTGGCAAGTTGCTTTAAAATGGGTGCCGTCGTACTCGCTGAAAAACACCATAAAAGCAAAAATTAAACAATTTAAACTATCCAGCCGCAATTAATTAAAGCAGGCGATTCGCCTGCTATTTTTTTTACTGTGGGGAGGTTGGCCACTTGATATTTAGTGTCATTGATGTATCAATCCTGTTCAATAATATACGATACATCTTCCACTCATTCAGTAACATTATTTCTTCCTTTGTCGCAATGCTTAAATCAACGGCATCCTGCAAGATAGTGATTATTTCACTGGCATTTCTGAGTAGTTCTTTTTTCTGAGACTCAGCTGCTCTGACAAGCGCATCATGCTCTGCATTTTCATCATCCACCCACGCATTACCATTCCATTTCTGATAATTGCCAGTCGGAGAAATTGTTGTTACGTCAGGAGGTAATGCCCCAAGCTCAGAAATATAAATGGCTGCTCCTGTTTTCGTTTCGTATACACTCTTTCCGCGATGGTCTTCCATCAGATGCCATTTCATTTCGTCTGCATTGAAAACGGCAGCATAGCCAGCCGGAATATCTGGAGGTGCAATATCTGTACAGTTTGCGGGTAAGCCTGTATGTGGTGGAATGTACATATCGCTTTCACCAATAAATTCATTTGTACCATCGAGATAATTAAATACGCGAATGGTTTGTGCTTCAGCACTCATTCTGAAAGTCATGTTCACCTCTACTTAATGTCAGAGACAGAATTATTGTTTATTGGTTGTATGGGAATGAGCACCAATGGTGATATTCCTTCCGTGGCTGTGTGCGCCAATGGTAACGTTACCTACGGGTTTTACCGGATTAATCTGGTGCATATGTGCCCCCGGGCGAGAGCGATTATTAGTCAGCACGTCATCAACCTGATGTTCAGGGTTAATACACACCTGCCCTGACCGCAAGCAATACGTACGGTAATCGCCACATCCAATATATTTAATATCAGCATAACGACAACCAGATTTACCGGGGCAGTATGCACATGTGTTAAATACCGCCCACTGGCGGGAATATGCATATTCCCAGTTAATTGATTCTGTTTTTTTATTAAAGTTATCCCATGCCTGCTTCATCTGGCGGGCAACACTTTCAAACGGCACCTGACCACATCCAGCCCCCATTGCAGGTAATACCACCGTTTTTATTTTCCTGTCTGTCGTTGCATTTTTATTGTGCTGAAAGATGGCAAGCAGAGCGGTCCACGTGGCGTTATATACAGCGTCTGTTCCGTCAATGGTCAGCGGAACGCGCATTGTTGGCGCATGTACCAGCCAGGGATGGTTGTTATCCCCCGTTTCAATAACAAATGCAGTGCCTACAGGCTGCTCACCAAGATATTCACGAAGAATATGATTCTGAACACGTGTCTGTAACTGAGTACCAAAGAATGCAGTAATGGCAGCGTCAACGCCGCCATCCATTAGCCCGAAACTGTTTGCCGCACTGACCATGCAGTCAAATTCTGAGATTGCTTCAAATGGTTTTTCTACAACATCCACATTGTCGGTATTGCCGAAAACGCGTTTAAACGCATCTGCCATTTCATGGACTGGCGCTGAAAGAATTAACTTAATCATGCGAGCCTCACAATATAGTTATATGCAATATTTTTTACGGTGTTCTCTGAATTACCTGTAGCATTGACCGTGATAGTGTGTCCGTGCGCCCCCAATGCCACAGTGTGTGCATGGGCACCAATACCTACGGTGTGGTTATGTTGACCAATATCGACAGTATGAGCATGGTTCCCTGCTGCACTTGATGTTCCATTAAATGATGGATTATCAAAACCTGTATAACCGGTTTCACTGTTGGTTCTGGCATTACCCCTGTAAATTGTATGGGTATGATTGCCTGTTGTATTGGTGGTTTTGGTGCCATGGTTAAACGTGCTGACTGTCTTCGTGCCGTAATCAAATGAACTTGTCGTTTTCGTTCCTAAATCTGTATTTGACGCACTGGCGCTGTGAGTATGCGATTTAATACCGTCCTGTTCCTGAGACAATACGGCGCGGCCACTGGCGGGTTTGCCCTTGATTGTCCAGCCACGCATATCGGGGATCACTCCTGACGGATAAGCTCCTGCAAGCAGGGGATAGGCTGCCTTGTCAAAAGTCTGCCCCTGCATAATGGCATAGCCTGTAGGTACTGAATCAGAAGGCCACGGAATCGCCGCACCTACCGGAAATGAATCCTGCGGCGTCCATGGTGTCCAGCCTCCCGTTGAATACTGGCTGCGGGTATAGCTTCTGGATGTGTTATACACATAGTAAATTTGTGTTATTCCGGCATTTTTAAGCACAACCAGAGTGCCCGCAAGGTTCTCCGGGTATTTCAGCACTGCGCTTGTATTGGCATTCGCTGGCTGATGGTACAGCCCCGGCGTTTTGTAATTATCCAGATTCTGGTTTGCACCAATCTCAATACTCTGACCGTTAAAAATATCCTGCGATGTAACATTGACATCATTGTTCAGTGGTTTGCCATTAACCTTACGTCCTGAGGGCACACGCCCGTTTGCATTGTCATTGGCAGCTTTCACCGCTTTCGGAGTCGCGGCAAGCGTTTCAGAATCGCTGTTAGTGGCACTACTGAGCTGGACAAGACCTTTTCGTGCCGTGGTGGCGTCCTGTGCGGTATATTTTGCGTTAGCAAGGTCATATGCTGCCTTTACCGCCTTTGGTGTTGCCGCCAGCGTTTCTGAATCGCTGTTGGTGGCGCTACTAAGCCGGACTATCCCTTTTTGTGCCGTCGTGGCGTCCTGAGCGGTATATTTTGCGTTAGCAAGGTCATACGCGGCCTTAACCGCTTTCGGCGTTGCAGCCAGCGTTTCAGAATCGCTGTTAGTGGCACTACTGAGCTGGACAAGACCTTTTCGTGCCGTGGTGGCGTCCTGTGCGGTATATTTTGCGTTAGCAAGGTCATATGCTGCCTTTACCGCCTTTGGTGTTGCCGCCAGCGTTTCTGAATCGCTGTTGGTGGCGCTACTAAGCCGGACTATCCCTTTTTGTGCCGTCGTGGCGTCCTGAGCGGTATATTTTGCGTTAGCAAGGTCATACGCGGCCTTAACCGCTTTCGGCGTTGCAGCCAGCGTTTCAGAATCGCTGTTAGTGGCGCTACTGAGTTGAACAAAGCCTTTTGCGGTCAGCGAGGCGTCCGGGTGACGTCGTGACTGTTCATGCTCTTTCAGTTTGCCATCCACGTAATCCACTGTGGCCATAACCATGGTGTTATCCACGGTAAGCTCCACGGTGGCAGTGCTGGATACGGTCAGGATGGTGCGAAATGTTTGCGCACGTCCGGACCCTTCGGCAACGGTTGGCTTGTAACTTTCGGCAGTATTGCCCACCGCGATTAAATCACCGTGCTCATCAAACACACCAATTTCCCGGACCCAGAATCCGCCCGTTTCAGGAGGAATAACCAGCTCCGCAACAATGCGGTTCTGATGTGTTGCGTCCAGGATGACGCGATTAACGGTATGTCGCCACACCTCATGCACCAGACAGGTCTGCTTACTGTCTGGTGTGGGCAACGTGCCGCCACCGTCGCCCACAGCCATGTGAGTCAGGCGGACAGGCTTACCATCTGGCGCGGCGGCCTGAGCTAATTTTTGGGCACCAGTATCAGTGATAATGGTTTTAAATTTTCGTGTTGTGGTACTCATGCTTAATCGTCCGGATAAATGGTAATAACTTCACCGTCGTAAGTTGCCGCCGCCGCGAAAATATCCCCCTGGATCTCCTGAATGATATTCAGCCCTGTCATGTGGCGGCTGACCGGGCGGGCATCAGCAATCAACCGCTCCATTTCCAGATACATTTCCTCCGTCACGCCACTGTCCAGCGTGCCGACTTCAACGGTAAATGTTCCCGGCTCTCCGCCGAACTCCCACCACTCAGACACACGAATGAGGTATCCCAGCGGCTCAATGGCCCGGCGCAGTGCGCTGATGGTTCCCTTGTGTCGGTGTATCAGCCATGCATCACGAATCACCTGTCGCTTTGTCTCTTCCGGCCAGTTGCGATCCCAGCGGTCAACGGAAAACGCCCAGGCGAGATAAGGCAGCAGATGCACCGGGCATGTGTCCGGCGACCACAGTGTGTTGAGATCTACCGGAATGTCTGTAATGCGTGTTCCGACGGCTTCGGCACAACGCATGAAATTGCTGGCTGATGGTGGTAACAGCGAATTACTCATTGCGCCCACCTTCGCTGATGGTGAATGACTCACAGCGCGCCGCCTGTATGTCGCTGATGACCATATTCTGTGTGGGTTCGATTATCTCCACGCGTTGCACACCGTGCACATGCAGTGCGGCAGCAATGGCGGACAACGCCACGTCCTGACCGATAAGTCCCTGCTCAGCCAGCCACTTCCTGAACGACGATTCAGCCGCCGCCAGAATAGGTTCGGATTCCGGGCCGGGGTAAAAGTACAGTTTTGCATTCAGCCGCCATGTCACGATTCTGGCGCTCTGTACGGTCAGGCGGTCGGCCACCGGGCGGGTGTCCTCTGCATTCAGAACGGCGCGAACGGTATTAAGCAACGCCTCCGTTGCTGTGCCGTCGCCTTCAGTGGACAGAATGGAAACCGTCACATTTGCCGGAGACGGACTGATAGCCCGCGCATCACGCACCAGACCGCTGGCGCTGCGTGCAAAATACTCGTATGCACCTGACGGGCCAGCAACACTCAGGCCGTCGTACGCCCGCTGCGCCCGCAGTCTCAGCGAGGTGTCGCTCTCCATCACCGCGTCGGTGGTATCCGTTGCCGGAGTGATAACCAGGCGTTTTGTGTTCATATTGCCCGCGAGGTTGTCCAGGTCTGTCCCGGCGCTGTGGCTTAACATGCAGGCGCGTGCCCCCTCGTTAACCCGCTGGCGTAACAGCATTTCACGAAACGACATGGTTTGAGCGATAACGTTAAGGGGTTCCGATTCCAGCTCCAGCGCGGCGGAAACGGCTTCACGCTGTTCGGCGGGATAAGCCGCAATCATCATGGCCTTTGTGTCAGCCAGAATTGCCTCAAAGTCAGGCTCCGCGATGATGGCGGGGTCCGGTAACTGTGAAAGGTCAACGGCGGGCATGATTTACTCCCTCAGCGTGATGGTTAATTCAACATTCTGCATGGTCTGCATGACAGTGCCCGACAGCGTCACCCCGGCGCGGCCTCCCGCTTTCCAGACAACGTCGATGGCATCCAGGGCAATGCGGGGTTCCCATCGTGTCAGCGCAATCACGGCAGCACTCATGCATTGCAGACGCGTGGTGTTATTCATGGGTTCGTCAATCAAATCAGGCACAAGGCTGCCATATTCCCGTCGCATAACCCGGCTTGCCAGTGGGGTGGTCAGGATGTCCCTGACTGACTGTTTCAGGTGCTCCATATCGTTCAGGTTTCCCGTTCCGTCCGGGTTCATTCCTGTGTAGCGGGTTGTCACTGCGGGCCTCCTGTCGAATCGCTGCCACCTTTCACGCCACCGTGTTTATGCGTATGCACGGTAATGCCGTTTGAGGTGAAATCGCCGCCGCTGTGCGTGATATTGCCGCTCATCTTTCCCCCTTTTGTGACGTCAAGCGTCGCCGTTCTCAGAAGGTTTGTGCATTCCACGACGGGCGTGTCCAGTGTCACGCTGACGGATGCCTGTAAAGTGGCCGTTTTCATGCCGCTGGCGCTCAGTGCGCCTGCGTCCGCGTCGTAGCGGAACACCGCGCCGTCCGGCGCGCTGATCACGATTTCTTTCAGGCTTTTGCCGGGGGCCGGATTGGCATCACTCCACAGGCTGCCAATTATCATGGCGGTTTCCGGGTTGCCGCCAATGCAGGCAATTACCACCTGTTCGCCTGGTGATGGCGGCAGCCACACATTGAAGGCTCCCGCGCGCGTGGTGTTCCAGCGCAACCAGCCTGTCTCCAGTTCGCCGCTGCGAACGCGCACGCGCCAGGACTTCTCATCAACTTCAGAGATGATCCCGGTGCGGATGATATTGCTCAGCAGTCGCATGAGTTCTGCGCTCACCGTACAGCCTCCGCAATCCGGCCCAGCACCGTGTTATAAATCAGGCGTTCATCTGCCTGACTGATGCCCAACAGCTCACGTACCGGGTAATCGGTGAAAATGCCCGGCGCAACCTGATCGCGCTCACCGAACTGATGAACGCGTGCAATACGTGCAGCCACGCCGCTGTAACCCACCGTCACACCGGAAGTATCCGCACGGGCTTTCAGGTAGCGGGCGGTGCGCAGTTTTACGAACATGGGGACGCGCTTTGTGCTGTCCTGGTTGATGCGCCGGGTGCGTATTTCCAGAAAGCGGTCGATGTCATCCCGGTAAAACGTGCGGATGTTGTTTTTATCCTCATCCCACCCGGTGATGGTTCGCCCGTATTTCCCCGTGTCGTGATGCCAGTTTTTCAGCGTGCGTGCTTCGTTATTCCAGATAAAGCGAATGCGTTCCTGTATCCGGGTTACGCGGCGTCTGCGTGGTGTCCATGCGGTCCCGTCCGGCGCTTTCTGTGACCTGATACGTGCCTGCTGGGTGCGACGTAAATCCTGTGCCAGCTTTCTGGCGATGTTATTGATGGCCTGCTGATTCAGGCTGTCGCGGATGGCCTCAAAGGTTTCATCCACGCGGGTGAATGCCTTATCCATCGCTTTCACCCCACGTCACATCCTGGAATACATGCGACCAGTCGCCTTCGGAAGATGGCAGGCGGGGTTTTGGCTCCGGCAGGTGTTCTGCCTGCGGTGTGCCCTGACTGCTGCGCGTGATGCGAACGCGTTCCCGCAGGGGGAGCGTAAACAGGAGATCGGCGCTGTCATCGTCATTGATAACGGCGGAGAATTTGATGTCCTGATTACGCTCAGGGTTGAGCAACAACTGTGGCTGATTTTCGGATAACCACGCCAGCAGCGGCAGCGTGAGGTCGTCCAGCTCCCCGGCGTAATCCATGACAAACATCACCATCTGATAGCGGTAAACAAACGAGGGCGTTTCTCCGGTCGTTTCAATGTTGCCGCTCTCCACGAAAATGGTGAATTTTTCCGGGTTGGCCTGACACCATCGGCATGAACGGGTCATGGCTTCACGCAGGGAATCAGTTTTCAGCATGGTTGTTATCCTCGTTGTTCAGTCGTTGCAGCCTGCGCTGTTCCAGTAATTCAATGGCCCGTTTATCCGCGTTACAGGTTTCCAGTGCATCCAGAAGGCGGTCGCCCCATATACCGAGATTTCCCCATGTGGGAGTATCAGGGAAGGGGGGAGGCGTTACCGGTATGGTCAGCGTCTGCGGTATAAGCCGGACTGACGGCGCTGGCCGTGGCGCGTTCTGCGTGCCTGCGCAGCCTGTCAGTAAAACGAGCGTCAGGCAAAGCGTGGGCGCATTCATCTTTTGCAATATCGTTGCGTAGCTGTTCACGTCTTACCTCTCCGTCCTGATTGCGTTGCTGATTTTCCACGCGGAGTTGCGCCAGCACCTGCTGCATATCCTGTACCCCAGCGCTGATAATATTCAGGGTGTCGGCGGTACGTTTCAGGGTGCTGGCCTGCGCTTCGTTTCTGGCGTTCTCCCGGCCCAGCGACCACGACAGACGCATGGATGTTCCCCATCCAGCAATCAGAAGGAAAGCGACGCCCAGCGTGGGCCAGAGCTTCATGCCGGATAGGCTCCGTGTGGTAACTGAAAATGCGGTCCGTCTTTCAGGGTCTTCCAGTCGCCGCCCCATTCCACCGGAATATTCAGTTCCCGGCTGGCCTGTCTGAATGCTGCTGCGATTTTTTCGTACAGCGGCCATTCCCATGACACCTGGCTACCGATATAAGCCACAACATCCACGGCATGTCCCGTAAGGTGGCGGCTGTTCATGGTCTGGCTCTTACCTGTGGCCACAAGTTGCTTCTGGCGGTAACGGCTGCGCAACCCTTCTGTGATACCAAAATCCACTTCCGAAATTTCCAGTGCCCGTCGGGTCACTTTCACCAGATCAGGATTTACGCCCTGCAAATTCTTTTCGCTCCGGCTGCTGAATTTAAATGTGTTGCTCATTCGTCCTTCTCCTTCACCCTGCGATTAAAGGCCGCAATAACCTTGTCGCGTGCTTTCTCTGCGCCCATAAAACCGATTGATGCGCCGATAAACGTCACGGCATCTTCAGGAAACCCGAAGAAGCGCAACGACCCGGCCACGGCCATGGCAAGAATGCCGCACGCCAGCGATCCCGTTACGGTCTGAACCAGTGTTCGTCCGTCATAAAGACTCATCAGCGCGGAAATGCTGACTGCCGCGCCTACTGCATACACCGTTGGCAGGTGGTCAAAGAGCCACGCAATAACCTGCTCTGTGATCCCTGTTTGAATGGTGCTCACTGCTACTCCCCCCACAACTGAATCATTTCTCGTTTCTTCTTCTCCGGCTCCGGCATCTCCACGTCCTGCCCGGCGTCCAGAAATACCTGCTGACAGAGTCCGGGGTTGGCATCCAGCACCTTTTCGGTGACGCCCTGCGTCGTGCCGTAGTACCGGAAACAGAGCGAATCCACGGTGTCGCCTTCCAGTGCCTTCACTTTCATCAGCACAGCTCCGCAAAAATTCGCGGGCGGCGCAGAATGTCAGAGATGGCCCAGCTCACATCGCGCCACAAATCCGATGTCTGTATATCCAGTGCGTCCGCCCGGCGGTCGCCCTTATCCGTTGTGTCCGCATCGCGGTAACGCTCCAGAATCAGGGCGCGTGTGGCGGTATAAACGGCATTGCGCCAGTGCCAGAGATTGACGCTTTCTCCGTTAATTACGGGTGCCGGAACATCGGCCAGCGTCTGATGGCCAGCCGCCTGCTGTTCCTTCTGCCACGCTTCCAGCTCGCGGGTAACGTGTGCCACGGCCCCGGTGGCGGTATGCAGCAGGCGGGAGGTGGTCACACGGCCCGGCAGTCGTATCGCCAGACGCAGCTCACGCAGCACAATATCCGGCCAGAATGCGCCCGCTGAAATACGGGTATCACCATCATCGGTATCGGTGATGTCGTCCTCTGCGGGGCCGGGGTTGGTTCTGGCAACCATACTCATGGGGTTCACTCCTGAAAAAATCGGGCGGTGGGTGCGCGGTGTAAACGGTCACGGAGTCAAACCGGAACACCGCGCACGCCGCCCGCTGACGGGGTCAGTCGTTAACCGCGCTTCGCCTTCTGCGTCGCGGTGGTTTTTCGTGTTGCAGGCTTCCGCGTTGTCTTTTTACTTTTGCTGCTTTCGTCCTGCGCCTGCGGTGTGCTGGCATCTTCTGGTGCGGCTGCGGAATCGGCTTTTTTCAGGGCGCGGGAAAGGGTTGCAATCTCGCGTTTCACACCTGCGTTCGGGTTCAGGTGCATCGCTTCGCGCAGCAGCTTCAGTGATGAGGCCATGCTGTCCGCATCGGTCAGGCCACGACGGGCAAAGGCGCACGCCTTGCATAATTTGGCGCGCACTTCGTCCGGCATGTCCTGGTCGGTGACAATCTCCCGGAGGGTGTCCAGTGGTTCGATAAAGGCGGACAAATCCGCGTCGGCATCCGTCCCGGCCTGCGTCAGTACCGGATTACAGATTTCTTCGGTCAGTACCGTGGCGGCAGTACGTCCAAAGTTATCCGGCATGATGAGGTTGTGACGGACCACATACGTACCAATACGCAGCGCCAGCGGAAGATCGCCGCAGTCAATTGCCCACACCATCAGCGTGGCAATCACTTCATCCTGCTGCCCGCCGTCAGCCTCCAGCGTTCCCTCAATCCAGCCGGAAAAGTCCGGCAACAACTCTTTTTTGATGGCGGCTTTCGCGCTTCTGGCCTGTACGCCCTTAAGCCGGGCCTGTGCCAGACGCAGACGATACAGCACCTCTTCATGCGCGGTACGCGCGGCGTGGTCCACGCCTTCATTCGCCCGGCCTGCGCGCTGTGCCATCACGTTCTGCCAGTGTTGCTGTGCAGGAGTAATCATTTTTTCTCTCCGTTACAGGCGGGCATGATTCCCGCCGTGAGTTGATTAGCTGTCGGCGAACTTCAGGCCAGTGACCATCGCGCACTTGCCATAGTCTTCAACGACATAAGCGTCATTGATGGACTGGTAGGTGGCGATGCGGTTGTATTCCGGTTCGTCTTTCATCAGACGACGCATTGAACCTTTCTGCCAGTAAATCGACAGGTTGTTGAACGAGGTGATCAGCATCGTTGCATCCGGGAAGAATGGCGCAAGGAACACGCCCAGCCCGCCAATGGTGCGCGATGACAGGATGAGCTGCCCGGCAAGTAATTCCGCATTGGGATTCTGGCCGCTGATGCTGTTCAGCACGGGCAGACGCAGCGAGTTAAACAGATTGCGCCCCATAATCACCACGAGGTCGTCAGCTTCCTTGTGCCATTCATCCAGCAGGGATGAACGCGCGTCCTGTACCAGTGCATCAGCGTTCGCATACTTACCCGCGTGCGCCACGGTGTTGTCCATGTTGCGGGAGGTCAGCGTCACGTCATTCATAACGCGTTCGCTGGCGTCGGTTCTGATGTGCTCCAGCCATCCCACGTTAACGTCCTGAAGCAGCTTGTTGGTGCTGAAGTTGGACTCATCCGCGTGAGACGTGCCGTTGAAACCGATCATGATGCGGTCAAGCGCCACCTGTCGGGCAATCTGTGCGCTGATGCGGGACTGAAAATCAGGGTGTGCCGACCAGGCATCAAGCTGCGGATACGAAATAAACGTGTCGTAGTTCACCTGTTCGCACTGGTATTTGCGGTTTTTCAGATCAACCACGTTATTCGGGTTACGGCGTTTTGTTCCGTCATAACTGGTATTCGTGCGTGCAATTGGCCCGGTGGTGTCCAGGAGGATTTTTTCGCCTTTCTGGTCGGTCACGCCGATCACGTTAATTCTTTTTGTAAATTCGGTGCTTTCCTTTGAGGCGTTTTCAAAACGCTGCTGTACCGAGGGTTCCACGGTAAATCGCGATACCAGTGCGGAAACCGGGATATTGTTAAGCGACGCCTGCTGCGCCATATAGCAACCCAGCTTGTTGCGGGTAATATCTGACATCACCAGATTCATAAAAAATTTGCTCCTTTGTCTTATCAGAAGTCAGCCAGCTGGTCGGAGGCTGCGCCCGTTGCGGTGAACCGGTTCTGCGGATCGCCGTCCTGCGTGCGCAGTTTTTCCTTCAGTGCTGCCAGCTCTGTGGTCAGTGAAGTGATTTTCTGGCTGTCCTGCTGATGGCGGGTTTCCAGTGCATTAAAACGGTCGATAATGTCGGCCTGTGACGTTGCGACGCCTTCCACCGCTTCCTGAATGCGGGAGAAACTGGCGTCATCCGCTTTGCGGCCACGGCCAATAATCCCCATTACGCGGTTAAACCACTGGGTACCTTCTTCCTGGCGTTGTTCTGCCATTTCGATGATTTCAGACTCGATGGCTTCGGAGATAAGCGGTGCTTCACCCTGGACACTGTTGAACGTCATCACCGCCTGACGTTGCTGTGCCGTGAATTTCAGGCGCTCAGTGCCCAGGCTTGCCGGGGTGTCGGTCATCGCCAGCCCGACCAGATAGGCGCGCCCGTTAACGGAGAACTGCGGGTGCAGTTCGATACTGGAATAGATTTTCTTGCCGTCAGCGACAAGCTGCTTCATGCGCTCGGTCGGTTCGATTTCTGCATACAGCGCAGTACGTCCGGCCAGCGGGCCTTCCGTAATATCTTCCGTACTCAGCGCGGTGACATCGCCCATTGCGGAAAATTCGCTTGACGGGCATGGCGAGAGATAGTGCTCAACGTTCACGCGGGCAGCGTAAACATCCGGGTTGAAGTTCTCTGCGGCTTCACGCAGATGTACCGGACTGATTTCGCGGCCATCAACAGTTGATCCGGAGACAGCCACGCGAAACTTTTTGCGGGATGTCTTTTTTTCATTAGCCATAGTTTTTGCCCCTCTGACTGGTTCTTCAGTCATGATGGCAAAGCGTAACAGGCTGATACAAAGGGCTTTTGTTGTAAGAAAACGGCCAGAACAGGGGGTTAAGGAGAACGGTTTCGCGCGCGGGTAATCTTCCTGTAATTACTCAGGGGGAGCAATGATTCAGGACGCTTTTGTGCGCCAGCGTGCGCGGCAACTTTACTGGCAGGGTTATCCGCCCGCAGAAATATCACGTCTGATGGGAATAAACCCGAACACGATTTATGCGTGGAAAAAACGCGACCAGTGGGATGAAACGCCACCCGTGCAGCGTGTCACGCAGTCCATTGATGCGCGCCTCATCCAGCTTACTGAAAAACAGAATAAAACAGGCGGTGACTTTAAGGAAATAGACCTGCTGACCCGGCAGCTTAAAAAGCTGCATGATGGCCAGCCGGATGTGATGGCCGCAGGAAAGAAAGGCCGGGCGAAAAAACTCAAAAATCATTTCACGCCGGAACAGATTGCCGCACTGCGGGAAAAAATCATCAGCAGGCTGGAGTGGCATCAGCGGGGCTGGTTTGACTCCCTGACCCTTTGCAGGGAAGCCGGGATACGTAACAGGATGATCCTGAAATCCCGACAGATTGGGGCGACCTGGTATTTTGCACAGGAAGCGCTGCTGATGGCGCTGCGTGACGATGTGGCGCAACCTTACCAGCGTAACCAGATTTTTTTGTCTGCGTCGCGTCGTCAGGCGTTCCAGTTTAAAAGCATTATTCAGAAGGCCGCGGCTGAAGTTGATGTTGAGCTGAAAGGGGGCGATAAAATCATCCTCTCCAACGGCGCAGAGCTGCATTTTCTCGGCACTTCTGCTGCGTCGGCACAGTCCTATACGGGCAATTTTTATTTTGATGAATTTTTCTGGGTCAGTCGCTTTGCTGAACTGCGCAAGGTGGCTGGCGCTATGGCAACCCTCAGCGGACTGCGGCGCACCTACTTCTCCACGCCATCCACCGAAACGCACGAGGCATACGCCTACTGGAACGGCGACCGCTGGAACGAGAAAAAGGCCTCGCATAAACGCCAGCGTTTTTCTGTGGACTGGAAAACGCTGCATAACGGACTTATCTGCCCTGACCGGACATGGCGGCAGATTGTCACGCTGGAAGATGTGGTTAATCACGGCTGGAAACACACCGATATTGACGAAATCCGCGATGAAAACACCGAAGACGAGTTCCTCAATCTCTACATGTGTGAGTTTGTCCGCGAAGGGGAATCGGCATTTAACCTGAATATCCTGATTGGCTGCGGCGTTGACGGATACGACGACTGGAAAGACTGGAAACCTTTTGCTCCACGCCCGATGGGAAATCGTCCGGTATGGATTGGGTATGACGCAAACGGCAGCAGTGGCAACGGCGACAGCGGCGCGGTGTCCGTGGTGGTTCCTCCGGCTGTTCCTGGTGGCCGTTTTCGAACGGTGGAGACGCGACGCGTTCAGGGGCTGGAGTTTGAAGAACAGGCCAGAGTCATTGAAGAGTTCACGTGTCGCTACAACGTGGAACACATCGGCATTGATGTGACGGGCGGGAACGGGGAGGCTGTTTATCAGATAGTGAAACGGTTTTTCCCTGCTGCTATTCCGTACACCTTCACGCTGTCATCAAAACGGTCGCTGGTACTGAAAATGCTGCAAATAATGCGTGCCGGGCGGTGGGAATACGATCGCGCCGAACGCGAACTGGTCGCGGCCTTTAACGCCGTGCGTAAGGTGAAAACACCGGGCGGCTTTATCACTTACGAAACGGACCGCGCGAGGGGGATCAGCCACGGCGACCTTGCGTGGGCGACCATGCTTGCTGTCATTAACGAACCGATTGGCGGCGAAGGAGAAAACGAGCGTTTCACGGTTATGGAGTTCTGATGAGCAGAAAAAATAAAAAAGTGCGCATGAGTTCACGCATTGATCTCGCTGATGCGCTCAGGAAAGAATCATCGCTCAGTGCATTCACATTTGATGGTCCTTATCGCCTGACCGGGCATGACCTGCTGGACAATATGTACTGTGCTGATAACGGGCGGTGGTATGAAACCCCGGTGGACTGGTACGGTCTGGCAAGAGCTGCCCGGCAAACGTCCTGGCATCAGTCTGCGCTTTACTTTAAGCGCAATGTATTGCTCGGTTGCTATATTCCGCACCCGCTGCTTTCCCGGCAGGATTTCTCGGCGCTGGCGCTGGACTGGTTTGTGTTCGGTAACGCATTCCTTGAGCTTCGAAGCAATATGCTCGGTGAACCGCTTAAATTACGGCACGCTCTGGCGAAATACATGCGACGCGGAAGCGATCTTGAATCATGGTGGTATGTGCAGGATGGCAAGGACGCGTTCCAGTTTCGCCCTGGCAAAGTGTGCCACCTGATGAATCCGGATATTAACCAGGAAATCTACGGCATGCCGGAATATCTTGGCGCATTACTCTCGGCCAGCCTGTCTCATTCGGCGGACATGTTCAGAAAACTGTATTACGACAACGGCTCCCACGCCGGGTGCATCATCTACATCGGTGCAGCGCAGGTAAACCGCGAAAGCATGGACTCCCTGAAAGAAACGCTACAGGGGGCACGTGGTGGTGGTGCGTTTAAAAACGTGCTCATTCATGCGCCCAACGGGGGCAAAGAGGGGGTGCAAATTTTGCCGTTCCAGCAGATCACTGCAAAGGATGAGTTCATGAATGTTAAGGCGGCATCCCGTGATGATGTGCTGGCTGCGCACCGCGTTCCGCCGCAACTGATGGGGGCAATGCCGGGCGAAAAAAGTGCGTTTGGTGATGTGGAGAAGGCCGCGCGGGTTTACGCAATTAACGAGCTGATGCCCGTCATGGAGGCCATGAAGCACATCAATGACTGGCTTGGCGAAGAGGTGATCCGCTTTAACCCTTACGCACTGTTAGACACCCAGCCCACATCCTGACGCGCTTCGCTTGTCTGCTGCTTCGCCGGGGCATAAAAAATTTATGCCCCGACTCTCCAGCTCCTGTATCAATCAGATAATTTCACGACGCTTTCCTGCTGATTGCCATCATCGACAGTCAGACTCTTACGCAATCCCACCGCGTTGACTGCATGTTCTCGCCGTCTCAGTGCGATTTTGACGGCCTTACCTTTCACCCCATCAAATCAAAAGCTCTCACGTCTTTTTCATGCTCAGCGTGAGAAATATGGCCATTCTGTTGTGTCGCTGCGACATCGTTCAGGGAATGCTATTTACCCCCTGAAACGCGGGCTGTTCCCCCGTCACCTGCGCGCAGAAAAAACGCGTTTTTTTGTGCACGCACGGATCCTTGACGGATCCAGCCGCCACGCGGGCCGGAAGGGCAAAAAGTCGTTCAAAAAAATTGTGCAAATTTGTGCACTATTGTGCATTGAAATAAACGCCCTGGAAGAGGGCGTTTTGGCTCATTTCTATAGCTTTGATGCAGGCTGGGCTAGGTCTCCTTTGATGCCAGTGTTTACAACCTGACAAGCCTCTTTGAGTACCCAGTCAACAGCGTCTTTCCATGCTCCGGTTTCGGCTGGCGGATTCTCACGCTTTACCAGTTCATAGAATCGTACTGCTCTAACCAGTCCATCTGACGGTTTTGCCTGTAGTGCAGCCTGAGCTATGCGGTATGCCTGGAGCATACGGGCGTCGTTGATATCCATTCCGAACGGAATTTCTGATGATTGTGACTCTGCATCTTCAAGCCTGGCAATTTCTTTACGTAAGAAGTATTTCAACTCTTGTTTTTGTTTTCTGTTCATGCGTTTTTTTCCTTTTTGTCTGTCACTTCTTTCCTGATAATTTCATTGCACAAATCCACGCACTCATTGCAGATGTAAACAGACGGTCCGGCAATCACCTTTGTGACTTCGTACTGGGATTTATTGCAGAAACTGCAATAAACCGTCTTCTCGCCTGAAGTCCATGTTTTGCTGGTTTCGCCAGACATCAGTTGTTTGAGGTCTTTTTCACGACGAAGAACTATCTGGCCACATTCAGCTATTTTTTGGATGTTGACATTTTCTTCTTTCGCCAGCGCTTCCATCCGCTCAATCAGTCGCTGCGCTTTTTCTCTGTCAATGTGTTGCATTGTGTCCCCCTTGTTTATGCTCCCGGGTTAAAGTCATCAGGGCGGATGCGCCCTGATGTTGTGTTATTCGGGAAATAACGCCCGGATATTTCCGGCCATTTGACTGGTTATCTGTGCGGCTGATACTGGCTGTGACGCGGGGCGTTCTGTCCTGGTTTGTGTCACTGATAACGCCTCATCATCAGCCCATGCAGCCAGTCGGTAAGCCTCTGCCGGATTCATTTTCAGTAGTGCCAGCCCGGCCAGAAAAGCCACGCGTTGACCACTTTTGCGGGCTTCTGGTGTAAGGCTGTCCAGCCAGGCGCATGCTTCGCCTTCGTTCTTGACGGCGGCGGGCTTCAGATAGAAGCTTATCCGTCTGGTTGGTGTCGTCATTGGTTTACTCCTTGTCCATTGCGTACAGCCCATTAACCAGAGCAAACTGTGGCACCCCGTCCGCGATGAAAGTCGCATTAACTCCGCAGGCTTCGCGGATAGCGGGTGCCACAATCTCCGCCCCGCCACCGACAACCATCACCCGCCCGTAACCCGAAAAACCCGCCAGCGCGCGGATCACGCGTTGTTTCAGTGTTTCTTCCTTTTCACGAATAACCGCCATCAGGCTGGCGTAATGCGCGTCATTGTGGATGTGCTGGCGCAGCCAGGCTTCATCATGGCGATGTTCGATAATGGTATTGGCGATGTGGTGACTGGTGCGCATACCGTTAGTGGCCATCACCGACAGTACGGCATCGGCCATCAGAGAAACGCCTACGTGTGGATCGCAAAACACCTGGCTGATACCTGCCAGTTGCCCCTGAACCTTTGCCACATCCAGCGTGGTTCCGCCCAAATCCACAATCAGCAGGGATTCAAACGGACTCATGTCAGCCAGTGCCTTAAAGCCAGCCGGAATGGATTCAGGCATAACCCGCACGTTACGGATAGTGAATGCTTCGCCGTTCTGGTACTCCACCGGGCGCATAACGTTCGCTTTTTTGCGGTTGATGTTGGCTATGTCCGGCTGTGCGTTTGTGTCGAAATACTCGCTCAGTGGCAGGGTGACAACCACATCCACCTCCTGTGGCGTGATGCCTGATTTGACCAGCGCGTGATGAATGGCAATGACATTCACATCACTGTACTGGTATTGCGTGTCGGTCGTCTGGACAAAGCGATCGCTGACCGGATCAAAACCATAGCGCACGCCATCAAGCATGTAGTTCGCGGGCTGCGTGCCACCGAACGGCGCAGACCATTCCGACTTGAAGCTGTTCGGGCTGATGGCGTTGCGGCGTTCGCCGTTCTCAGTCCATGCCAGCTTGATGTTGGTGGAGCCGTCGTCGATACAAATTTTCATGTCGCTTTTCCTTATGTTGATTAATTAATCGTTTACGGGATTCTGAAATCCCGTTTTTGCCTGTTTTGTGCGCGCTTCATATATCGCTGCGCGTTTTTTGCTCATTTACGGGATTCGTGAGTCCCGTTTCTGTCTGTTTTTTGTTTCCACTGGTCAGGCCACCCCGCAGCAGGTCTGCTTTGCGGCTGGCGCGTTCAGTGGTTTCACTGATTCTCTGTGCGTGCTCTGCGTCGCGGATGGCGCGCAGCATGTCAGAAAGCACGGTAACGGGTGTTTTCATGGTGTTCTGGTCCTGCTGAAGTGTGGATGCCAGGCGTGCGGCGGCTTCAGGGTCTGATGCCCCCAGCTGTGCCAGATAGCTGGCGACCGGGTTATGGCGGATCTCCGTGCTGCTTACGCCATGATTACGGCTCAGGCGCTGCCAGAGCTGCGTGATTCGGCTGTCCGGGCGGGTATCCGGTTTGCGTACAATTTCAAATCCCTGCGGTGCAATGATGCTGCCGTCAACGTACAGACTGCCGCCCCGTAACAGGTGCTGCATCTGTTGTTCACCGATATGCAGGCCGAGAGATTCAGCAGACTCCCGCCATTCTTTAGCGAGTAATTCGTGGTTATCAGGCAAAGGCCGCTGCTGTTTGCGGCTCTGTGTCCAGCTCTGCATTTCATCACTGCTGTTTTTTGCCTGTTTGTCACGAAGCGAACGCATCAGCGCCCGGCGTTCGTGCCGTTTCAGTGAGCGCATCCATTCGTTCACTTCAACGCCGTCAGGGAGCTGCGGCCACGGTGCTGGCCGTTCTTCCGGCTGTTCTGTCCCGTTATTGTCCGTTTCCTGTACACGGGGACAGTTATTGCCACGAGTCCAAGGGGCGGCAGGGCCGCCCTGAAGGTCAAAACCATTTTCGCGGGCGCTGTCTTCCGCTTCCGGTTTACGTCTTACCAGCTTCCAGTTATCCGGGTGCGTGCACACGCGGGAAGACTCCCCGATGAGCGGCGACCAGATCCCGTAAATCTGTACACTCTGCTCGCCGTAATCGTTCAGCTCATCTGCGAGGTCGTAGGCGGTGCGAATCAGGTAGTCTTTGCGTGGAACAAGTACGCCACCCTGTTTCTCAATGTAGGTGGCAAAACATCCGGCATCAGCGGCAGCGAGTACCGCGTCCATTGCGTCATCCTTCAGCCGTTGCGGGCCTTCCGGGTTGCGTGCCATCTGGCTGGCAAGGCGGCGCAGTTCACGCCACACCTGACGGGAGGGGATACCAAAGAACTGGAACTGGCGGACCCGGTGAAGGCGCGCCCAGCCGATGGCGCGTTCCACGCTCTCGGCCATTGATTTTCCGGTTTCGTGGTCAACGCGTGGCTTGCCCGTTTTCGGGTCGATGCCATCCACGGCGCGGCTGTCCAGGTTCTTTCCGATGTAGGTGGCGATGTAGCTGGTTGGTGTGCCTTTTGAGCCGTCGACATACTCCACCTTAAAGCGCGGAGTAATATCATTGCCCAGCTCGTGGCGGTCTTCCTGAATGGCAATATCGCGGGTGATGGCCACGATGCTGTCGATTTCTTCTGGATGAGCAAAGACCATCATGTGCCAGTGCACGGTGCCGTCATGGTGAGGCTCCACCGTGCGGATGCCATACCAGCGCAGGCCGTCGCGGTTCAGTTTTTTGCGGACCGCCGCAAAAAACGTGTTAACCAGGTAATCGCTGGAGTCGCGCATGGTGGCCCCGTTCCATTTGGGGTTCGGATGACCGTTCTCCGTTGTTGCGTGGTATTTTGACGGGCAGGTGACAGTCAGAAACACCGCTCTGTCGCCACGGGCTTCGGCCAGAAGTTCCAGTCCCTTCATGGTGGCCATCATTTCTGCCTTACGGTGAACCGGGTTACTTACTCCCGCGTAATACACCGTCTCGAGATCAATCGTGAACCCGTCTTCATTTTCCAGCATGAAACTTTTCAGGAAATCGCGTGTTTTCTCGCGCTGTGCGCGAAACTCGCTTAACGCGTCCTGGCTCAGATAGGGTGATGTTTTTCTGGAAACCAGACAGGCGGCGCGGAGTTGTTCTTCTCTCCACTCGCAACGTAACAGCCACAGTTTGCGTTTCCACCATTCCGCACAGGTCAGGCGAAGGATTGCGCCCGGCAGCAGCTCCGTGTCCGGTTCGTTCCTCCGGTCTTTGTCTGTTGTCAGTGCGTCATAATGTGGAGGCATGGCGTGCAGGTGTAACGCCATGCGGGCCAGCATCTGATACGCCTTCAGCGTTACATCCATGGTCAGTTCGCCATCAGTCGCGCCAAAGCCATCGCAGAGTTTTTCGAAGGTGCTGCTGAACATCGCCGCCGTCATGGTGGCCAGCGTCTGTATCTGGTGTTTGTTGAGCTGCGGCAGGTAAAGCAAATCGTCCAGGCGTTCGCGTCCGGCAAGGGAGCGATAACCCGGTGTCAGCCAGCGGCTGTCGGTGCGGTCCAGACGTTCGAATATTTTGCGCAGGGTTCCGCGTGCATAGCGTTCCGCCTGCCAGCTCTTTTTGCCTTTCTGACGATCGGCTTCCTGCTTCTTGCGCAGGAAAGAGAGGTGGCGGCTCAGAGGTTCTCGCAGATAAACGGGAAGCGCCTTCAGTGTGGCAAAGGCACGGGCTACCGGGTCTTGTTCTGTTGCCCGGCGCTTACTGATGATGCTCTGTGCCAGCTTTTCACGCTGTCCGGCTTCCTCAAGGGATGCCATGAGTTTTTTACCCATGGCGGATTGTGCGAAAAAGGCTTCTTCCTTTGCTTCCTGTTCTTTCTGTGCCCTTTTGTCCGCCTCAAGGTAGTAACGGATGGCGCGTTGCAGGTCGGTTTCAGTTTCCTGCCTGTGCTCCGTAAATCTGGCTGGATCAATGGCTGGCCGTGGTTCATTCCAGCTCCATGCAAACTCACTCATGGCTGGTATCCCGTCACGCGCTGCCACTCCTGCGAGAAGAGGGTGGAAAGGCGGTTAAATTCAGCGGTGTATTCACTCAGCGAGGCACACCCGCCAGCAGTGCGATGCGCCAGCATTGCCGCAAATACGGAGGCCGGGGAGCCGTAATAAGCCAGTAGTGATTCGCCGTGTGGTGTCAGGCAGTGCAACGCCAGCCCGTGTGGTGTGAAGTCCACGCGGTAGCAGTCGTCTACTGTGAAATAAAGGGTGTCTGCATTCTCTGGTTTTGTGGTGCGTGCTCTGTTGTCACGACCACGGATGTAGAGATCAAATAATCCCTGAAGAACGGGAGCCAGACGGGTGTCCTGTGTGCGCACCCATCTTGTGAAGTCATGAGCGTCAATCATGCTGCAATTCTCTTTACTACAGATGTGCGAAGGCCTCCCGCCGCAAGGTGCAGGAAAGGCCCGGAACAGGAATTAATGGAGTTTGTTTTGCTGCTGGATGAGCTGTTGAAGCTCGTGCAGATCATCCGCCAGATAGCTGAAAACAGAGGCGGAATAAATGTTTGATAGTGCGTGGCTGCGCTCATGCAGCATATTGATGTGCATGATTTGCGCGACGCGTGATGCGCGGGAAAGTCTGCGGTTGATTTCAGTCTGGATGTGACGACGCTCCGCGATAGCGCGGTGTGGTTTGCGGTTTGCCATGGTGTGGCCCCTTGTGTAGTAAGTTGTGAAAACTCACCATCCAGAGCTGCGAAACTGTGGGTGGCGAGACGTACGAGGTTCGCAGTACCGGCTACACAAGAACCCGGCCCGACCGAAGTCGGCCCCGTACGCCCCGCCATAATTCTGACGCGAAAAAAACGTGGCAATACAGTACGCACAAAAAAACCGCTGGCGCGGTTGTGCGCTTGTGTAGTCAGCAGGCTGCGAAACCCGGCACCCGTTTTGTGAGGTGCAGCGGAAATGTAACCTGACTGATTGCGGCATGGCAAGCGGTTTTTTTGTGTGTGCATGTTCTGGTTTCTTACTGGTTCAGAAAAAAATCAAAAACCTTGTCAATGCGTTGCAGCAGCTCTTGCTGTATTGCTTCCGGCGTTTCCGGTTCGCCTGGTGCCTCCAACGTCGCGCAGAAATCAGCGATTTCATGATGGAGTGTCAGGCGAATGGCAGGAGCCGTGGTTCTGGCGTGCTCCAGCTCATCCAGCAGTGCCAGCACAGCAGACGGCGAGAGCATTGCGCGAAATGCCAGTAATTTTTGAGGCGTTGCCATTCGTTGCAGGGCAAATGCCAGTTCGCGTAGCTTCTGGTGGTTGATGGTGCTCATGTTCTGGCTTCCTTCAGTAGCTGGTTAAACATGTGAGTAAGTGGATTGCTACACCCGAACGGCATCGGGTTTACGTGGTAAGAAGCCTGGCCTCCAGTTTTGCGAGCGCGACCACCTGTGCTGCGGTTTGTTCTGATGACTAAGCCGCCGCGCCAAAGTTGGCGTAACTCAGCATTAATGGCTGTGGTTGGAGTATTCAGTGCTGCGGCGATCTCTCCGCCGCTACAACCCGGATGAGTAGCGATGTAGTCCAGAATGGTCATCTGCGTGGCTCCTGTACCTGTCGGATAAGATTCACCCGCGCCACGTTGGTGGCGCAGAAGTAAGTACCGTCAGTGAGGTAGATGTGGTGTGCATCCTTTTTCGAACGATGTTTGTCGATAGTGGTAATCAGGCGTTCGTCGACCTCGTATTCGCGCCCTCTGGAGGTAAAGCGAACGACGGGAAAATGCTTAATTGCCATTGCACCCCCTTTGTCCAGTAACCCTATGCGTTAAATACGGTGTGTCGGGCGTCATCAATGAATGCAACTTGAGAGCGCTCTATCAGGCGGAGATTTGTCAGAAGCGCTGATTCCCTTATGGGGTGAGGAGTGATCAGGTATTTGTTCTGTAATCCGGCGATAATGGTGTATCGCTGTGGCTCCGAGCCAATAGTGTAAATAAGGCGTCCGGTGTCAGATAAATCCAGTCCGGTGACTGGTTTAGTTTTGAGAAGCGCAAGTTCCACACCCTGTTCTTCGATGATTTTGGCAGCTTCTGCCGTGACTTTTGCGACTATCATTGTGTGGGTTGCGACGTCCATGTGAGCATTGGCCACGGCTTTTTTCGCTACTTCGCTTTCCATCTTTGAAATTTCTTTCAGTGCTCTGATGATACCTTCTTCTTTTGCGTGCATTTTTGTATCTCCGTTATTTGCGTGAGCGAATACCTCCGTTAATACGGATGGTTTTCACGTTTTCTTATTTAATTTGATGTTTTATTTGTATCGTTATTCATCAGAGAAAAAACGCTCGATCTTTTTCACTGAATTAATAATTCGCATAATCCCAATGGCGCAGGCCACCGAAATAATCAGAACAAGCCATGAGATAAATATACTCATGCGATATTCCCCAGCTTATACGGTTCAATATGTTCTCCGCATTCTGCGGCACAGATCAGCTCGGAAAGTTCGTTAAGTGCATCCAGATCATCAGCGTAAAAAGCCACGTCATACAGACTCCGGATTGCCCTAGTCAATGAGTCACGGGCTGCACGTTCAGCATGAACGCCTGATGCGCTTAAGCGAAAATAAAAACGCTCAAGTGCTTTGTTGATGAGTGTTTTATATTCTTTGTCCATTGCAACACCCTTTAATCTGCTTTCTGAATTTCAGCTTCTGAATCCATGCAGATAATTTCGATATAGGGTTTATCGCCATTAACCTGACGTGCCTTTTCAGCTTCGCTAATGATTTCGTGTACAGTCTGGTACGGAAGTTCTACGGTCAGGCGCGTGCCGTTCAGATAAACGTAAGTAGCTGCATTTTTTTCTGATGGGACGACTCCATCAATAGCTGATGCGCGTAATAACAGTTCACCGCGAAAATCAATAAAACGGATAAATACACCTTGTGCATGCTCTTTGGTCATAAAGCACCTGTTATAAATCGGTCTTTTTAATAAAACTTTGCCCGCGAAGCAGACGATCAACTGTGCGAAGTGCTTCGTATAATGTGAAATCCTGCCCGAACTGATTGTCGCCGTTGCTCAGAGCAAAAATGCGGTTTCCGGTAAATGGGTTGTGCGGGCATCTGTGAACCACGATTCCAGCTTTCTCAATCAGCCAGGTGTGTTCACCAATTTGTTTTACGGGATGGCCATCAGGTGTGGCGTGTGTTTCGCTCAAGCTGTAGCGAGAGTTGCTACGCGATGCACTGTTAGCGAAACGGTTAGCATGGCGTTCCGCCCCGTTGCGGAAGCGTTGCTGTGAAGAATTGCACTGTTGCTTCATGTCAAAAACTCCGTACCTATTTACTTCCCCGGCATAACGCCCATTTTCAAAGTAATTGCGACGAAATCCCGTGTTGTGGGGCTTGCCATTTCGCTGCTGCTTACTCATTTTTCGAGCCTCTACCCGATGAGCCAAATAACAAACGCTGTGAGCACCGCACCAATGGTGATCGGAAAAAGACCTCTGGCATAAGCGGCGAGGTAATGAACGTTGAGAACAATAAAGCGTTTTTTTTGTCCTGTTAGCTTGCTAAGCAGATAAATCGCTATTACACCCACTTCTAGGAATACAAGGTCCAAAATGGCGCTGGTGATATTGTTGGTCATTTATGATTAAAGCCCCAGCCACAACAACCATGCATCGCGGCGTTCTTTCGGCTGATCAAAAAACGCTTTGCGCATACCTGCGTTAAATGCTGGCAGATATACCCAGTTTTCTGATGCTCGCGTCTTCACTGAACCTGGTTTCACAAAGTCAATCGTTGGTAATTTTGCAGCGTCAATCATGGTTCTGACGGTTGATTCTTTGCGACCAATCATCTTGGCAAATAGTTGATATGGCACCGCTTCAAGTGGATATGGTGCTACCTGAATGAACCCCTCAAGCTCTGATTCGCTCATTGTGGTAATCTCCTTAATTCGTCCAAATGGCCCAAAATGGCTTATATAGGCTTATTTTGGTTATTTGAATGTTTTGTATTACATGTAACCCAATAGCGTGGAGTTTAGATCACATATGATCCATAAATCAAGCCTTGGAGAAAAACTTCGCCTGATTCGAGAGGCAGAGGGATTGTCACGTAGAGAGATGGAAGAGGTGACAGGGGTATCTCAAAACAATCTCAAAAATTATGAAATATTGGGAAGAATGATACCTGGAGAAACGCTACTCCTGATTTTGAATCATCCTCGTTTTCGGAAGTATTCGGATTGGGTGATGTTTAATCAAACTAATGCTGCGACGGGGCAGATTGCTCCGCCTCTCTCTCTTGATGGCTTCTTCGATTCGGAGGGCGATCAGGTTTCAACCGAAACAAACCAAAAATCACCCCGCTAAGGCCAGAAAACTGGTTAGACCTGCTCTTTGTCTGGTCTGATTATTGCTGGAAAGAGGCTGGAGAAATTGTAGAGCGGTTCATTGGAGGGCTTCGCAATGTCAATTAAGAAGCTCGAAAATGGTCGTTATTTGCTGGACATCAGGCCGAACGGACGCAAGGGAAAGCGCGTGCGTAAGGTATTTGACAAAAAATCGGTAGCGGTGGCCACTGAACGCTACATCATGGCGAACGCTGAAAAGCGGGAATATATACAGGGCTACCGTGATCGCCGAACGCTAAATGATTTGCTTGAGTTGTGGTGGATGTATCACGGTCAACACAGGCGTAAGGCGGAAGAAGACCGAAAACAACTGCGCAACATAATCAATGAGCTTGGCGCTGATATGCAGGCTGTGGATCTTGATAAGCTGAAAATTATCGCATGGCGTTCTCAAAAGATAGCTGATGGATTGAAACCGTCATCTGCTAACAGATACATGAATCGGTTATCCGGAATGTTTACCGTACTGAAGAAAATAGGCCTCTGGGATGCAGAACATCCGGTAAGGGGAATTTCTATTCTTTATGTATCTCCACGAGAAATGGCTTTCCTGTCCCAGAAGGAAGTGGCGCT
Source organism: Escherichia sp. GZ89 (assembly GCF_019366485.1). Classification (NCBI taxonomy): domain Bacteria; kingdom Pseudomonadati; phylum Pseudomonadota; class Gammaproteobacteria; order Enterobacterales; family Enterobacteriaceae; genus Escherichia; species Escherichia sp. GZ89. Next base: position 74,829 of record NZ_JAEOHX010000010.1, on the reverse strand, counting down.
ATTGCTCGATACACTGGAGGGCGATTACTGGCGTGTTGCGCTTTTGTGTTTAAGCACGGGGGCGCGCTGGAGTGAAGCTTGTAAGCTTCGTGGTGAACAGATAGTTCATAACCGTGTAACGTTTCTTGAAACCAAAAATGGCCGAAAGAGAACAGTGCCAATTTCGCAGGCAGTTTGTGAGGCGATCAAAACCAGAGAAACAGGCGGCTTGTTTGAGGTGAAGTACCGGGAATTCTGCTTGGCGCTGAAAAGAGTTAAGCCCGATTTGCCAAAAGGCCAGGCTGCACATGTGCTGCGGCATACGTTCGCCAGCCATTTTGTGATGAACGGAGGAAACATTATTGCGCTTCAGAAGATTCTTGGCCACGCAACCATTCAGCAAACAATGGCATATGCACATTTTGCACCGGATTACCTGCAGGATGCGGTGGCCCTTAATCCGCTGAAAGGTGGCGTGAGTGTCCACGCAGTGTCCACGGGGGATTAATTTTATATAGCCTGAAACGGCTTAAAGGGCGATACTGAATAACAATTTTTCAGTATTGCCCGTCTAAATGGTTATGTTGTTATCTGTATGATTATGAATGTTTTTTTCAGATTAAACAGCAGTTTGCAAATGGGCGTTTGTTAATAAAGGAGCCTTAGATTGTCAGAGACTGAAAAAGGGTTAAAAATCCTTGTTGATGAAAATATGCCTTATGCCCGCGAATTATTTAGTCGCCTGGGGGAAGTGAAAGCAGTTCCTGGCCGCCCGATTCCCGTCGCTCAACTGGCAGACGCGGATGCGCTGATGGTGCGTTCGGTCACCAAAGTGAATGAATCTTTGCTGGCAGGAAAACCCATTAAATTTGTTGGCACTGCCACAGCGGGGACCGACCATGTCGATGAAACATGGTTAAAGCAGGCGGGAATTGGTTTTTCCGCAGCACCTGGCTGTAATGCGATTGCGGTAGTGGAATATGTTTTCTCCTCACTGCTGATGCTTGCTGAACGCGATGGATTTTCACTGCATGAGCGTACCGTGGGGATCGTGGGCGTTGGTAACGTTGGTCGGCGTTTACAGGCACGACTGGAAGCGCTGGGGATCAAAACCTTGCTTTGCGATCCGCCGCGTGCCGATCGTGGGGATGAGGGCGATTTCCGTTCGTTGGATGAATTAGTCCAGCATGCGGATATCCTGACATTCCATACGCCACTCTTTAAAGATGGGCCGTACAAAACGCTACATCTGGCGGATGAAAAACTGATCCGCAGCCTGAAGCCGGGAGCGATCTTGATTAACGCCTGCCGTGGCGCAGTCGTCGATAATACTGCCCTGTTGACCTGTCTGAATGAAGGGCAGAAGTTAAGCGTAGTGCTGGATGTCTGGGAAGGCGAACCGGAACTCAACGTAGAATTGCTGAAAAAAGTGGATATCGGCACGCCGCATATTGCGGGCTACACCCTCGAAGGTAAAGCCCGTGGTACGACGCAAGTGTTTGAAGCCTATAGCAAGTCTATTGGGCATGAACAACACGTTGCGCTGGATACGTTGCTACCCGCACCAGAGTTTGGTCGCATTACGCTGCATGGTCCGCTCGATCAACCGACGCTGAAAAGGCTGGTGCATTTGGTGTATGATGTGCGCCGCGATGACGCACCGCTGCGTAAAGTCGCCGGGATACCGGGTGAGTTCGATAAACTGCGCAAAAACTATCTTGAGCGCCGTGAATGGTCATCTCTGTATGTGATTTGTGATGACGCCAGTGCGGCATCATTGCTGTGTAAACTGGGTTTTAACGCCGTTCATCATCCGGCACGTTAATCTCTTCTTCATGCTCTCTGCTGTAACATTGGCAGGGAGCTTTGCTATTTCTGGAGTAAACCACCATGTCTGAAGGCTGGAACATTGCCGTCCTGGGCGCAACTGGCGCTGTGGGCGAAGCCCTGCTTGAAACGCTGGCTGAACGTCAGTTCCCGGTTGGGGAAATTTATGCACTGGCACGTAACGAAAGCGCAGGCGAACAACTGCGCTTTGGTGGTAAGACAATCACCGTGCAGGATGCCGCTGAATTCGACTGGACGCAGGCGCAACTGGCGTTTTTTGTCGCAGGCAAAGAAGCCACCGCGACCTGGGTTGAAGAAGCGACCAACTCAGGTTGCCTGGTTATCGACAGCAGCGGATTGTTTGCTCTCGAACCTGACGTACCGCTGGTGGTGCCGGAAGTAAACCCGTTTGTACTTGCTGATTACCGTAACCGTAATGTCATCGCCGTACCGGACAGCCTGACCAGCCAGTTGTTGGCAGCACTGAAACCGTTAATCGATCAGGGCGGTTTGTCACGTATCAGCGTCACCAGCCTGATTTCTGCCTCCGCCCAGGGTAAAAAAGCGGTCGATGCGTTAGCAGGGCAGAGTGCGAAACTGTTGAACGGCATTCCGATTGATGAAGAGGATTTCTTTGGTCGTCAGCTGGCGTTCAACATGCTGCCGTTACTGCCGGATAGCGAAGGTAGCGTGCGTGAAGAACGTCGTATCGTTGACGAAGTACGCAAAATCCTGCAAGACGAAGGGCTGATGATTTCGGCAAGTGTTGTTCAGGCACCGGTATTTTACGGTCATGCCCAGATGGTCAACTTTGAAGCTCTGCGTCCGCTGGCGGCAGAAGAAGCGCGTGATGCGTTTGCTCAAGGCGAAGATATTGTGCTCTCTGAAGAGAACGAATTCCCGACGCAGGTGGGGGATGCTTCTGGTACGCCGCATCTTTCCGTTGGCTGCGTACGTAATGACTACGGTATGCCGGAACAAGTCCAGTTCTGGTCGGTGGCCGATAACGTTCGCTTTGGCGGCGCGCTGATGGCAGTAAAAATCGCCGAGAAACTGGTGCAGGAGTATCTGTACTAATGTCCGACCAGCAACAACCGCCAGTTTATAAAATTGCGCTGGGCATTGAGTACGACGGCAGTAGGTATTACGGCTGGCAACGGCAGAATGAAGTCCGCAGTGTGCAGGAGAAGCTGGAAAAGGCGCTCTCCCAGGTGGCGAACGAACCCATCACCGTCTTCTGCGCCGGACGTACTGACGCAGGCGTACACGGTACAGGGCAGGTTGTGCATTTCGAAACTACGGCACAGCGTAAAGACGCTGCGTGGACGTTGGGCGTAAATGCGAATTTACCTGGTGACATCGCCGTGCGTTGGGTTAAAGCTGTACCTGATGATTTTCATGCCCGATTTAGCGCCACGGCTCGCCGTTATCGCTACATCATCTACAATCATCGACTGCGTCCGGCAGTGCTGAGTAAAGGGGTAACCCATTTTTACGAACCGCTGGACGCTGAACGGATGCATCGGGCTGCGCAATGCCTGCTGGGCGAGAATGATTTCACCTCGTTCCGTGCGGTGCAGTGCCAGTCCCGAACCCCGTGGCGCAATGTTATGCATATTAACGTCACGCGTCACGGTCCTTATGTGGTGGTAGATATCAAAGCAAATGCCTTTGTACATCATATGGTGAGGAATATTGTCGGCAGCCTGATGGAAGTCGGCGCCAACAACCAGCCGGAGAGCTGGATAGCAGAACTGCTGGCAGCAAAGGACAGAACGCTGGCGGCAGCAACGGCAAAAGCGGAAGGACTATATCTGGTTGCGGTGGATTACCCTGACCGGTTTGATCTTCCAAAACCGCCAATGGGCCCGCTATTTCTGGCGGACTAACGAGAATAATGCTCGGAACATTTCAGGCTGTAGCCAACGTAGTTATAGCCTGAAAGATGACGAGTACAAGGCATAGGCTAATATGGACCTGATTTATTTCCTCATCGATTTTATCCTGCACATTGACGTGCATCTGGCAGAACTGGTCGCAGAGTATGGCGTCTGGGTTTATGCCATTTTGTTCTTAATTTTGTTCTGTGAAACCGGTCTGGTGGTAACGCCGTTTTTGCCGGGAGATTCATTGCTGTTTGTTGCTGGTGCGTTGGCATCACTGGAAACCAACGATCTCAACGTCCATATGATGGTGGTGCTGATGCTGATCGCCGCGATTGTGGGTGACGCAGTGAACTACACCATTGGACGGTTATTTGGTGACAAACTGTTCAGTAATCCGGATTCGAAAATCTTTCGTCGCAGTTATCTTGATAAGACTCATCAGTTTTACGAGAGACATGGCGGCAAAACGATTATTCTCGCCCGTTTTGTACCGATCGTCAGAACGTTCGCGCCGTTCGTTGCGGGAATGGGCCACATGTCGTATCGTCATTTCGCCGCTTTTAACGTCATCGGCGCGTTGCTATGGGTACTGATTTTTACCTACGCGGGTTATTTCTTCGGAACGCTCCCCTTCATTCAGAGCAACCTTAAACTGATGATTGTTGGCATTATTTTTGTTTCAATATTGCCAGGTGTTTTCGAATTTATTCGTCACAAACGCGCTGCGGCACGCGCCGCAAAATAAAAAGTAACTCCGCGGTTCGACCACTTTTTTATCCAAAGTTTCGGGCTGTTATGTTTTAATGTGCAACATTCATGGTCTGTTGGGGGCAAAAATGGCATTATGCGTCCCCAAAGATAAAACTGGCATCGAACCAGGTTCAGACAGAAAGGTCCCTAATGAGCTGGATTGAACGAATTAAAAGCAACATTACTCCCACCCGCAAGGCGAGCATTCCTGAAGGGGTGTGGACTAAGTGTGATAGCTGCGGTCAGGTTTTATACCGCGCTGAGCTGGAACGTAATCTTGAGGTCTGTCCGAAGTGTGACCATCACATGCGTATGACAGCGCGTAATCGCCTGCATAGCCTGTTAGATGAAGGAAGCCTTGTGGAGCTGGGTAGCGAGCTTGAGCCGAAAGATGTGCTGAAGTTTCGTGACTCCAAGAAGTATAAAGACCGTCTGGCTTCTGCGCAGAAAGAAACCGGCGAAAAAGATGCGCTGGTGGTGATGAAAGGCACCCTGTATGGAATGCCGGTTGTCGCTGCGGCATTCGAGTTCGCCTTTATGGGCGGTTCCATGGGGTCTGTGGTAGGTGCACGTTTCGTACGTGCCGTTGAGCAGGCGCTGGAAGATAACTGCCCACTGATCTGCTTCTCCGCCTCTGGTGGCGCACGTATGCAGGAAGCACTGATGTCGCTGATGCAGATGGCGAAAACCTCTGCGGCGCTGGCAAAAATGCAGGAGCGCGGCTTGCCGTACATCTCCGTGCTGACCGACCCGACCATGGGCGGTGTTTCTGCAAGTTTCGCCATGCTGGGCGATCTCAACATTGCTGAACCGAAAGCGTTAATCGGCTTTGCCGGTCCTCGTGTTATCGAACAGACCGTTCGCGAAAAACTGCCGCCAGGATTCCAGCGCAGTGAATTCCTGATCGAGAAAGGTGCGATCGACATGATCGTCCGTCGTCCGGAAATGCGCCTGAAACTGGCGAGCATTCTGGCGAAGTTGATGAATTTGCCAGCGCCGAATCCTGAAGCGCCGCGTGAAGGCGTAGTGGTGCCACCGGTACCGGATCAGGAACCTGAGGCCTGATAACTGATAAGGGCAGGGCCACTGGCTCTGCCCTTTTGCTATTCTCACCGTAACGAATCAGCGGATACCATGATTATCAAACGCACTCCTCAAGCCGCGTCGCCTCTGGCTTCGTGGCTTTCTTATCTGGAAAACCTGCACAGTAAAACTATCGATCTTGGCCTTGAGCGCGTAAGCCAGGTCGCGGCACGTCTTGGCGTTCTGAAACCAGCGCCATTTGTATTTACCGTTGCCGGTACGAATGGCAAAGGCACCACCTGCCGTACGCTGGAGTCGATTCTGATGGCGGCAGGGTACAAAGTGGGCGTCTACAGTTCGCCGCATCTGGTGCGTTATACCGAGCGCGTTCGTGTGCAGGGCCAGGAATTGCCGGAATCGGCCCACACAGCCTCTTTTGCGGAGATTGAATCGGCACGCGGTGATATTTCCCTGACCTATTTCGAGTACGGTACGCTGTCGGCGTTGTGGCTGTTCAAACAGGCACCACTAGACGTGGTGATTCTGGAAGTAGGGCTGGGCGGACGTCTGGATGCGACCAATATTGTCGATGCTGATGTTGCGGTGGTGACCAGCATTGCGCTGGATCATACCGACTGGTTGGGGCCAGATCGCGAAAGCATTGGTCGTGAGAAAGCAGGGATTTTCCGCAATGAAAAACCGGCAATTGTCGGAGAGCCTGAAATGCCTTCTACCATTGCTGATGTGGCGCAGGAAAAAGGCGCACTGCTACAACGTCGGGGCGTTGAGTGGAACTATTCCGTCAGTGACAATGACTGGACGTTCAGCGATGCTTACGGCACGCTGGAAAATCTGCCGTTGCCGCTTGTCCCGCAACCGAATGCCGCAACGGCACTGGCGGCACTGCGTGCCAGCGGGCTGGAGGTCAGTGAAAATGCCATTCGCGACGGGATTGCCAGCGCAATTTTGCCAGGACGTTTCCAGATTGTGAGCGAGTCGCCACGCGTTATTTTTGATGTCGCGCATAATCCACATGCGGCGGAATATCTCACCGGGCGTATGAAAGCGTTACCGAAAAACGGGCGCGTGTTGGCGGTTATCGGTATGCTACATGATAAAGATATTGCCGGAACTCTGGCCTGGTTGAAAAGCGTGGTTGATGACTGGTATTGTGCGCCACTGGAAGGGCCGCGCGGTGCCACGGCAGAACAACTGCTTGAGCATTTGGGTAACGGCAAATCATTTGATAGCGTTGCGCAGGCATGGGATGCCGCAATGGCGGACGCTAAAGCGGAAGATACCGTGCTGGTGTGTGGTTCGTTCCACACGGTCGCACATGTCATGGAAGTGATTGACGCGAGGAGAAGCGGTGGCAAGTAAGTTTCAGAATCGGTTAGTGGGTACGATCGTGCTGGTGGCGCTGGGGGTGATTGTACTTCCAGGGTTGCTGGACGGGCAGAAAAAGCATTATCAGGATGAGTTCGCGGCTATCCCGCTGGTGCCAAAAGCGGGCGATCGCGATGAGCCTGATATGATGCCAGCCGCCACCCAGGCGCTGCCGACGCAGCCGCCGGAAGGCGCAGCGGAAGAGGTGCGGGCAGGTGATGCTGCCGCGCCGTCGCTCGATCCGGCCACTATTGCAGCCAATAACACCGAGTTTGAACCGGAACCTGCACCGGTCGCCCCACCGAAGCCGAAACCGGTGGAACCGCCTAAACCGAAGGTTGAAGCAGCACCTGCGCCGAGGCCAGAACCGAAGCCGGTCGTGGAAGAAAAAGCCGCCCCGACGGGTAAAGCGTATGTCGTCCAGCTGGGCGCGCTGAAAAATGCCGATAAAGTGAATGAGATTGTCGGTAAGCTGCGCGGCGCGGGTTATCGGGTTTATACGTCGCCATCCACGCCGGTGCAGGGTAAAATTACCCGTATTCTGGTTGGGCCAGATGCCTCGAAAGATAAGCTGAAAGGTTCGCTGGGTGAACTCAAGCAGCTTTCTGGCTTAAGTGGCGTGGTGATGGGCTATACACCGAATTAATACGGTTTTGCCTGATGCGACGAGGTCTGTGCAGGAGTAGAACCGTAGGTCGGATAAGGCGTTTACGCCGCATCCGACACGCATTGTCCGATGCCGCAAAGGCATAAAAAGTCGATGGCGTTGAATATTTTTTCAGCGCCATTTTTATTGATGCGCGGGAAGGAAATCCCTACGCAAACGTTTTCTTTTTCTGTTAGAATGCGCCCCGAACAGGATGACAGGGCGTAAAATCGTGGGACACATATGGTCTGGATTGATTACGCCATAATCGCGGTGATTGCTTTTTCTTCTCTGGTTAGCCTGATCCGCGGCTTTGTTCGTGAAGCGTTATCGCTGGTGACATGGGGTTGTGCTTTCTTTGTTGCCAGTCATTACTACACTTACCTGTCAGCCTGGTTTACGGGCTTTGAAGACGAACTGGTTCGAAATGGGATTGCCATTGCGGTACTGTTTATCGCTACCCTGATCGTTGGTGCTATCGTGAACTTCGTGATAGGCCAGCTGGTAGAGAAAACGGGGTTGTCAGGCACCGATCGGGTGCTGGGCGTCTGTTTCGGTGCGTTGCGCGGTGTGTTGATTGTTGCTGCCATTCTCTTCTTTCTCGACTCCTTTACCGGGGTGTCGAAAAGCGAAGACTGGAGCAAATCACAGCTGATCCCGCAGTTCAGTTTTATCATCAGATGGTTTTTTGATTATCTGCAAAGCTCGTCAAGTTTCTTGCCCAGAGCGTAAGTGCTCTGAGATGTGGCTTAACGAGGAAAAAGACGTATGTGCGGTATTGTCGGTATCGCCGGTGTTATGCCGGTTAACCAGTCGATTTATGATGCCTTAACGGTGCTTCAGCATCGCGGTCAGGATGCCGCCGGCATCATCACCATTGATGCCAATAACTGCTTCCGTTTGCGTAAAGCGAACGGGCTGGTGAGCGATGTATTTGAAGCTCGCCATATGCAGCGTTTGCAGGGCAATATGGGCATTGGTCATGTGCGTTACCCCACGGCTGGTAGCTCCAGCGCCTCTGAAGCGCAGCCGTTTTACGTTAACTCCCCGTATGGCATTACTCTTGCCCACAACGGCAATCTGACCAACGCTCACGAGTTGCGTAAAAAACTGTTTGAAGAAAAACGCCGCCACATCAACACCACTTCCGACTCGGAAATTCTGCTTAATATCTTCGCCAGCGAGCTGGACAACTTCCGCCACTACCCGCTGGAAGCCGACAACATCTTCGCCGCCATCGCCGCTACAAACCGCTTAATCCGCGGCGCGTATGCCTGTGTGGCGATGATTATCGGCCACGGTATGGTGGCTTTCCGCGATCCTAACGGTATTCGTCCGCTGGTACTGGGGAAACGTGATATCGACGACAATCGCACAGAATATATGGTCGCTTCCGAAAGCGTTGCGCTCGATACGCTGGGCTTTGATTTCCTGCGTGACGTCGCGCCGGGTGAAGCGATTTACATCACTGAAGAAGGGCAGTTGTTTACCCGTCAGTGCGCTGACAACCCGGTCAGCAATCCGTGCCTGTTCGAGTATGTTTACTTTGCCCGACCAGACTCGTTCATCGACAAAATTTCCGTTTACAGCGCGCGTGTGAATATGGGCACCAAGCTGGGCGAGAAAATTGCTCGTGAATGGGAAGATCTGGATATCGACGTGGTGATCCCAATTCCGGAAACCTCGTGTGATATCGCGCTGGAAATTGCTCGTATTCTGGGCAAACCGTACCGCCAGGGCTTTGTGAAAAACCGCTATGTTGGCCGCACCTTCATTATGCCGGGTCAGCAGCTGCGTCGTAAGTCCGTGCGCCGTAAACTGAACGCCAACCGCGCTGAATTCCGTGATAAAAACGTCCTGCTGGTCGACGACTCCATCGTCCGTGGCACCACTTCTGAGCAGATTATCGAGATGGCACGCGAAGCCGGAGCGAAGAAAGTGTACCTCGCTTCTGCGGCACCGGAAATTCGCTTCCCGAACGTTTACGGTATCGATATGCCGAGCGCCACGGAACTGATCGCTCACGGTCGCGAAGTAGATGAAATTCGCCAGATCATCGGTGCTGACGGGTTGATTTTCCAGGACCTCAACGATTTGATCGAAGCCGTTCGCGCTGAAAACCCGGATATCCAGCAGTTTGAATGCTCGGTGTTCAACGGCGTTTACGTCACCAAAGATGTTGATCAGGGCTACCTCGATTTCCTTGATACTTTACGTAATGACGACGCCAAAGCCGTGCAACGTCAGAACGAAGTGGAAAATCTCGAAATGCATAACGAAGGATGATGCCTTCGCTCAGGGTGCCGGTCTGGCACCCTGACTTGCAACTCCTGCCGAAATCCTGCAAAGTCTGCCTGCAAGTCTGACAGGGCAACTATTTATGAAACGACTCATTGTGGGCATCAGCGGTGCCAGCGGCGCGATTTATGGCGTGCGTTTATTACAGGTTCTGCGCGATGTCACAGATATCGAAACGCATCTGGTAATGAGCCAGGCGGCGCGCCAGACCTTATCCCTTGAAACGGATTTCTCCCTGCGTGATGTACAGGCATTAGCCGATGTCACGCACGATGCGCGCGATATTGCCGCCAGCATCTCTTCCGGTTCTTTCCAGACGTTGGGGATGGTGATTTTACCCTGTTCAATCAAAACCCTGTCCGGCATTGTGCATAGCTATACGGATGGCTTACTGACCCGTGCAGCAGACGTGGTGCTGAAAGAGCGTCGCCCGCTGGTGCTCTGCGTACGTGAAACACCGCTGCACTTAGGCCACCTGCGTTTAATGACTCAGGCGGCGGAAATCGGTGCGGTAATTATGCCTCCCGTTCCGGCATTTTATCATCGCCCACAATCCCTTGATGATGTGATAAATCAGACGGTTAACCGTGTTCTTGACCAGTTTGCGATAAATCTACCCGAAGATCTCTTTGCCCGCTGGCAGGGCGCATAACTCTGCTGTTGCCCTGTTTCAGGGCAATTTTGCAACCGCGATCAAATCCTCAACATTTTGTTCCTGCCATTCAATCTAAACGCTGCGATCCAACCGCCATACCTGCTATCTTCAACTTCAGGATAATAATGCAACGTCTTATTAACATATTTAACGTTGAATGTTACTGTTGTCGTCAAGATGGCATAAGACCTGCATGAACGAGCCTGCAAACACACAACACAATACACAACATAAAAAAGCCATTTCACTTGAGGGTTATGTATGAAGAAGTCGATTCTCGCTCTGTCTTTGTTAGTCGGGATTTCCGCAGCAGCTTCCAGCTACGCGGCGCTGCCGAAGACGGTACGTATCGGAACGGATACCACCTATGCACCGTTCTCATCGAAAGATGCCAAAGGTGACTTTGTTGGCTTTGATATCGATCTCGGTAACGAGATGTGCAAACGGATGCAGGTGAAATGTACCTGGGTTGCCAGTGACTTTGACGCGCTGATCCCCTCACTGAAAGCGAAAAAGATCGACGCCATTATTTCGTCGCTTTCCATTACCGATAAACGTCAGCAGGAGATTGCCTTCTCCGACAAGCTGTACGCCGCAGACTCTCGTCTGATTGCTGCCAAAGGTTCACCGATTCAGCCAACGCTGGATTCACTGAAAGGTAAACATGTTGGTGTGCTGCAGGGATCAACCCAGGAAGCGTATGCCAATGATAACTGGCGCAGTAAGGGTGTCGATGTGGTGGCCTATGCTAACCAGGATTTGGTCTATTCCGATCTGGCTGCAGGACGCCTGGATGCCGCTCTGCAAGATGAGGTTGCTGCCAGCGAAGGTTTCCTCAAGCAACCTGCCGGTAAAGATTTCGCTTTTGCAGGCCCTGCAGTGAAAGACAAAAAATACTTCGGTGACGGCACCGGTGTCGGGCTACGTAAAGATGATGCTGAACTGACGGCTGCGTTTAATAAGGCGCTTGGCGAGCTGCGTCAGGACGGCACCTACGACAAGATGGCGAAAAAGTATTTCGACTTTAATGTCTACGGCGATTAATACGCCATGGGAAAAATGCACCAGCTGAGTAATCCAGACTGGTGCAATTCAGATTCTTTGCACTACGATGGTGCAATTAAATGCATACTTAAGCATGTTTAATGCAAAATAATCCGGTCTGCAGGGCAGAAAGTTTTGCCATATTGACCAGTTTAATGGCACGATAACTACGCGATAATCTGAATATATTCCCTATAAAAAGACAGTCAGTTGAGGACAGTTATGAAAAAGTTGGTGTTGTCTCTTTCTCTGGTTCTTGCATTCTCCAGCGTTACGGCGGCCTTTGCGGCTATTCCGCAAAATATTCGCATCGGTACTGACCCGACTTATGCACCGTTTGAATCAAAGAATTCACAGGGTGAATTGGTTGGCTTTGATATCGATCTGGCAAAGGAATTATGCAAACGCATCAATACGCAATGTACGTTTGTCGAAAACCCGCTGGATGCGTTAATCCCGTCCTTAAAAGCGAAGAAGATTGACGCCATCATGTCATCGCTTTCCATTACGGAAAAACGTCAACAGGAAATTGCCTTCACCGACAAACTGTACGCTGCCGACTCTCGTCTGGTAGTGGCGAAAAATTCCGACATTCAGCCGACAGTCGAGTCGCTGAAAGGCAAGCGCGTAGGCGTATTGCAGGGCACCACCCAGGAGACGTTCGGTAACGAACACTGGGCACCAAAAGGCATTGAAATCGTCTCTTATCAGGGGCAGGACAACATTTATTCTGACCTGACTGCCGGACGTATTGATGCCGCATTCCAGGATGAGGTCGCCGCCAGCGAAGGTTTCCTCAAACAACCCGTTGGTAAAGATTACAAATTCGGTGGCCCGTCTGTTAAAGATGAAAAACTGTTTGGCGTAGGTACCGGCATGGGTCTGCGTAAAGAAGATAACGAATTGCGCGAGGCGCTGAACAAAGCCTTTGCCGAAATGCGCGCTGACGGTACTTACGAGAAATTAGCGAAAAAGTACTTCGATTTTGATGTTTATGGTGGTTAATCGCCATCGGTGAAAGAAAGCCCGCTCCCTTCGGCTAACCGGAGGGAGACAAGAGGCGGTAATTCACCACACACGACAGGACAGGCAGCATGTTGTATGGGTTTTCAGGTGTTATTTTACAGGGTGCGCTCGTCACGCTGGAGCTGGCGATCAGCTCTGTAGTGCTCGCTGTAATCATTGGTTTAATTGGCGCTGGCGGTAAGCTCTCGCAAAATCGGTTTTCGGGGCTCATTTTTGAAGGGTATACCACGCTGATTCGTGGCGTGCCGGATTTAGTGTTGATGCTGCTGATTTTCTACGGTTTGCAGATTGCGCTAAACACGGTGACGGAGGCGATGGGCGTCGGGCAGATTGATATCGATCCGATGGTCGCAGGTATTATCACTCTCGGTTTTATCTACGGTGCTTATTTTACCGAAACGTTCCGTGGAGCGTTTATGGCAGTGCCGAAAGGGCATATAGAGGCGGCGACGGCGTTCGGTTTTACTCGTGGGCAAGTGTTTCGGCGGATTATGTTTCCGGCGATGATGCGTTACGCTCTGCCAGGCATCGGCAACAACTGGCAGGTGATCCTCAAATCTACCGCTCTGGTTTCGTTACTCGGCCTGGAAGATGTGGTCAAAGCCACGCAGCTGGCAGGCAAAAGTACCTGGGAACCGTTCTATTTCGCCATCGTCTGTGGCGTGATTTACCTGGTTTTCACCACCGTTTCCAATGGTGTGCTGCTGTTCCTTGAGCGCCGCTACTCCGTGGGTGTGAAGAGGGCTGACCTGTGATCGAAATCTTACATGAATACTGGAAACCGCTGTTGTGGACCGACGGTTATCGCTTTACCGGTGTGGCGATTACCCTTTGGTTGTTGATTTTGTCGGTTGTGATAGGTGGAGTTCTGGCGCTGTTTCTGGCGATTGGTCGCGTCTCCAGCAATAAATACATCCAGTTTCCAATCTGGTTATTTACCTATATTTTTCGCGGTACACCGCTGTATGTTCAATTGCTGGTGTTCTATTCTGGCATGTACACGCTGGAGATTGTTAAGGGAACCGAGTTCCTTAACGCCTTTTTTCGCAGTGGCCTAAACTGTACCGTGCTGGCGCTGACGCTTAACACCTGCGCTTACACTACCGAGATTTTTGCCGGGGCAATCCGTTCAGTACCGCATGGGGAAATTGAAGCCGCCAGAGCCTATGGCTTTTCGACCTTTAAAATGTATCGCTGCATTATTTTGCCATCGGCGCTGCGTATTGCGTTACCGGCATACAGCAACGAAGTGATCCTGATGCTGCACTCTACTGCGCTGGCGTTTACGGCTACTGTGCCGGATCTGCTGAAAATAGCCCGCGATATTAACGCCGCCACGTATCAACCTTTTACCGCCTTCGGCATTGCCGCGGTGCTCTATTTAATCATCTCTTATGTCCTGATCAGCCTCTTTCGTAGAGCGGAAAAACGCTGGTTGCAGCATGTGAAACCTTCTTCAACGCACTGAGAATACGATGTCCGAGAATAAATTAAACGTTATCGATTTGCACAAACGCTACGGCGAACACGAAGTGCTGAAAGGGGTCTCACTGCAAGCGAATGCCGGAGATGTCATAAGTATCATCGGCTCGTCGGGATCGGGGAAAAGTACCTTTCTCCGCTGCATTAACTTTCTCGAAAAACCGAGTGAAGGATCGATCGTCGTTAACGGCCAGACGATCAATCTGGTGCGCGATAAAGACGGTCAACTCAAAGTTGCCGATAAAAATCAGCTGCGCTTACTGCGCACACGCCTGACGATGGTATTCCAGCACTTCAATCTCTGGAGCCACATGACGGTGCTGGAAAACGTCATGGAAGCGCCGATTCAGGTGTTAGGCCTGAGCAAGCAGGAAGCGCGCGAGCGGGCGGTGAAGTATCTGGCGAAAGTCGGGATAGACGAACGTGCGCAGGGGAAATACCCGGTGCATCTGTCCGGTGGTCAGCAACAGCGTGTTTCTATCGCGCGGGCGCTGGCAATGGAACCGGAAGTTCTGCTGTTTGATGAACCCACCTCGGCGCTCGATCCTGAACTGGTAGGCGAAGTGTTGCGTATTATGCAGCAACTGGCAGAAGAGGGAAAAACCATGGTGGTGGTGACTCACGAAATGGGCTTTGCTCGCCATGTTTCTACTCACGTCATTTTTCTCCATCAGGGGAAAATAGAGGAAGAAGGCGCGCCGGAGCAGTTATTTGGCAACCCGCAAAGCCCTCGTCTGCAACAGTTCCTTAAGGGATCGCTGAAATAATTTCCTCTCCGGTGGCTAACGCTGCCGGAGTATTTCATGGGGAATTTGCGAGTCCGCTTCCGCTGAAATGTAAAAGTTGCAGTCCGCTAAAAATACTTCTGAATTTGCTGTCCAAAGATAAAAACTGCCTGCTGCATTGGGTGTAAATCGTGGTTATTGTCGCGTCATCTTAAATTTGAGGGGTGACGGAACGCCATGACAATATCGACAACTTCCACGCCGCATGATGCGGTATTTAAATCTTTTTTACGCCATCCAGACACCGCGCGGGATTTTATTGATATTCATCTTCCCGCGCCGCTGCGCAAACTGTGTGATTTAACGACGCTCAAACTGGAACCAAACAGTTTTATTGATGAAGACCTGCGGCAATATTATTCCGACCTCTTGTGGTCTGTGAAAACGCAGGAGGGAGCGGGTTATATTTATGTGGTGATAGAGCACCAAAGTAAGCCGGAGGAATTAATGGCTTTTCGCATGATGCGCTATTCCATCGCGGCGATGCAAAACCATCTGGATGCAGGCTATAAAGAGCTTCCATTAGTGATCCCAATGCTGTTTTATCATGGTTGCAGAAGTCCTTATCCTTATTCACTCTGCTGGCTTGAGGAATTTGCCGATCCTGCTATAGCCCGCAAAATATATTCATCGGCTTTTCCGCTGGTGGATATTACCGTGGTGCCGGATGACGAGATTATGCAACATCGCAAAATGGCGCTGTTGGAGTTAATTCAGAAACATATTCGCCAGCGCGATCTGTTGGGATTAGTCGATCAAATTGTTTCGCTGCTAGTTACAGGGAACACTAATGACAGACAGCTAAAAGCCCTGTTTAATTACGTATTACAAACGGGGGATGCCCAGCGTTTCCGTGCATTTATTGGTGAGATAGCGGAACGAGCACCACAAGAAAAGGAAAAACTGATGACCATTGCTGACAGATTACGTGAAGAAGGCGCAATGCAGGGCAAACACGAAGAAGCTCTGCGTATTGCTCAGGAGATGCTGGAAAAAGGATTTGACCACGAAGTCATCCTGACGCTGACCCGACTTTCACCAGACGACCTTATCGCGCAAAGCCACTAATCCTGTAACACCGGGAATTAACTGGCGGATGTTTGCAGTACACCACATCAGTGAACAACATCCGCCAGCGCTTCTTCTAAATCGTACCAGCGAAACGCAAAACCCGCTTTTTCCAGCCTTTTGGGCAAAGCCCGTTGTCCACCTAATACCAGTACTGAAGATTCGCCCATTAACAGCCGGATGGCGGTCGCAGGGACGCGCAAAATGGCCGGACGATGCAGAGCATGACCGAGCGCATGGGCAAATTGTTCATTGCGTACCGGGTAGGGCGAAACCATATTAAACGGCCCGCGCAGTTCGTTATCCAGCAGCCAGAGAATACCGTTGACCATATCATCGATATGAATCCAGGCCAGATACTGCCGACCGGAGCCAATCGGCCCGCCCAGGCCAAGACGAAACGGCGGCAGCATTTTACCGAGGATCCCGCCGTCCGGTGCAAGCACCACGCCGGTACGCAGCAGGCACACACGCGTTTTGTCGCTTTGCGCCCGACAGGCAATTTCTTCCCAACGAGCGCAGAGTTTATGGGTAAATTCGTTATGCGGCGGTTCCTCTTCGGTAACCACCACTTCACCTAAGTCGCCATAATAGCCCGTTGCCGAACCGGAAATGAGTACCGACGGCGGCGTGTCGCTGGCATTAATTACATCGACCAGTTTTTGCGTGATATTCCAGCGGCTTTGGCAGAGACGATCTTTTTGCTCGTGAGTCCAGCGTTTATCAGCAATCGGTTCTCCAGCCAGGTTGATTACCGCATCAACGCCGTTGAGGTTGCTTTGATCGGCAAGCCCTTGCCATAGTGTCACCCGGGGGCCGAGAACGGAACTGGCTTTCTGCGGGTTACGCGTCACTACCGTGATTTGATGGCCCAGCTCCAGCAAACGCGGAATCAAATGGCGACCAATTAATCCCGTCCCTCCGGTGATCACTATGTTCATGCAGCCTCCCGATATGGCGGTTAACGCTGCCAGCTTAAGGTCATGGATACCGAATCAGCGTAGCGCAGCGCGTGCAGTTTATCGATCTCTACTTCAGCATACGTCACCCAGTGATGTTCACGTGCGATATCGAGCACATCCTGAGTTAATTTCTCCAGCAAAGAGAAACGGTTATTCTCTACGTGCTGAATAATGTTTTTCGTTACGGTGCGATAATTCAGCGCATCGTTGATATCTTCGCTGGTGCGCGCTTTATCGGCGGGGTAGTGGATCGTCACGTTGATAACTATATCCTGACGGTTGTTAATTTCTTCTTCCTTAATTCCGATAAACGTACGTAAACGAAGGTTCTTTATACGAATAATAGCGGCAGGTTGTGCCATTGCAGGTTCTCCGTTGTTTTACTTAGGATTAAATAATACACGAGAACCTGTTTCTGTTAACTATCCGAACGCTCATCACTGAGTTGTGCTTTTAGCAGTGCCTGCCCGGTGGCAGGGCGCGAACGGATCCGCTCATGCCAGTTCTTAACTGCAGGATACATTGCGAGGTCAATGCGCTGGCGAGTCCAGGCATTAACCCACGGCCAGCAGGCAATATCCGCAATGCTGTAATTTTCTCCGCCCAGCCAGGGCGAGTTTTCCAGCCGCTTGTTCAGCACGTGATACAGACGCTGAGTTTCAACTTGATAACGTTCAATAGCGTAAGGAATGGTTTGTGGTGCAGCGTGATTAAAATGATGATTTTGCCCAAGCATCGGCCCCAGCCCGCCTACCTGCCAGAAAAGCCACTGTAATGTAGTGGCACGTTCACGCGTTTCATTACTCAAAAAGAGTCCCGTTTTCTCCGCCAGATACAACAATATGGCCCCGGACTCAAAGAGGCTTAACGGTTCGCCGCCGTCTGCCGGAACATGATCAACTATTGCCGGAATTTTATTATTCGGTGAAATCCGCAAAAACTCAGGGCGGAATTGATAGCCCTTACTGATATCGACCTTGATTAAGTGGTAGTCCAGACCAGCTTCTTCAAGAAACAGCGTGATCTTTTGTCCGTTGGGGGTAGGGGCGTAATAGAGGTCGATCATTGCAGCTCCTGTTTCGTATAAATATCTGACCTCATCAAGTATAGAAAGGCTTACGTGCTGCGTGAGATTTCGTCACGTGACAGTGGTGAAAAGGCTCTATAGTTTGATAGCAAGCCCATTGAACGCTGAGGACATAATGAGTAAACCCGCAATCACGCTTTGGTCAGATGCCCATTTTTTCTCCCCTTATGTGCTATCCGCATTTGTTGCCATCCAGGAAAAGGGACTGGTATGTACGTTAAAAACGGTCGATCTTGCGGATGGTGAGCATTTGCGCCCCACATGGCAAGGCTATGCTCTGACACAGCGCGTGCCGCTGCTGCAAATCGAAGATTTTGAACTCAGTGAATCTTCAGCGATTGCTGAGTACCTTGAAGACTGTTTTGCTCCGCCAACCTGGGAGCGAATTTATCCGTTAGATCTACAAAAAAGAGCACGGGCAAGGCAGATTCAGGCCTGGTTACGCAGTGATCTGATGCCTCTACGGGAAGAGCGCTCAACCGATGTTATTTTTGCCGGAACAAAAAAAGCGCCACTCAGTGAGGCCGGTAGGTCGAGTGCCGGGAAACTGTTTGCGATTGCTGATAATTTACTGGCTCATGGAATGCCTAATCTGTTTGGCGAGTGGTGTATTGCTGATACTGATTTGGCGCTAATGATTAATCGTCTGGCGCTTCATGGTGATGATGTGCCTGAACGACTGGCGGATTATGCCGCATTCCAGTGGCAACGGGCGTCGGTACAGCGTTTTTGTGTGCTTTCTGCAAAGAGTACAGGCTGATAGAAGACAAAGAATCCAGTATCATAGCTAACGTTTTTTCGACGAGGAGTGAGTGATGAAACTGATGTTTGCATCGGACATTCATGGGTCGTTACCGGCGACGGAGCGGGTACTGGATATTTTTGCGCGAAGTGGCGCTCACTGGCTGGTAATTCTTGGTGATGTGCTAAATCATGGTCCACGGAATGCATTGCCAGAAGGTTATGCACCAGCAAAAGTGGCGGAACGACTCAATGAGGTGGCGGATAAAATTATTGCTGTACGCGGTAATTGTGACAGTGAAGTGGATCAGATGCTGCTTCGTTTTCCGCTGACAGCTCCCTGGCAGCAGGTTTTGCTGGAAGATAAGCGACTTTTCCTGACTCATGGACATCTCTTCGGACCAGAAAATCTTCCGTCACTCCATCATGGCGATGTTCTGGTCTACGGTCATACCCACGTCCCGGTAGCTGAAAAACGTGGAGATATTTTCCATTTCAACCCCGGTTCGGTAAGCATTCCTAAAGGGGGCTTTCCGGCCAGTTATGGCGTGTTGGATGACAATGTTTTTCAGGTAATCGCCCTGGATGAACAAAGTCATATTGCGCAGGTCGCGATTAATCCGTAATTTACCCCACACAACTAAACGCGCCGTAAGAGCGCAAGCAACAGAAGGTTTCCTGATAATGGAACAGCGTCATTTGGCAAGTACGGAATGGGTGGATATTGTCAATGAAGATAACGAAGTCATTGCACAAGCCAGCCGGGAGCAGATGCGAGCACAATGCCTGCGCCACCGTGCGACCTATATCGTCGTGCATGATGGAATGGGCAAAATTCTGGTTCAGCGTCGTACCGAGACAAAAGACTTTTTACCTGGAATGCTGGATGCCACCGCTGGTGGTGTGGTGCAGGCCGATGAACAATTACTGGAATCAGCCCGCCGTGAAGCTGAAGAGGAGTTGGGCATTGCAGGCGTTCCCTTTGCTGAACATGGACAGTTCTATTTTGAAGATAAAAACTGTCGCGTCTGGGGGGCACTTTTTAGCTGCGTCTCTCACGGGCCATTTGCACTACAGGAAGATGAAGTCAGTGAAGTTTGCTGGCTGACACCGGAAGAAATTACTGCCCGGTGCGATGAATTTACGCCTGATTCGCTGAAAGCGCTGGCGCTGTGGATGACCCGCAACGCCAGAAGTGATGTGGCAATTCAGGAAAAGCAGGAAGAAGCTGAAAAATAAGTCAGCAGCTTTCTCGCAAACATAAACTGGGAGCGATCAATTGACGATCGCTCCAGTTGCCGTCTTTAATCCTTTCCAGAAGTGCTCTTCCTGCTTCGAAACCAATTTTGCGATGTGGAACGGCCATAGTGGTTAATGGTGGTTGGCATACCCGACTCACATCACTGTCACCAAATCCGACCACGGCGAGTTCATCTGGTACTTTGATACGCCTTCTTTGACACTCATAAAGAACACCGCAAGCCAGCTCATCAGACACGCATACCAGAGCATCGAGTTCTGGCCATGCAAGTAAAAATTCAGGGAGTTGTGATGCGCCAGTTGAAAACACAGGAGGCAAAGCAGCATTGATGACGCGATCAGGAGACATATGATGGCGCAGCATGGCTTTATACCATCCTTGTAAATGTTGTTGGAAAATCCATTGTTCCTGATTAGCACACAACAGGCCAATATTCTGATAACCACGCTGCACCAGCATATCGGTCAGCTCGAACATAGCTGCTACGTTATCAATCCCAATATTCATATCAATGGGATCGGCACGAATCGCGCCAATCTCCATCACCGGAATTGAGGCATTTTTGAGCCAGTTACGCACAGTGTCACTATGTTCGACACTAAGCAAAATAGCGGCTGCAATATTGGATGCGAGAAGTGTTTCCAGTAGTTTCTCTTCTTGATCTAACCGGTGACGAGATTCTGCCAACATGATCTGGTATCCCGCAGGCTGCAGCGCTTGCTGGAGTCCGGCAAACATTTCTGAACATCCCGCTTCAGCCAGATTTGGAACGACCATCGCAATAGTATGTGAAGAAGCCGATGCCAGTGCACTTGCGGTGAGATTGGGCATATAGCCCAGCTCATGCACAGCGGCTTCAATTTTCTCCCGCAGCTTATCGGAAACTTGCTCAGGCGTACGTAACGCCCTGGATACGGTCATGGTTCCGACACCAGCCAGTTGCGCAACATCGGCGATGGTGACCTTTCCTGTACTACGACGTTTTCGGGTTATTGCCATACAAAATCCTGCTCAATTACAACAAATGGAGATACTTTTTTAGTTGTCATCTTCCGCTCCCTGTTGCTAGCAGTATACCTCTTAATTTCAGCCAGAAGTTTTGATTTCTAAAAGGGTAAGTATTTTGATAGCGCTATCACAAATCTGAATGATACATTTTGATAGCGCTATCTTTGTGACGTTGATCGCAGATATACCGCCGTTGCTTGCATACATTCTGGTCATAGAAATGAAAAATGAGGAGGACAAGTGCTTAATACCTGGCTTTCTGATTCAACAATCGCATTACGAAAGAATGTCGCAACCTGGCAGCAGGCATTAGATATTTGTGCCGGACCGTTACTGGAGGCAGAGATAATTACGGCGGATTATCTCAGTGCGATAAAAACACAACATGAAAAACTGGGGCCTTATTATGTCCTGGCTCCTGGGCTGGCCATGCCGCATGCCCGACCAGAAGAAGGAGCAAAAGGATTAGGGTTATCATTATTAAAACTTGAAGAAGGTGTCAGTTTTAATGCAGAGGAATTTGATCCTGTAGATGTCATCATTTTACTTGCCGCACCAGACAAACACAGTCATATCGAAATGATCTCGGCACTGGCTGAGTTATTTTCCAGTGAAAAAGATTTACAGGAATTACATCAGGCTCGCAACCTGGAGGAAATAAACACGATAATTTCACGATTCTAATTACATTATAAATTCAGTCTTTTCACAACATTACGCCGTTGCGTGATGAGAACTTCTACAACTTAAAATGGTGAATACAATGAAAATTATGGCTATTTGTGGCTCAGGGCTAGGTAGTAGTTTTATGGTCGAAATGAATATTAAAAAAGTCCTGAAAAAAATGGAGATAGAAGCGGAAGTGGAGCATTCCGATCTTTCATCAGCAACGCCTGGTGCTGCTGATTTATTTGTGATGGCAAAAGATATTGCCGCCAGTGCCAGCGTACCGGAAAGTCAGTTGGTGGTTATCAACAACATCATTGATATTAATGAACTCGAAACGCAATTGCGTAACTGGTTCGCAAAACAATAACCTTAATTGAAGCGAGGTGGATATGTTTATCCTTGAAACGCTGAATTTTGTTGTTGATATACTCAAAGTGCCCTCGGTACTGGTCGGCTTGATTGCCTTAATTGGCCTGGTTGCCCAGAAAAAAGCCTTTTCAGATGTTGTTAAAGGCACAATTAAAACTATCCTTGGCTTTATTGTACTGGGCGGTGGTGCCACTGTTCTGGTGGGTTCGTTAAATCCGCTGGGGAGTATGTTTGAGCATGCCTTTAATATTCAAGGCATCATTCCGAATAATGAGGCTATTGTTTCTATTGCGCTGGAGAAATATGGCGCATCGACGGCACTTATTATGGCGTTTGGTATGGTGGCGAATATTATTGTTGCCCGCTTTACCCGCCTGAAATACATCTTCCTGACCGGTCATCACACATTTTACATGGCTTGCATGATTGGTGTAATTCTGACAGTGGCTGGTTTTGAAGGCGTATCACTGGTATTTACCGGTTCTCTTATTCTTGGACTGGTGATGGCGTTTTTCCCGGCATTAGCACAACGCTATATGAGGCGTATTACCGGGAATGATGAAATCGCTTTTGGTCACTTTGGTACTCTGGGATATGTGCTCTCTGGCTGGATTGGCAGCGTATGCGGTAAAGGTTCCCGTTCCACCGAAGAGATGAATTTGCCCAAAAATCTGAGCTTCCTGCGCGATAGTTCCATCTCTATTTCTCTTACGATGATGGTGATTTATCTGATCATGGCAATCAGTGCGGGTCGTGAGTACGTTGAAAGCCAGTTCAGTGGCGGTCAAAACTACCTTGTCTACGCCATCATTATGGCCATCACCTTCGCTGCTGGCGTATTTATCATTCTGCAAGGTGTGCGTTTAATCCTTGCTGAAATAGTTCCGGCATTTACCGGGTTCTCAGAAAAGCTGGTGCCGAATGCCCGTCCAGCCCTCGATTGCCCGGTTGTGTATCCATATGCGCCAAACGCAGTGCTAATTGGTTTCTTGTTTAGCTTTCTTGGCGGTTTGGTGGGGCTATTTTTGTTGGGGCAGATGAAGCTGGTGCTGATCCTTCCTGGTGTCGTTCCTCACTTCTTCACCGGGGCGACTGCGGGGGTATTTGGTAACGCTACGGGTGGACGTCGCGGCGCAATGATTGGTGCTTTTGCGAATGGCTTATTGATTACCTTCCTGCCAGTGCTGTTATTGCCAGTTTTGGGGGCGATAGGCTTTGCTAATACGACCTTTTCCGATGCAGATTTTGGTGCTGTCGGTATCGTTCTCGGAAACCTGGCACGTTATCTCTCACCTTTTGCCATCACCGGACTTGTAGTCGCAGTATTTGTACTGCTGGTTGCCTGGAACATTTTCGCCAATAACAAACTCGCTGCCAAAGCGCAGGAGAAGAGCGGAGCCAAATCATGAATGTTAAGGAAGTGACGCAATTTGCACGGGATATACGTATCCAGACGCTGAAATCATTAACCCATCTTGGCTTCGGTCATTATGGTGGCAGCATGTCGGTTGTGGAAACGCTAGCGGTGCTTTATGGCGCGGTAATGAAAATTGATCCTGCTGATCCCGACTGGCCTGAGCGTGACTATTTTGTCTTGTCAAAAGGACATGCCGGACCTGCGCTCTACAGTACTCTGGCGTTGAAAGGTTATTTTCCACTGGAAGAATTAAGCACCTTAAATCAGAACGGCACTCGCTTACCAAGTCATCCGGATCGGCTAAAGACGCGTGGTGTTGATGCCACTACAGGATCGCTGGGGCAGGGGATATCCATTGCCGGGGGGATGGCGCTGTCGCATAAACTGGCGGGGCGCAAGAATCGGGTATTTTGTATTGTTGGCGATGGAGAACTTAATGAAGGTCAGTGTTGGGAAGCCTTCCAGTTTATCGCGCATCATCGGTTGAATAATCTCACTGTTTTTGTGGACTGGAACAAACAGCAGCTTGATGGTCAACTGGACGAAATCATTAATCCGTTTGATTTAGAAAGTAAATTCCGCGCTTTCGGTTTTGATGTCGTGACAGTGAAGGGCGATGATATTGAGGGCTTGTTGAATGTAGTTAAACCTGTCCCGCCAGCTGAGGCCAGACCGAGAGTGGTCATTCTCGATAGCATTAAAGGGCAGGGTGTACCGTGTCTTGAGCAACTCAGTAATTCCCATCATTTACGCCTCACGGAAGAGATGAAGGAGACGCTAAACGAAACAATTTGCCAACTGGAGGCCATGCATGATTAATCTCGCACCGGCAGGACAAAAAGACAGCATCGAAATGCGCAAAATTTATGCAGGATTTATCGCGCAACAGAGTGAAAACGGTAATTCTGTCATTGCTCTTGAGGCTGATTTAATGAGTTCCATGGCAATGGACAGCGTAGCGCGGGATTATCCACAGCGCGTTATTAATTGCGGCATTATGGAAGCCAATGTTATCGGCACAGCTGCGGGGCTGGCCTTAACCGGGCGCAAGCCATTCGTACATACCTTTACCGCATTTGCCAGTCGTCGCTGTTTTGATCAGCTCTTTATGTCGCTTGATTACCAGCGTGCTAACGTAAAAGTTATCGCTTCTGATGCGGGTGTTACTGCTTGCCACAATGGCGGAACACATATGTCATTTGAAGATATGGGGATTGTGCGCGGGCTGGCACATTCGGTGGTAATGGAGATGACCGATGCCGTAATGTTTAGCGATATTTTGCGTCAACTCGTTGAGTTGGAAGGGTTTTATTGGGTTCGTACCATCCGTAAGCAAGCAGCGAGTATTTACGCACCAGGTACGACCTTTACGATTGGTAAAGGACAGGTATTACGTGAAGGAACGGATATCACCTTGATTGCTAATGGCATTATGGTGGCAGAAGCGCTTGAGGCAGCTCGTCAACTTGAGCAGGCTGGGGTAAGTGCAGCGGTCATTGATATGTTTACTCTCAAACCTATCGATCGGATGTTAATTAAAAATTATGCCGAAAAAACAGGGCGGATCGTGACATGTGAAAACCATAGTATTCACAATGGATTAGGTTCAGCAGTTGCTGAAGTACTTGTAGAAACTTGTCCTGTCCCCATGCGTCGGGTGGGGGTTAAAGAGCGGTATGGCCAGGTGGGAACTCAGGACTTTTTACAAAGGGAATATGGTTTAACGGCACATGATATTGTGGCGGCTGCGAGAGAGTTGTTGTAACTGATTCTAAAATAAAAAATCCGGAAATAATCACTATTTCCGGATTTTGCTTTTAGTCTTTTACGCTAAACAGAAAAGATTACTTCTGCTGTTGTGCAGACTGGATCGCGGTCAGAGCGATAGTGTAGACGATATCGTCAACCAGTGCGCCTCGAGACAAGTCGTTAACCGGCTTGCGCATACCCTGCAGCATCGGCCCGATGGAGATCAGGTCAGCAGAACGCTGTACCGCTTTGTAGGTGGTGTTACCGGTGTTCAGATCCGGGAAGATGAACACGGTAGCGCGACCTGCAACCGGAGAGTTCGGTGCTTTAGATTTCGCAACGTCAGCCATTACTGCAGCATCGTACTGCAGCGGGCCGTCGATCATCAGGTCAGGACGTTTTTCCTGCGCCAGACGAGTTGCTTCGCGAACTTTCTCTACATCGCTGCCTGCACCAGAAGTCCCGGTGGAGTAGGAGAGCATGGCTACACGCGGTTCGATACCAAAAGCAGTAGCAGAATCAGCAGACTGAATCGCGATTTCTGCCAGCTGCTCAGCGGTCGGGTCCGGGTTGATCGCGCAGTCACCGTAAACGTAAACCTGTTCCGGCAGCAGCATGAAGAACACAGAAGATACTAAAGAGCTACCCGGTGCAGTTTTGATCAGCTGCAGCGGCGGACGGATGGTGTTTGCGGTGGTGTGAACAGCACCGGAAACCAGACCGTCAACTTCATCCTGCTCCAGCATCAGAGTGCCGAGAACCACGTTGTCTTCCAGCTGTTCGCGGGCAACGGTTTCGGTCATACCTTTGCTCTTACGCAGTTCAACCAGGCGGCCAACATAGCTTTCGCGAACAACTTCTGGATCGACGATTTCAATGCCAGCACCCAGTTCTACGCCCTGAGATGCCGCAACACGGTTGATTTCTTCCGGGTTACCCAGAAGCACACAAGTTGCGATACCACGTTCCGCGCAAATAGCCGCTGCTTTCACTGTACGTGGTTCGTCACCTTCTGGCAGAACAATGCGCTTACCGGCTTTGCGTGCCAGTTCGGTCAGCTGATAGCGGAATGCTGGCGGAGACAGACGACGGCTGCGCTCGGAAGTAGCCGTCAGAGATTCGATCCAGTCAGCGTTGATGTAGTTAGCAACGTATTCCTGAACTTTCTCGATACGCTCGTGATCGTCAACCGGAACTTCCAGATTGAAGCTCTGCAGGCTTAAAGAAGTCTGCCAGGTGTTGGTGTTCACCATAAATACCGGCAGGCCAGTAGCAAACGCACGCTCGCACAGTTTAGAAATACGTGCGTCCATTTCGTAGCCGCCAGTCAGCAGCAGAGCACCAATTTCTACGCCATTCATCGCAGCCAGGCAAGCGGCAACCAGTACGTCAGGACGGTCTGCGGAAGTTACCAGCAGAGAACCGGCACGGAAGTGCTCAAGCATATGCGGAATGCTACGGGCACAGAACGTAACGGATTTAACACGGCGAGTGTTGATATCACCTTCGTTAATAATGGTTGCGTTCAGGTGACGCGCCATATCGATCGCACGGGTTGCGATCAGATCAAAGCTCCACGGCACGATGCCAAGTACTGGCAGCGGGCTGGATTCCAGCAGTTTCGCTGGATCAAACTTGGTGACATGCGCTTTAGAAGAGTCGTCGAAAATCTCAGACAGATCCGGACGAGTGCGCCCCTGGTCGTCAACGGGCGCGTTCAATTTGTTAACGATAACGCCGATGATATTGGTATTTTTGGCACCGCCGAAGCTGCTGCGCGTCAGTTCGATACGCTCTTTCAGTTGTTCTGGCGTGTCAGAACCCTGAGACATGACAAAGACGATTTCCGCGTTCAGCGTTTTCGCAATTTCATAGTTCAGAGACTGAGCAAACTGATGTTTACGTGTTGGAACCAGACCTTCAACCAGAACGACTTCAGCATCTTTGGTGTTGGCATGATAGTTGGCGATGATCTCTTCCATCAGCACATCTTTTTGATTGCTGGAAAGCAGAGACTCAACGTGGCTCATTTTCAGAGGTTCAGCCGTTGCCAGCGTGGAGTTTGCGCGGACGATAGCTGTGGTCTGGTCAGGAGCATCGCTACCGGAACGCGGTTGAGCGATAGGCTTAAAGACGCTCAGGCGAACGCCTTTACGTTCCATAGCGCGGACAACGCCAAGGCTGACGCTGGTCAGACCGACGCTTGTTCCGGTAGGGATCAGCATAATAATACGGGACACGATTTATCCTCTTTCGTTACCGCCGAAGGTGGGCGGGTTACAAAACAGCACCGCCAGCAGGGCTGGCGGTGTGAAATCAGGCAGTCAGACGGCTCGCGTCTTGCGCGATAACCAGTTCTTCGTTGGTTGGGATAACCACCGCAGGACGGGTACCTTCTTTGTTAATGAAACCAGATTTGCCAAAACGTGCAGCCAGATTACGCTCGTGATCTACTTCAAAGCCCAGCACACCCAGTTTACCCAGAGACAGTTCGCGAACCATCGCTGCGTTTTCACCGATACCACCAGTGAATACAACAGCATCCAGGCGACCATCCATCAGTGCTGTGTAAGCACCGATGTATTTCGCCAGGCGGTGGCAGTATACGTCCATTGCGCGTTTCGCGTCTTCTTTAGTCGCGTAGTTATCTTCAACATAACGGCAGTCGCTGGTCACTTCGGTCAGACCCAGCAGACCAGACTCTTTGGTCAGCATTTTGTTGATGGCGTCTACGCTCATGCCCAGAGTGTCGTGCAGATGGAAGATGATCGCCGGATCGATATCGCCAGAGCGAGTACCCATTACCAGGCCTTCCAGCGGAGTCAGACCCATAGAGGTGTCAACACATTTGCCGTTACGGATAGCAGAAACAGAACCGCCGTTACCCAGGTGGCAGGTAATGATGTTCAGTTCTTCTACCGGTTTGTTCAGCATTTTTGCCGCTTCCTGAGTAACATAGAAGTGGCTGGTGCCGTGTGCGCCGTAGCGACGAATACCATGCTCTTTATACAGATTGTACGGCAGGGCGTAGAGGTAAGATTCTTCCGGCATTGTCTGATGGAACGCAGTATCGAATACCGCTACGTTCTTGTCTTTCAGTTGCGGGAAAGATTTCAGAGCTTCTTCGATACCGATCAGGTGTGCAGGGTTATGCAGCGGTGCAAAAGAGGCTGCATCTTTGATACCCTGGATAACAGAGTCATCGATAACGACGGAGCTGGTGTATTTTTCACCACCGTGAACGATACGGTGACCGATAGCAGTCAGCTGCGCAGACAGTTCTGGTTTTTGTGCCAGAATAGTGTTAACGATAAAGTTAAGCGCTTCACTGTGAGCGGCGCCTGCACCTAAAGCCGCTTCTTGTTTATTGCCGTCCATTTTCCATTTGATACGGGCTTCAGGAAGATGGAAACATTCGGCTAAACCAGAAAGGTACTCTTCACCATTTACTGCATCGATGATGGCAAATTTCAGTGAAGAACTACCGCAGTTCAGAACCAGTACTAACTTACTCGACATGGAAGTACCTATAATTGATACGTGGCTAAAAAAACGTCAGGAGTCATACAGCGTAGCGCAGGATAACAATGACATTTATGATTAACATCATGCACTCAGAAAAT
The DNA here is from genome assembly GCF_019366485.1 of Escherichia sp. GZ89. Lineage (NCBI taxonomy): Bacteria > Pseudomonadati > Pseudomonadota > Gammaproteobacteria > Enterobacterales > Enterobacteriaceae > Escherichia > Escherichia sp. GZ89. The sequence continues at coordinate 46,088 of NZ_JAEOHX010000010.1, read as the reverse complement.
TTTTGGCATGATGCAATAAAACCCTTTGAGTCTATGCCATTTTGCGTATTTTTCAGGCAGTGGCATACTATAAGAAAATTTGACGACTCAATGGTATTAGTCTATAGGCCTGTTTCAGGCTGGCACAGAATACATGATAGTGGGTACAGATGACAAAATGTTTTGAACGTTGTCCCTCACAGTTGTTGTTTTGCACAATTATTTGAATTTTTATATGTGAAGTTGAGGTAAGCCATGTCAACACCGGATGATCGTTCTGTTAATTTTTTTAGTCTTTTTCGCCGGGGACAGCATTATTCTAAGACGTGGCCAATGGAAAAACGCCTCGCTCCGGTCTTTGTCGAAAATCGTGTAATCAGGATGACTCGTTATGCGATTCGCTTTATGCCGCCCATCGCGGTGTTCACCTTATGCTGGCAAATTGCCCTTGGTGGGCAGTTAGGCCCAGCGGTAGCGACAGCTCTGTTTGCCCTTAGCCTGCCGATGCAAGGGTTATGGTGGCTGGGAAAGCGTTCAGTTACGCCCCTGCCACCTTCTATTCTTAACTGGTTTTACGAAGTTCGGGGTAAATTACAGGATGCCGGGCAAGTTCTGGCTCCGGTAGAAGGCAAACCAGATTACCAGGCGTTAGCTGACACGCTTAAGCGCGCCTTCAAACAACTGGATAAAACTTTCCTTGATGATTTGTAATTCCCCCCAGATTACGCATATAAAAGAAGGCACTGATGCCTTCTTTTTTTTCACAGTTGTAAAGTGATACAGGAGTCCCAAATGGAAATGACTAACGCACAACGTCTCATTTTATCTAACCAGTACAAAATGATGACTATGCTGGATCCAGCAAATGCCGAGCGTTACCGTCGTCTACAGACAATTATCGAGCGTGGTTATGGCCTGCAAATGCGTGAGCTTGACCGCGAATTTGGAGAGTTAACGGAAGAAACCTGCCGCACCATTATCGACATTATGGAGATGTATCATGCTTTGCATGTCTCCTGGACCAACCTGAAAGATGCACAAACTAATATTGATGAGCGCCGTGTAACTTTCCTCGGCTTTGATGCTGCCACAGAAGCTCGTTACCTTGGCTATGTCCGTTTTATGGTGAATATTGAAGGGCGTTATACCCACTTTGACGCCGGTACTCATGGTTTTAACGCTCAAACACCAATGTGGGAGAAGTACCAGCGAATGTTAAAAGTTTGGCATTCTTGCCCGCGTCAATACCACTTGAGCGCTAACGAAATTAATCAAATTATCAACGCCTGAGGAGGCTGATGTGCGGTGTAAAGGCTTTCTGTTTGACCTTGATGGTACGCTGGTTGATTCCTTACCGGCAGTAGAGCGTGCGTGGTGTAACTGGGCCGATCGTTTTGGGATTGATCACCATGAGTTGTTGAGTTTCATTCATGGCAAACAGGCGATCACTTCCCTGCGCCATTTTATGCCAGGAAGACCGGAGGAAGAGATACTGGCTGAATTTACCCGCCTGGAGCAGATCGAGGCGACGCAAACTGAAGGTATCACCGCACTACCAGGGGCGATTGAACTCCTCACTCATCTTAATAAATCAGGCATTCCATGGGCTATCGTTACTTCTGGCTCAATGCCGGTTGCACGTGCTCGCCATCAGGTTGCCGGGCTGCCATTCCCTGAAGTATTTGTTACCGCTGAACGGGTAAAAAGAGGGAAACCAGAACCGGATGCTTATCTCTTGGGGGCGCAACTGCTCGGCCTTGAACCAAAAGAGTGTGTTGTCGTGGAGGATGCCCCTGCGGGTGTACTTTCCGGGTTGGCTGCAGGTTGCCATGTCATTGCTGTGAATACGCCAGCAGACACGCCGCGTTTGAGTGAGGTTGATTTTGTGCTGACCAGTTTGCAGCAAATCACCGTAACAAAGCAGCCGAATGGAGAAGTTATTATTCAGTGAAACACCTGAGTATGATTTAGCTCCGTTTTGGTGGTTTTGTTTTATGGCAGAATCTAGTAATTCTCATCATTTAACAAGGATGTATTGTGAACGGTGAATTAATCTGGGTTCTGTCATTATTAGTAATTGCCGTCATTATGTTTGCGACGGGCAAAGTGCGTATGGATGCCGTTGCTTTGTTCGTCATTGTTGCGTTTGTGCTCAGTGGCACGCTCACCATTTCAGAAGCCTTTTCAGGTTTTAGTGATCCCAATGTCGTGTTAATTGCTGCCTTATTTATCATCGGCGATGGTCTGGTGCGTACTGGTGTAGCAACGGTAATGGGGGCCTGGCTGGTAAAGGTGGCTGGCAGCAGTGAAATTAAGATGCTGGTTTTACTGATGTTAACCGTTGCCGGGCTGGGGGCATTCATGAGCTCTACTGGCGTGGTGGCAATTTTTATTCCTGTTGTATTAAGTGTCTCAATGCGAATGCAAACCTCACCGTCACGTCTGATGATGCCTTTGAGTTTTGCAGGTCTGATTAGTGGCATGATGACGCTGGTGGCGACACCACCTAACCTGGTCGTAAACAGTGAACTGCTGCGTGAGGGGTTCCACGGTTTTAGCTTTTTTAGCGTAACGCCAATCGGTCTGGTTGTATTGGTTTTTGGCATTCTTTATATGCTGGTAATGCGCTTTATGCTTAAAGGCGACAATCCCGCACAGCAAGGTGAGGGCTGGAAAAGACGGACATTTCGCGACCTTATCAAAGAATACCGGCTCACCGGGCGAGCCCGGCGCCTCGCTATCCGCCCGGGATCTCCGCTGGTTGGTCAACGACTCGATGATCTGAAATTGCGTGAACGCTACGGTGCGAACGTCATCGGTGTTGAACGCTGGCGACGTTTTCGCCGCGTAATCGTGAACGTTAACGGGGTTTCTGAGTTTCGGGCACGTGATGTTTTGTTAATCGATATGTCTGCAGCAGACGTCGATCTCCGACAATTTTGTAGCGAACAATTGCTTGAACCGATGGTTCTGCGGGGAGAATACTTTTCTGATCAAGCCCTGGATGTGGGAATGGCGGAAATATCATTGATTCCTGAATCGGAGCTGATTGGCAAATCGGTACGTGAAATAGGTTTTCGTACGCGCTATGGACTGAATGTCGTGGGCTTAAAACGAGACGGGGTCGCTCTGGAAGGTTCGCTGACAGATGAACCACTACGGCTGGGCGATATTATTCTGGTGGTGGGAAACTGGAAACTCATCGGTATGCTGGCGAAACAGGGGCGTGATTTTGTAGTCCTGAATATGCCAGCCGAAGTCAGCGAAGCGTCTCCGGCTCACAGTCAGGCTCCCCATGCAATTTTCTGTCTGGTCCTTATGATTGCTCTTATGCTTACCGATGAAATTCCTAATCCTATTGCCGCGATCATTGCCTGCCTGCTGATGGGAAAATTTCGCTGTATTGATGCGGAAAGCGCATATAAAGCGATTCACTGGCCAAGCATAATTTTGATTGTCGGTATGATGCCCTTTGCTTTGGCACTGCAAAAAACGGGCGGTGTTGATCTGGTCGTTAAAGGGTTGATGGAAGTCGGGGGGGGCAAAGGGCCTTATATTATGCTGGGCTGCTTATTCGTTTTATGCGCAGTGATTGGTTTGTTCATCTCTAACACAGCAACGGCGGTATTAATGGCTCCTATCGCGTTGGCCGCAGCGAAAACTATGGGAGTTTCACCTTATCCTTTCGCGATGGTCGTCGCGATGGCTGCATCAGCGGCCTTCATGACACCGGTATCTTCACCAGTAAACACACTTGTACTTGGTCCGGGCAATTATCGCTTCAGCGATTTTGTGAAGATAGGTGTACCTTTCACTATTATCGTTATGGCGGTCTGTCTGGTGATTATTCCTGTGATGTTCCCATTTTGACGTTCTGCCGGGTAAGCGCAGGCTTTACCCGGCAAGGCATTACAACGGAGAGTCCTGGCTGATTTCGTCGAGAGAAAGATGAAAACTGGGCACAAACACCGCCATAAAATAGTCCATCTCTGCGCTTCGACGTTCTTGTAATGTCTTTTCAAGTCGAGTTTTTGCCAGCAAAAATTCGTTATTTCCTGCTGATAACTCTTCAAGGCATTTAAGATAGGCGCAGAGTGCATCAGCTTGTTTCACAATCGCTTTTTCTTCATCACTCCAACGACTTTCGTCAATAAAAGGGGCGAAAATATCCTGCAACTCTTCAGGTATCATATCAACCAGCTTCTGCTGGGCAATTTTCTCGATAGCTTTATATTCCTGAGCAATTTGGGAATTGAAATATTTAACCGGGGTAGGGAGATCTCCGGTTAAAACTTCCGAGGTGTCGTGGTACATCGCCAGTAATGCGATATGTTCAGGATTGGTCTGTCCGCCAAATTTTCGATTCTTAATTGCTGCCAGTGCATGAGCTACCATTGCAACCTGTAAGCTGTGTTCAGAAACATTTTCAGTCCGAACATTACGCATCAAGGGCCAGCGATTTATTAGTTTCAGGCGGGAAAGATAGGCAAAAAAATGGCTCTGCTTCATAGTAACCTTTTTGGTTATAAAGACCTGAAGATTATTGTGCGCAGAGAATGCCGCCGGATGCAAATTCCGGCAGCATTTTTGGAGTTTACAACTGATGATAACCTGACAGGAAGCGGGCAAATTTATTCAATGACATCTCAATATCATCGATTCGTGGCAGCGTAACGATACGGAAGTGGTCCGGCCACGGCCAGTTAAATGCCGTACCCTGTACCAGCAACACTTTTTCCTGTAACAGGAAATCGAGCACCATTTTCTGGTCATCGTGAATATTGAAGCGTTTGGCATCAATTTTGGGGAACATATATAACGCACCGCGTGGTTTCACGCATGAGACGCCAGGAATATCATTAATCAATTCCCATGCCCGATTACGTTGTTCATATAAACGCCCACCCGGGGTAATAAATTCGCTAATACTTTGATAACCACCAAGCGCGGTTTGTATGGCATGTTGCGCAGGCACGTTAGCGCACAAACGCATGGATGCCAGCATTTCCAGACCTTCAATATAGCCTTTTGCGTGCTTTTTCGGACCATTAAGAACCATCCAGCCCTGGCGGAAGCCTGCCACCCGGTAGGTTTTTGACAGGCCATTGAAGGTGATGGTTAACAAATCGGGTGCCAGTGGTGCAATAGAATGATGTTCGGCGTCGTCGTAAAGAATTTTGTCGTAAATCTCGTCGGCAAAAATTATCAGATTATGCTGGCGTGCAATCTCAACAATTTCCATCAGCAACTCTTTCGAGTAGACCGCACCGGTTGGGTTATTGGGGTTGATAATCACAATACCGCGCGTGCGGGGAGTGATTTTGGCACGGATATCATCAAGATCCGGGAACCAGTCTGATGACTCATCACAAAGGTAGTGCACCGCTTTTCCGCTGGATAACGCAACAGCTGCAGTCCACAAGGGGTAATCAGGTGCCGGCACCAGCATTTCATCCCCACTGTTCAGCAATGCCTGCATCGCCTGAACAATAAGTTCTGATACACCGTTCCCAATATAGATATCTTCAACGGTAACATCGCGCATACCGCGTGCCTGGTAATGTTGCATGATCGCTTTACGGGCGGAATACAGCCCTTTTGAATCACAATAACCTTGCGCAGTTGGCAGATTACGGATTACATCAACCAGGATTTCATCAGGCGCCTCAAAACCAAAAGGGGCCGGGTTACCGATATTAAGTTTCAGAACTTTATTGCCTTCTTCTTCCAGACGCTTAGCTTCTTTCAGAACCGGGCCACGAATGTCGTAACAGACATTTTCTAGTTTGCTGGATTTTTCAATGGGGGACATGAATCTTGACCTTTTTCCTGTTGTCGCCACTCCCTGCCGTGGAAGTCAGCCTGGAACAATGTACTCCCACTGCAGTAAGTTTTGAAGAGTCTGCAGAGGAAGATTTTGTTGGAATGACGCGCGCTGATATGCTGTAAATGACTTAATAATAAACTAATAATTGGCTTTATATTCTTAATTTTATTTAAATTACAGAATATAGTTCTGTAATTGTCTGGATGGAGTGGTTGTTTGTCTTGTTAAGATTAAGTCAGATAATCTGTTATTAAATTGAGTTACTATCAACAGACTTTAATATTTCGCAATTAGTGAAAGATTATAACAGTAGTTAACAAACCAGATGTTTGTACAGATCGTATCTGTGAATCTATTGTTAAGTATAATTAATGATTAACGTAATAAGGAGGTAATTATTATTTAATATTCAGAATCGTTTTACTTAATGCATTAATAATACATGATTACATTTACGAACCTAACATTACTTTGCATAAGATTAATCGTAATAACACTTATAAATAAAATGGTTTTAGGGTAAGATGTTCTCCAACAAATGGGGCTATTCCAGTTGTTGTGAGAGTGTTTAGTACTGGCCGTTATGGATAACCCATTATTAAATAGCGTGTTTTTGTTAAGAAGTACATAGGGGTTGTTGTCCAGATTTACAAAATCTACCTTTTTTCATTAGTAGAAAAACAGCGAACAACTTAATCGTCGTGCATTCTCTGACAATATATTCTGTGATCTACTTCAGGTATTAACAAGTAAGAAAGAGAGTGACCTTCCGAAAGTTGTTCAATATACATTTTCGCACTCGCCTGGTCTGACCAGGTGAATCTGCCAGGGTGGCACATTACAAATGGAATTGTTTGCTTGTTTGTGTGTGCACAGCATTAACCAGCTCAGAATGAGCCGCCAGTAAGTGAAAAATTATGATAAACGCAAATCGTCCGATAATTAACCTCGACCTCGATCTGCTGAGAACATTTGTTGCTGTTGCCGATCTGAATACGTTTGCAGCGGCAGCAGCTGCGGTTTGTCGTACTCAGTCCGCAGTCAGTCAGCAAATGCAGCGCCTGGAGCAACTCGTAGGTAAAGAACTGTTCGCTCGCCACGGGCGTAATAAATTGTTGACGGAACATGGCATTCAGCTTCTTGGCTATGCCAGGAAAATATTGCGATTCAATGATGAGGCATGCTCATCATTAATGTTCAGCAATCTTCAGGGGGTATTAACTATCGGTGCTTCCGATGAATCAGCCGATACAATTCTTCCTTTTCTATTAAACAGGATTAGTTCGGTTTATCCGAAGCTTGCACTGGATGTCCGGGTAAAACGCAATGCATTTATGGCTGAGATGTTAAAATCTCAGGAAGTTGATCTCATTGTGACTACACACCGTCCAGAGACAGGCAACGCCCTTAATTTGCGTACATCTCCGACGCACTGGTATTGTGCAGCGGAATATGTTTTGCAGCGTGGAGAGCCAGTGCCGCTGGTATTATTAGATGAGCCCAGCCCGTTTCGTGATATGGTCCTTGATACTTTGAATGCGGCTGATATTCCCTGGCGTCTGGCTTATGTTGCTTCAACGTTGCCAGCTGTTCGTGCAGCAGTAAAAGCGGGTTTAGGTGTAACAGCGCGTCCGGTTGAGATGATGAGCCCGGATCTTCGTGTCCTTGGCGCTGTGGATGGTTTGCCAATGCTGCCAGATACCGAATATCTGTTGTGCTGTGATCCAGAAGGTAAAAACGAACTGGCGCAAATCATCTATCAGGCGATGGAGAGTTATCAAAATCCCTGGCAATACGGCAATGTTACCGTTGAAGGTGGAGACGATCCGCTTCTGATTGAAAGCGATTTTCGCTAAAAGTTGTTTTAAGCATTAAAAAATCTGAATAAAAAATAGCCACTGATGTGTGAAAGCACTCAGGGGCTATTTTTTTGTACTACTATCAATGTCAGTTTCAAAAGACAGGTCTTGTCGATCACAGATCCGTACATGCATTAACATGCTGAGTTGCTTAAAATTTAGTCTCTGACGGTATTGTTAACTTCACATGTTAATAAATGAGCTAAATTGTTGCTTGTTCAATATTGTTAATTAACAGATGCGTGTCACAGATCAAAAAAATACCCCTCATTAGGGGGATTAATCATTACAAATTCCTGTCAAAATGGTTGCGTTTTTTTCCTTTACTTCACAACGGACACGATTCAACAACAGCAAATATGACAAAAGATTTAGATCTTTGGATAGGGAAAACTGCCTAATGTTAATTTTGTTGTGTAAGTGTAAATTGTCGTGAAGAAACCTTTGTTAAAGTTGACAAAAGGTTATAGAAAGGAGTAAAAAACCACATCAATTGGCTGTTTACTGATTTCTACAGTGATTGTAGGTTTTTTTTATTCCTCCCCATGAATCGATGTGGCGTCCATCTGCCGTGAAGAGCAGTGAATCTGGCGCTACTTTTGATGAGTAAGCAATGAGTATGTCAACATCCACTGAAGTCATCGCTCATCACTGGGCATTCGCTATCTTTCTTATCGTTGCCATTGGCCTGTGTTGCCTGATGCTGGTAGGCGGTTGGTTTTTAGGCGGTCGCGCACGCGCGAGGTCGAAAAACGTTCCGTTTGAATCAGGTATCGACTCGGTCGGCTCCGCCCGCTTACGCCTGTCCGCCAAGTTTTATCTGGTGGCCATGTTCTTCGTTATCTTCGACGTTGAAGCGCTGTATCTGTTCGCATGGTCAACCTCTATCCGCGAAAGCGGCTGGGTAGGCTTTGTGGAAGCTGCAATTTTTATTTTTGTGTTACTGGCTGGTCTGGTTTATCTGGTGCGTATTGGCGCGCTGGACTGGACGCCCGCGCGTTCACGCCGCGAGCGTATGAACCCGGAAACGAACAGTATCGCTAATCGTCAACGCTAACCGCGAGGCATTAAGATGGATTATACGCTCACCCGCATAGATCCCAACGGTGAGAACGACCGTTACCCCCTGCAAAAGCAGGAGATCGTAACCGACCCTCTGGAGCAAGAAGTTAACAAAAACGTGTTTATGGGCAAGCTCAATGACATGGTTAACTGGGGTCGTAAAAACTCAATTTGGCCGTATAACTTCGGTCTTTCCTGCTGTTACGTTGAGATGGTGACTTCGTTTACCGCGGTGCATGACGTGGCACGTTTTGGCGCAGAAGTATTGCGTGCTTCGCCGCGTCAGGCTGACCTGATGGTGGTTGCAGGAACCTGCTTTACCAAAATGGCACCGGTTATTCAGCGTCTGTATGACCAGATGCTGGAACCAAAATGGGTTATCTCAATGGGTGCCTGTGCCAACTCTGGCGGTATGTACGATATTTATTCCGTTGTGCAGGGCGTCGATAAATTCATTCCGGTTGATGTGTATATCCCGGGCTGCCCGCCACGTCCTGAAGCGTATATGCAGGCGTTGATGCTGTTGCAGGAATCTATCGGCAAAGAACGTCGTCCGCTCTCCTGGGTGGTTGGCGATCAGGGCGTTTATCGCGCCAACATGCAATCAGAGCGCGAACGCAAGCGCGGTGAACGCATTGCCGTTACCAACCTGCGTACACCTGACGAGATTTAATTTGCGCCTGTCGGCAAAGGGATTTTTCTTCGCTTATTCCTAAATCTATTTCGCGAAGCTTACTGCGCCGACAGTCACCACGGACCATTTGCAATGGTGAACAATATGACCGACTTAACCGCGCAAGAACCCGCCTGGCAGACCCGCGATCATCTTGATGATCCGGTGATTGGCGAACTGCGCAACCGTTTTGGGCCGGATGCCTTTACTGTTCAGGCGACTCGCACCGGGGTTCCCGTTGTGTGGATCAAGCGTGAACAATTACTGGAAGTGGGTGATTTCTTAAAGAAACTGCCGAAACCTTACGTCATGCTGTTTGACTTACACGGCATGGACGAACGTCTGCGCACACACCGCGAAGGGTTACCTGCCGCGGATTTTTCCGTTTTCTACCATCTGATTTCTATCGATCGTAACCGCGACATCATGCTGAAGGTGGCGCTGGCAGAAAACGACCTGCACGTACCGACCTTCACCAAGCTGTTCCCGAACGCTAACTGGTATGAGCGTGAAACCTGGGATCTGTTTGGCATTACTTTCGATGGTCACCCCAATTTGCGCCGCATCATGATGCCGCAAACCTGGAAAGGTCACCCGCTGCGTAAAGATTACCCGGCGCGCGCTACCGAATTCTCGCCGTTTGAGCTGACCAAAGCCAAACAGGATCTGGAGATGGAAGCCCTGACCTTCAAACCGGAAGAGTGGGGGATGAAGCGCGGCACCGAAAATGAAGACTTCATGTTCCTCAACCTCGGTCCGAACCACCCGTCGGCGCACGGTGCTTTCCGTATCGTTTTGCAACTCGATGGCGAAGAGATTGTCGACTGCGTACCAGACATCGGCTATCACCATCGTGGTGCGGAGAAAATGGGCGAACGCCAGTCATGGCACAGCTACATTCCGTATACCGACCGTATCGAATATCTCGGCGGCTGCGTTAACGAGATGCCGTATGTTCTGGCGGTAGAGAAACTGGCCGGGATCACCGTACCAGATCGCGTTAACGTGATCCGCGTAATGCTCTCCGAACTGTTCCGCATTAACAGCCATCTGCTGTACATCTCGACCTTTATTCAGGACGTCGGTGCGATGACGCCAGTGTTCTTCGCCTTTACCGATCGTCAGAAAATCTACGATCTGGTGGAAGCGATCACTGGTTTTCGTATGCACCCGGCGTGGTTCCGTATTGGCGGCGTAGCGCACGACCTGCCGCGTGGCTGGGATCGCCTGCTGCGTGAGTTCCTCGACTGGATGCCGAAACGTCTGGCGTCTTATGAGAAAGCGGCGCTGCAAAACACCATTTTGAAAGGCCGTTCCCAGGGTGTAGCCGCCTACGGCGCGAAAGAGGCGCTGGAGTGGGGCACCACCGGTGCTGGTTTGCGCGCTACCGGGATCGACTTCGATGTGCGTAAGGCGCGTCCTTATTCTGGCTATGAAAACTTCGACTTTGAAATTCCGGTTGGTGGTGGTGTTTCTGACTGCTACACCCGCGTAATGCTGAAAGTGGAAGAATTGCGTCAGAGTCTGCGCATTCTTGAGCAGTGCCTCAACAACATGCCGGAAGGCCCGTTCAAAGCAGATCACCCGCTGACCACGCCGCCGCCGAAAGAGCGCACGCTGCAACATATCGAAACCCTGATCACCCACTTCCTGCAAGTGTCGTGGGGTCCGGTGATGCCTGCCAATGAATCCTTCCAGATGATTGAGGCGACCAAAGGGATCAACAGTTACTACCTGACCAGCGACGGCAGCACCATGAGTTACCGCACCCGTGTTCGTACCCCGAGCTTTGCGCATTTGCAGCAAATTCCGGCGGCGATCCGCGGCAGCCTGGTGTCTGACCTGATTGTTTATCTGGGCAGTATCGATTTTGTTATGTCAGATGTGGACCGCTAATTATGCACGAGAATCAACAACCACAAACCGAGGCTTTTGAGCTGAGTGCGGCTGAGCGTGAAGCGATTGAGCACGAGATGCACCACTACGAAGACCCGCGTGCGGCGTCCATTGAAGCGCTGAAAATCGTTCAGAAACAGCGTGGATGGGTGCCAGACGGCGCGATCCACGCGATCGCTGACGTTCTGGGTATTCCCGCAAGTGATGTCGAAGGCGTGGCTACTTTCTACAGCCAGATCTTCCGCCAGCCGGTTGGTCGCCATGTGATCCGTTATTGCGACAGCGTGGTCTGTCACATTAACGGTTACCAGGGCATTCAGGCGGCGCTGGAGAAAAAACTGAACATCAAACCAGGGCAAACGACGTTTGACGGTCGCTTTACGCTGCTGCCAACTTGCTGCCTGGGGAACTGCGACAAAGGGCCAAACATGATGATCGATGAGGACACTCACGCGCATCTGACCCCGGAAGCGATTCCTGAACTGCTGGAGCGGTATAAATGAAAAACATTATCCGTACTCCCGAAACGCATCCACTGACCTGGCGTCTGCGTGATGACAAACAGCCTGTGTGGCTGGACGAATATCGCAGCAAAAACGGTTACGAAGGAGCGCGTAAGGCGCTGACCGGGCTGTCTCCGGACGAGATCGTCAATCAGGTTAAAGACGCTGGCCTGAAAGGGCGCGGCGGTGCGGGCTTCTCGACTGGCCTGAAATGGAGCCTGATGCCGAAAGACGAATCCATGAACATCCGTTACCTGCTGTGTAACGCCGATGAAATGGAGCCGGGCACTTATAAAGACCGTCTGCTGATGGAGCAACTGCCGCACCTGCTGGTGGAAGGCATGCTCATCTCCGCGTTTGCGCTGAAAGCTTACCGTGGCTACATCTTCTTGCGTGGCGAATATATCGAGGCGGCAGTGAATCTGCGCCGTGCCATTGCCGAAGCCACCGAAGCAGGGCTGCTTGGCAAAAACATTATGGGAACAGGTTTCGACTTCGAACTGTTCGTCCATACCGGGGCAGGGCGCTACATCTGCGGGGAAGAAACAGCGTTAATCAACTCCCTGGAAGGGCGTCGTGCTAACCCGCGCTCGAAGCCACCATTCCCGGCAACCTCCGGCGTATGGGGTAAACCGACCTGTGTCAACAACGTCGAAACCCTGTGTAACGTTCCTGCGATCCTCGCTAACGGCGTGGAGTGGTATCAGAACATCTCGAAAAGCAAAGATGCTGGCACCAAGCTGATGGGCTTCTCCGGTCGGGTGAAAAATCCGGGTCTGTGGGAACTGCCGTTTGGCACCACCGCGCGCGAGATCCTCGAAGATTACGCTGGTGGTATGCGTGACGGCCTGAAATTCAAAGCCTGGCAGCCAGGCGGTGCGGGTACTGACTTCCTCACCGAAGCGCACCTTGACCTGCCGATGGAATTCGAAAGTATCGGTAAAGCGGGCAGCCGTCTGGGTACGGCGCTGGCGATGGCGGTTGATCACGAGATCAACATGGTGTCGCTGGTACGAAACCTGGAGGAGTTTTTCGCCCGTGAGTCCTGCGGCTGGTGTACGCCGTGCCGTGATGGTCTGCCGTGGAGCGTGAAAATTCTGCGTGCGCTGGAGCGTGGCGAAGGTCAGCCGGGCGATATCGAAACACTTGAGCAACTGTGTCGATTCTTAGGTCCGGGTAAAACTTTCTGTGCCCACGCACCTGGTGCAGTGGAGCCGTTACAGAGCGCCATCAAATATTTCCGCGAAGAATTTGAGGCGGGAATCAAACAGCCGTTCAGCAATACCCATTTGATTAATGGGATTCAGCCGAACCTGCTGAAAGAGCGCTGGTAACCGAATTTCGATTAACGCTCAGTCTCTGACTGAGAAAACTGGAAGCATGCTAATGGCTACAATTCATGTAGACGGCAAAGAATACGAGGTTAACGGAGCGGACAACCTGCTGGAAGCTTGTCTGTCTCTGGGCCTTGATATTCCTTACTTTTGCTGGCATCCGGCGCTGGGAAGCGTCGGTGCTTGCCGCCAGTGTGCGGTGAAGCAATACCAAAACGCGGAAGACACGCGTGGTCGCCTGGTGATGTCCTGTATGACACCGGCTTCCGATGGCACCTTTATTTCCATTGACGACGAAGAAGCGAAACAGTTCCGTGAAAGCGTGGTCGAGTGGTTGATGACCAACCACCCGCACGATTGTCCGGTATGTGAAGAGGGCGGTAACTGCCATCTTCAGGATATGACCGTGATGACCGGACACAGCTTCCGTCGCTACCGTTTCACCAAACGTACCCACCGCAATCAGGATCTGGGGCCGTTCATCTCTCACGAAATGAACCGTTGCATCGCCTGCTACCGCTGCGTGCGTTACTACAAAGATTACGCTGACGGTACAGATCTGGGCGTTTACGGTGCACATGACAACGTCTACTTCGGTCGCCCGGAAGACGGCACCCTGGAAAGCGAATTCTCCGGTAACCTGGTCGAAATTTGCCCGACCGGCGTATTTACCGATAAAACGCACTCCGAGCGTTATAACCGTAAATGGGATATGCAGTTTGCGCCGAGCATCTGCCAGCAATGTTCCATCGGCTGTAACATCAGCCCCGGCGAGCGTTATGGCGAACTGCGTCGTATCGAAAACCGTTACAACGGTACGGTAAACCACTACTTCCTCTGCGACCGAGGTCGTTTCGGTTATGGCTACGTCAACCTGAAAGACCGTCCGCGTCAGCCTGTACAGCGTCGTGGCGATGATTTCATTTCCCTCAACGCCGAGCAGGCAATGCAGGGCGCAGCAGATATTCTGCGTCAGTCGAAGAAAGTGATCGGTATTGGTTCTCCGCGTGCCAGCGTGGAAAGCAACTTTGCGCTGCGTGAGCTGGTGGGCGAAGAAAACTTCTATACCGGTATCGCTCACGGTGAGCAGGAACGTCTGCAACTGGCGCTGAAAGTTCTGCGCGAAGGCGGCATTTATACTCCGGCCTTACGCGAAATCGAATCTTACGATGCGGTACTGGTGCTGGGCGAAGACGTTACCCAGACCGGCGCGCGCGTTGCGCTGGCAGTGCGTCAGGCGGTGAAAGGTAAAGCACGCGAAATGGCGGCAGCACAGAAAGTGGCTGACTGGCAGATTGCGGCAATCCTCAACATTGGCCAACGTGCAAAGCATCCGCTGTTTGTGACTAACGTTGATGACACCCGTCTGGATGATATCGCGGCGTGGACTTACCGCGCACCGGTTGAAGATCAGGCGCGTTTAGGTTTTGCCATCGCTCATGCGCTGGATAACTCCGCGCCAGCGGTTGACGGTATCGAGCCTGAACTGCAAAGCAAAATCGACGTCATCGTGCAGGCACTGGCAGGTGCGAAGAAACCGTTAATTATCTCCGGGACGAACGCTGGTAGCGCTGAAGTGATTCAGGCTGCGGCTAACGTCGCGAAAGCCCTGAAAGGTCGCGGCGCTGACGTCGGTATCACCATGATTGCCCGTTCCGTCAACAGCATGGGGCTGGGCATTATGGGCGGTGGATCGCTTGAAGAAGCGTTGACCGAACTGGAAACCGGACGCGCCGACGCGGTGGTGGTGCTGGAAAACGATCTGCATCGTCACGCTTCCGCTACCCGCGTGAATGCTGCGCTGGCGAAAGCGCCGCTGGTGATGGTGGTTGACCATCAACGCACGGCGATCATGGAAAACGCCCATCTGGTGCTTTCCGCCGCCAGCTTTGCTGAAAGTGACGGTACGGTGATCAACAACGAAGGCCGTGCCCAACGTTTCTTCCAGGTTTACGATCCGGCCTATTACGACAGCAAAACTGTGATGCTGGAAAGCTGGCGCTGGCTGCACTCGCTGCACAGTACCCTGCTGAGCCGTGAAGTGGACTGGACGCAGCTCGACCATGTGATTGACGCCGTTGTGGCGAAAATTCCGGAACTGGCGGGAATCAAAGATGCTGCGCCGGATGCGACATTCCGTATTCGTGGTCAGAAACTGGCCCGTGAGCCGCACCGTTACAGTGGTCGTACCGCCATGCGCGCCAACATCAGCGTTCATGAGCCGCGTCAGCCGCAGGATATTGACACCATGTTCACCTTCTCGATGGAGGGTAACAACCAGCCGACCGCGCACCGTTCGCAAGTGCCGTTTGCCTGGGCGCCGGGCTGGAACTCCCCGCAGGCGTGGAACAAATTCCAGGACGAAGTGGGCGGCAAACTGCGCTTTGGCGATCCGGGCGTGCGTCTGTTTGAAACCAGCGAAAACGGTCTGGATTACTTCACCAGCGTACCGGCACGCTTCCAGCCGCAGGAAGGGAAATGGCGTATCGCGCCGTACTACCACCTGTTTGGCAGCGATGAATTGTCACAGCGTGCTCCGATCTTCCAGAGCCGTATGCCGCAACCGTACATCAAACTCAACCCAGCGGATGCCGCGAAGTTGGGAGTGAACGCGGGTACACGCGTCTCCTTTAGTTACGATGGCAACACGGTCACGCTGCCGGTTGAAATCGCCGAAGGACTGACGGCAGGGCAGGTGGGCTTGCCGATGGGCATGTCCGGTATTGCTCCGGTGCTGGCTGGCGCGCATCTTGAGGATCTCAAGGAGGCACAACAATGAGTTGGATATCACCGGAACTGATTGAGATCCTGCTGACCATCCTCAAAGCGGTGGTGATCCTGCTGGTGGTTGTCACCTGCGGGGCATTCATGAGCTTTGGCGAACGTCGCCTGCTGGGTCTGTTCCAGAACCGTTACGGACCTAACCGTGTTGGCTGGGGCGGTTCGCTCCAGCTGGTTGCGGACATGATCAAAATGTTCTTTAAAGAAGACTGGATCCCGAAATTCTCGGATCGCGTCATCTTTACCCTGGCACCGATGATTGCCTTTACCTCGCTGCTGCTGGCCTTTGCGATTGTGCCAGTCAGTCCGGGTTGGGTGGTTGCCGACCTGAACATCGGGATTTTGTTCTTCCTGATGATGGCAGGTCTGGCGGTTTACGCGGTGCTGTTTGCGGGCTGGTCAAGTAACAACAAATACTCGCTGCTGGGTGCGATGCGTGCTTCTGCGCAGACCCTGAGCTACGAAGTGTTCCTCGGGCTTTCCCTGATGGGCGTGGTGGCGCAGGCCGGTTCATTCAACATGACCGACATCGTTAACAGCCAGGCGCACGTGTGGAACGTCATCCCGCAATTCTTTGGTTTTATTACCTTTGCCATCGCGGGCGTGGCGGTGTGTCACCGTCACCCGTTTGACCAGCCGGAAGCCGAGCAGGAACTGGCGGATGGTTACCACATTGAATATTCCGGCATGAAGTTCGGTCTGTTCTTCGTGGGCGAATACATCGGGATTGTGACCATCTCCGCATTGATGGTGACGCTGTTCTTCGGTGGCTGGCAAGGCCCGTTCTTACCGCCATTCATCTGGTTCGCGCTGAAAACCGCGTTCTTTATGATGATGTTCATTTTGATTCGTGCGTCGTTACCGCGTCCGCGTTATGACCAGGTAATGTCCTTCGGCTGGAAAATCTGCCTGCCGCTGACGCTGATCAACTTGCTGGTAACGGCGGCTGTCATTCTCTGGCAGGCGCAATAAGGGGCACTAAGACCATGACCTTAAAAGAATTGTTAGTAGGTTTCGGCACCCAGGTTCGTAGTATCTGGATGATCGGCCTGCACGCGTTCGCCAAACGCGAAACGCGAATGTACCCGGAAGAGCCGGTCTATCTGCCGCCCCGTTATCGTGGTCGCATCGTTCTGACCCGCGACCCGGACGGCGAAGAGCGTTGCGTAGCCTGTAACCTCTGCGCGGTAGCCTGCCCGGTCGGCTGTATCTCGCTGCAAAAAGCAGAAACCAAAGACGGTCGCTGGTATCCGGAATTTTTCCGCATCAACTTCTCACGCTGCATTTTCTGTGGTCTGTGCGAAGAAGCCTGTCCGACCACGGCGATTCAGTTAACCCCGGATTTCGAAATGGGGGAATACAAGCGCCAGGATCTGGTTTATGAGAAAGAGGATCTGCTGATCTCCGGTCCGGGCAAATACCCGGAATATAACTTCTACCGGATGGCAGGTATGGCAATCGACGGCAAAGATAAGGGCGAAGCAGAGAACGAAGCCAAGCCTATCGACGTCAAGAGCCTGTTACCGTAAGGAGAGGGGCAATGGAGTTCGCTTTTTATATCTGTGGCCTGATAGCCATACTTGCGACCTTGCGAGTGATCACCCATACCAATCCGGTACACGCACTGCTGTACCTGATTATTTCGCTGCTGGCGATTTCCGGGGTGTTCTTCTCGCTGGGCGCTTACTTCGCCGGTGCGCTGGAAATTATCGTCTACGCGGGTGCCATTATGGTGCTGTTCGTGTTCGTGGTGATGATGCTCAACCTGGGCGGTTCGGAAATCGAACAGGAACGTCAGTGGCTGAAACCGCAGGTGTGGATTGGTCCGGCAATTTTGTCGGCCATCATGCTGGTGGTGATTGTTTACGCCATTCTCGGTGTTAACGATCAGGGTATCGACGGTACGCCAATCAGTGCTAAAGCAGTGGGTATTACGCTGTTCGGGCCTTACGTACTGGCGGTGGAACTGGCTTCTATGCTGCTGCTGGCTGGTCTGGTTGTGGCCTTCCACGTCGGTCGTGAAGAGCGTGCGGGTGAAGTGCTGAGCAATCGTAAAGACGACAGCGCGAAAAGAAAAACGGAGGAGCACGCATGATCCCCTTACAACATGGACTGATCCTCGCGGCAATCTTATTCGTTCTTGGCTTAACCGGTCTGGTTATCCGTCGCAATCTGCTCTTTATGCTGATTGGTCTGGAAATCATGATTAACGCCTCTGCGCTGGCCTTTGTGGTCGCCGGAAGCTACTGGGGCCAGACCGACGGTCAGGTGATGTACATTCTCGCCATCAGCCTCGCGGCGGCAGAAGCGAGTATCGGCCTTGCGCTGCTGCTGCAGCTTCACCGTCGTCGCCAGAACCTGAACATCGATTCAGTAAGTGAGATGCGCGGATGAACATGCTTGCCTTAACCATTATTTTGCCATTGATTGGCTTCGTCTTGCTGGCGTTCTCCCGTGGGCGCTGGTCTGAAAACGTCTCGGCGATCGTGGGCGTAGGCTCTGTGGGCCTGGCGGCGCTGGTAACTGCCTTTATCGGCGTTGACTTCTTCGCTAACGGTGAGCAGGCATACAGCCAGCCGCTGTGGACATGGATGTCGGTAGGCGACTTTAACATCGGTTTCAATCTGGTGCTGGACGGCCTGTCGCTGACCATGCTCTCGGTGGTCACCGGTGTCGGTTTCCTTATTCACATGTACGCCTCCTGGTATATGCGTGGTGAAGAGGGCTACTCTCGCTTCTTCGCCTACACCAACCTGTTCATCGCCAGCATGGTGGTTCTGGTTCTTGCCGACAACCTGCTGCTGATGTACCTCGGCTGGGAAGGCGTGGGCCTGTGCTCCTATCTGTTGATCGGTTTCTATTACACCGATCCGAAGAATGGCGCAGCGGCAATGAAAGCGTTTGTCGTGACCCGTGTGGGTGATGTGTTCCTCGCTTTCGCGCTGTTCATTCTCTACAACGAACTGGGTACCCTGAACTTCCGTGAAATGGTGGAACTGGCACCCGCGCACTTTGCTGACGGCAATAACATGCTGATGTGGGCGACGCTGATGCTGCTGGGTGGTGCGGTCGGTAAATCTGCGCAGTTGCCGTTGCAGACATGGCTTGCCGACGCGATGGCAGGTCCGACGCCTGTCTCCGCGCTGATCCACGCCGCAACGATGGTAACCGCAGGTGTCTACCTGATCGCCCGTACCCACGGCCTGTTCCTGATGACGCCAGAAGTTCTGCATCTGGTGGGTATTGTCGGGGCAGTTACGCTGCTGCTGGCCGGTTTTGCCGCGCTGGTACAGACCGACATCAAACGTGTTCTCGCTTACTCCACCATGAGCCAGATTGGCTACATGTTCCTTGCGCTTGGCGTACAGGCATGGGATGCGGCGATTTTCCACTTGATGACCCACGCGTTCTTTAAAGCGCTGCTGTTCCTGGCATCCGGTTCCGTCATTCTGGCCTGCCATCACGAACAGAACATCTTCAAGATGGGCGGTCTGCGTAAATCTATTCCGCTGGTTTATCTCTGCTTCCTGGTGGGTGGTGCAGCACTGTCGGCACTGCCGCTGGTTACTGCGGGCTTCTTCAGTAAGGATGAGATCCTCGCCGGTGCGATGGCGAATGGTCATATCAATCTGATGGTGGCAGGTCTGGTCGGTGCGTTTATGACCTCGCTCTACACCTTCCGTATGATTTTCATCGTCTTCCACGGGAAAGAACAAATTCACGCTCACGCCGTGAAAGGGATTACTCACAGCCTGCCGCTGATTGTGCTGCTGATCCTTTCCACCTTCGTTGGCGCACTGATTGTACCGCCGCTGCAGGGCGTGCTTCCGCAAACGACGGAGCTGGCGCACGGCAGCATGTTGACCCTGGAAATTACCTCTGGCGTGGTCGCGGTGGTCGGCATTCTGCTGGCAGCCTGGCTGTGGCTGGGTAAACGTACTCTGGTGACCTCCATCGCGAACAGTGCGCCGGGCCGTCTGCTGGGCACCTGGTGGTACAACGCCTGGGGCTTTGACTGGCTGTACGACAAAGTGTTCGTCAAGCCGTTCCTGGGTATTGCCTGGTTGCTGAAACGCGATCCGCTGAACTCAATGATGAACATCCCGGCGGTTCTCTCGCGCTTTGCGGGTAAAGGTCTGCTGTTCAGTGAGAACGGCTACCTGCGCTGGTATGTGGCATCCATGAGCATCGGTGCGGTCGTGGTGCTGGCACTGTTGATGGTACTGCGTTGATTTAAGGATTGTGGGATTGCCCTTGGGCATATAAGAACGTAGGTCGGATAAGCCGTCTTGGCGGTGTATCCGACACTACCCCCGGTCCGAAGAGAATTTTCTGTCGTGAGAATTCGTTGAAAATCCGGTCCTGACGGGACTTTTACAAGGAATAAAGATCGCCATGTTACTACCCTGGCTAATATTAATTCCCTTTATTGGCGGCTTCCTGTGCTGGCAGACCGAACGCTTTGGCGTCAAGGTGCCACGCTGGATCGCGCTGATCACCATGGGATTGACGCTGGCGCTGTCGCTGCAACTGTGGTTGCAGGGCGGTTATTCACTGACGCAATCCGCCGGAATTCCGCAGTGGCAGTCTGAATTCGACATGCCGTGGATCCCGCGTTTTGGTATCTCTATTCATCTCGCCATTGATGGTCTGTCGCTGCTGATGGTCGTGCTGACCGGTCTGCTCGGCGTGCTGGCGGTACTTTGTTCGTGGAAAGAGATCGAAAAATATCAGGGCTTCTTCCACCTCAACCTGATGTGGATCCTGGGCGGCGTTATCGGCGTGTTCCTTGCCATCGACATGTTCCTGTTCTTCTTTTTCTGGGAAATGATGCTGGTGCCGATGTACTTCCTGATCGCACTTTGGGGGCATAAAGCTTCTGACGGTAAAACGCGTATCACGGCGGCAACCAAGTTCTTCATTTACACCCAGGCGAGTGGTCTGGTGATGTTGATTGCTATCCTGGCGCTGGTTTTTGTTCACTACAATGCGACCGGTGTCTGGACCTTCAATTATGAAGAGCTGCTGAATACGCCGATGTCTAACGGCGTGGAATACCTGCTAATGCTGGGCTTCTTCATCGCCTTCGCAGTGAAAATGCCGGTGGTTCCGCTGCATGGCTGGCTGCCAGATGCGCACTCTCAGGCTCCGACCGCCGGTTCCGTTGACCTCGCGGGGATCTTGCTGAAAACCGCCGCTTACGGTTTGCTGCGTTTCTCTCTGCCACTGTTTCCGAACGCGTCGGCAGAGTTCGCGCCAATCGCCATGTGGTTGGGTGTTATCGGCATTTTCTACGGTGCGTGGATGGCCTTCGCCCAGACCGATATCAAACGTCTGATCGCCTACACCTCGGTTTCCCACATGGGCTTCGTGCTGATTGCTATCTACACCGGCAGCCAGTTGGCCTACCAGGGCGCGGTCATTCAGATGATTGCTCACGGCTTGTCGGCGGCGGGTCTGTTTATTCTCTGCGGTCAGCTTTATGAGCGTATCCATACCCGTGATATGCGCATGATGGGCGGTCTGTGGAGCAAAATGAAATGGCTGCCAGCACTGTCACTGTTCTTTGCAGTGGCAACGCTTGGGATGCCAGGCACCGGTAACTTCGTCGGCGAATTTATGATCCTGTTCGGCAGCTTCCAGGTTGTCCCGATGATTACCGTTATCTCTACCTTCGGGCTGGTCTTTGCTTCTGTTTATTCGCTGGCGATGCTTCATCGCGCTTACTTCGGTAAAGCGAAAAGCGAGATTGCCAGCAAAGAACTACCAGGGATGTCGCTGCGTGAGCTGTTTATGATCCTGTTGCTGGTGGTGCTGCTGGTACTGCTGGGCTTCTATCCGCAGCCGATTCTGGATACCTCGCATTCCGCGATTGGCAATATCCAGCAGTGGTTTGTTAATTCCGTTACTACTACAAGGCCGTAAATCGCCATGACAATAACTCCACAAAACCTGATCGCACTGCTACCGTTGCTGATCGTCGGCTTGACGGTGGTGGTTGTGATGCTCTCCATTGCGTGGCGACGCAATCATTTCCTCAACGCTACGCTCTCGGTTATTGGGCTTAACGCGGCGCTGGTTTCGCTCTGGTTTGTCGGCCAGGCGGGCGCTATGGACGTTACGCCACTGATGCGCGTTGATGGTTTCGCCATGCTTTACACCGGGCTGGTCCTGCTGGCGAGCCTCGCCACCTGTACTTTCGCCTACCCGTGGCTTGAAGGCTATAACGACAACAAGGACGAGTTCTACCTGTTGGTGTTAATTGCCGCTCTGGGCGGGATCCTGCTGGCGAATGCCAATCACCTGGCGTCTCTGTTCCTCGGTATTGAACTGATCTCTCTGCCACTGTTTGGCCTGGTCGGTTACGCTTTCCGCCAGAAACGTTCGCTGGAAGCCAGTATCAAATACACCATCCTTTCTGCTGCAGCGTCTTCTTTCCTGCTGTTTGGTATGGCACTGGTGTACGCGCAGTCTGGCGACCTGTCGTTCGTTGCACTGGGTAAAAACCTTGGCGACGGCATGCTCCACGAGCCGCTGTTGCTGGCAGGTTTTGGCCTGATGATTGTCGGCCTCGGCTTCAAGCTCTCTCTGGTGCCGTTCCACCTGTGGACGCCAGACGTATACCAGGGCGCGCCTGCGCCGGTTTCTACCTTCCTGGCGACGGCGAGCAAAATCGCTATCTTCGGCGTGGTGATGCGTCTGTTCCTCTACGCACCAGTGGGTGATAGCGAAGCGATTCGCGTGGTGCTGGCGATTATCGCCTTTGCCTCTATCATCTTCGGTAACCTGATGGCACTGAGCCAGACCAACATTAAACGTCTGCTCGGCTACTCGTCTATCTCTCACCTTGGCTATCTGCTGGTGGCGCTGATTGCGCTGCAAACCGGCGAGATGTCGATGGAAGCGGTAGGGGTTTACCTGGCGGGTTATCTGTTCAGCAGCCTCGGCGCATTTGGCGTAGTCAGCCTGATGTCCAGCCCGTACCGTGGTCCGGATGCTGATTCCCTGTTCTCTTACCGTGGTCTGTTCTGGCATCGTCCGATCCTCGCGGCAGTGATGACGGTGATGATGCTGTCACTGGCCGGTATTCCGATGACGCTGGGCTTTATCGGTAAGTTCTACGTGCTGGCGGTCGGTGTCCAGGCACACCTGTGGTGGCTGGTGGGTGCCGTGGTTGTCGGTTCGGCAATTGGCCTCTACTACTACCTGCGCGTAGCGGTGAGCTTATACCTGCACGCCCCGGAGCAACCGGGTCGCGATGCACCGTCAAACTGGCAGTACAGCGCAGGTGGTATCGTGGTGCTGATCTCTGCACTGTTGGTACTGGTGCTGGGTGTATGGCCGCAACCGCTGATTAGCATTGTTCGGTTAGCAATGCCGCTGATGTAAGCTGTCAGTTCGTAAGTCAGAAAGCCGCCGACAAGTTCGGCGGTTTGTTTATGGTATTTATAAAGAAATGAGAAGAGTTAATCCCACCAACAAATAACCGGATGCATACCCGCAGGGACTTCAACCCATTCATGATCTGTATCTTCTGACCAACCTTCCCAGCACTCATCAGGGGCAATTTCTTCTACAAACCAGCTCTGAACTTCTTCTGGTGAAGCAGAAGTGATAACTAAAATACTTTCACTAAAGGGCCAGTCTGGGTCATCGAACATCGTGATCTCTACCAAAACATCACTGACATCGTTACGCTCACGAATTTTCTGCAAATGGTGATAGATAGTTTGCGGAGATTGTTCTGGAGTCACATTGCAACATATTGAACCGAGGATATTATTGCCGATAAAAAAATCCTCAAGAGATAACAACGGACGAAGGGTAACAGGATCATTAACATCACCGTTGATATTAACAAGTTGGGTAATGCGTTCTAAAGGTGTCATAATCATTCTTTGAAATAATACATTCATCAAGTGAATGGCATTGTTTGAATTCATTAGCGCATAAATAGAAACAACGCCATTCGTCTTATTAGTTTCAGAAGTATCATAACATGGATGTTAAGCAGGAAAAGGTGAGATATTCAGTCAGGCCGGGTCGTGATTCAAACAAATCTCTTCGTTGGTATCATTATCTCGGCTTAAGTTTACTTGGCTGTGTAATGGCAATCGTAATTGAATTAGACGTATATTTACTTATTCCTGTAATATGACCCGAATATAATGGACTCGCAATGGATTCAGCTTTTGCTATAGGTTTATCAATCTTGCTTACATCGTTAGTTATATTTCTTGTTATACTGATTGGCGAAGAATTGCCGGTTCGACGCTGGTATGCAATCATTTTTATTGCGTTTGTTATTGCAGTTATACCGCTGTTATATACAATGTTTTAAATTATTTTTTTGATGTAACTGTTATA
Source organism: Escherichia sp. GZ89 (assembly GCF_019366485.1). Classification (NCBI taxonomy): domain Bacteria; kingdom Pseudomonadati; phylum Pseudomonadota; class Gammaproteobacteria; order Enterobacterales; family Enterobacteriaceae; genus Escherichia; species Escherichia sp. GZ89. The sequence goes on along the minus strand of NZ_JAEOHX010000010.1, from coordinate 21,807 downwards.
CTACTTTCATCTATCAGTAACATGACATGTTTGCCCAATGCATCAGTAGAATATGCTGCCAATAAGTGTCCCAGGCGTGAAAGTGATTTTATTTGCGATGTGAAGATATAACTCTTCTGGTGGGACGATATTTCCTTAATATAAAAATTAATCTTTCTTAATCGCATCATCTTAATAGTGTTGAATAAAAAATGTTCACCATAACCATTTTGTGTGATAGCTAAATTATTTTTTATGTAGATTAAGTCGTATCCCGGAATGAGTGATTCATCTTCCAGGTCTACAAGTTTTTGCCTGGTTATTGGGACCATGTTTGGCCAGGTAAATGAGGCGTATAACTGGTAGTCATTTTCTAATGTAATGATTTTGGTCATATCCGGGATAAAGGCCGGTAATATATATGAGCAACCAGGGAACAGTTCCCGCGAAAAGATAACGTTATTTTTGTAAGTGAATTTGATAACAACAATACCATCCTGACCCGCTGCTAACTCGATTAAAACAGCGTCTGCATATGGTATATCCCTAATGCTAATATAGCTTTCAGATAGTTCATCATGTACTACCAGATAAGCTAATTTCTGACCATTAGCAGTGGCGTATACACTAATCAATAATCTCTCTTTATTAATTCTCTCTACGGCCCAAATGATGTTCCCTTTATTTACAAAAGAAATTACCTGAAAGTTGCCAGAATGTTCCCACAATTTCTCACCGTTAAAATTGTACACTACCAATGACTTAGATTTTGAGACGATTGAATATTTATTATCAGTAGGATGAAAAGTAATAGACTGTTCAGATTTTAGAATATTTTCAGAAATTGAGCCCACCTTAATTAATTCCATAGTTGGTGTGACTTGATAGAGTTTTAGTTCTTTATCATATACATAGATATGTTCACCAGGCGTGTTTTTGGCCTCGAAATACATATCGGTAAATAAATAAGATTCTACCATGACCTTTTCCTTGTTTCTCTAAACAATCTATCGCCAGTAATTATCACCCAACAATAACCGTCAGCGCATGATTCCCCTGTCGCAGTATACGCCGATAAGCGCTAATTAATTTTTCCATATCGAGCATGATCGAAGCAAAGAGTTGCCCCTCTAACTCTTCTGAAAAGGTCACTCCCGGATAAATCTCCATTTCATTGAGTCGCTGAATGGAAAACTGTTTACGCAGCACATTTCGGTCAAGAGCTTCCAGTCGGTCGATTGTCGCAGCTAACTCCTGATTCCAGGTCAACCCCAGGAAACCATCTATGCCATCTTCGAGGCTGTGTTCACCAAGCACAGCACGACTCAACGGATCATTCTTTGCTGGATCAAATGCAGAGGTGCCTGTCAGGCCAAAATGTAAAAAATCCCAGCGTTTATCAATATCCAGTCGGCGTAATCCTGAAAGCGTGTCATGAATATTGTCCATTAAAGGTTTTTCAGCTGACTCAAGCAGTTGGTTAATCTTTTCTGAGTCGATTTCCGCAAAATAGCCAATCATTCCCATTTATTTTCCCTCCGTTAGATTTTATTTTGCATATCTTAAAACACTTACCGCAGAATAAAACTGAGGAGGTTATTTTTCTGGAGCCAGCTCGAGAAATATCTTACTTCTGAGTAAAAAATGACTTCTTTGTAGTGAGTTATATTTGCAGTGAATTATTTTGTTTGTAATATCATAAATTTTTATTAATGATATCTGGAGGGTATTTAAATAAGTTATCGTAATGTTATGACGTATACAAAAAGCGATATGATATATTGGTGGTTATTTTCATGATTTATCGCTTTCCAGGAATAATCCGCTAATTATTTTTATGAATATATTTTGATTGGCTAATTTTTCTTAAGAGGCTATGTTTGCTGCCTCTCCGGTTTTGTCAAATAAAAGGAATTTATATGCGTGTCAATAAAATATACATAATATCTATATGTGGAGTGCTACTTAGTGGATGCAGTTCCTCAGTCAGCTCTCCACAAGCAGAGGAAAGATGGCATTATGTGACCATGAGTGCATACGCACCTTCACCAGTGCAACAAGGTCAATTGCAACAAAATACCGCCCGTTACACACATCATGAAGCTAACCCGATAAAACAAACCGCACAAGAACCGCTGGCGACCTTTAGCCTTGATGTTGATACAGGAAGTTATGCCAATGTCCGGCGCTTTCTGAAAACGGGTTCATTACCTGGTGCAGATGTCGTGCGTGTTGAAGAGTTGGTTAACTACTTTCCTTTAACCGAAGCAACAAAGAAAAATATTCCTGGATGCAAAGGTTGTGAAGAAAATTCTCCTTTTAGCATCAACTATGAACTTACTCCCGCACCGTGGAATGAGAAACACACCTTGCTGCGGCTGGATATTGCCGCCAACGATATTGCGCGTAGCAAATTACCGCCTGCGAATTTAGTTTTTCTTATTGATACATCCGGTTCCATGAACTCAGATGAGCGTCTGCCATTAATTAAATCCTTACTTAAATTGTTAGTTAACGAATTACGCGACCAGGATCGTATCTCAATTGTTACTTATGCAGGTTCTGCCAGGTTATTGTTGTCCTCAACATCAGGAGCGGAAAAAAACACCATTCTCAATGCCATCGCAAACCTTCAGGCAGGTGGTGGTACTAATGGGGGCGCCGGAGTGGCGATGGCTTATGAGCAGGCACAGGCGGGGTATATAAAAGGGGGCGTCAATCGCATTTTACTGGCAACAGATGGCGACTTTAATATTGGAGATGATCCCTCGTCAGTTGAGGATTTAGTAAAAAAACAACGTGAAAGTGGTATTACACTATCCACCCTTGGTGTAGGAGATAATAATTACAACGAAGCGATGATGGTGAAAATAGCCGATACCGGAAACGGTAACTACAGCTACCTTGATTCATTATCGGAAGCACAAAAAGTACTCAGCAATGAGATGAATCAGACCCTGGTCACTGTGGCAAAGGACGTTAAAGCACAGATCGAATTTAACCCACAACAAGTTATTGAATATCGCCAGATTGGCTATGAGAAACGACAGCTACGGGCGGATGAATTTAATAACGATGCCGTAGATGCTGGCGATATAGGTGCGGGCAAACATGTTACTGTCTTATTTGAGTTAACCCTTGCCGGGCAACAAGCTTCAGTTGATAAATTACGTTATGGCAAATCTCCTGCATCAACACAGACCAGTAACAGTAATGAATTAATGTGGGTGAAATTGCGGTATAAAGCACCACAAGGTGAAAGCAGTCGTCTGGTTGAGATGCCAATTATATCCAGTGCAGTGACTCGCGACTTTTCCAGGGCTTCGCCAGATATGCATTTCTTATCGGCAGTAGCGGCCTATGGGCAAAAACTGCGCGGCTCGGAATACCTGAACAAAACCTCGTGGCAGCAGATTCAAAGCTGGGCGCAGGAAGGTAAAGGTGCAGATCAATACGGTTACCGTGCTGAATTTATACAACTGGTAGGATTAGCTGAAAGCTTGTCACGTTAATATTTATGATTATTCGCCGTCGATATGTTTATCGACGGCGATATTTTTTAGTGGGCTTACTGGTGGCTGACCAACAGCCCCGCAGTATTTTGTGCGGCACGTTTTAATACTTCTTCAATAACGGCAGATAACTCATTCATTTCAAATTTTGCCACGTAACCATCTGCTTTAACTTTGCGTACATGATCTTCATTCGCATTGCCTGAAAGCGATGAGTGGATGATCACCGGGATTTTCTTCAACTGTTCATCTGTTTTAATCAACCGGGTAAGGGTGAATCCATCCATTTCTGGCATTTCAAGGTCGGTAAGTACCAGCGCTATTTTTTCACTGACAGGAACACCTTCCTCTTTCGCTTGCCTGGCGAGTTGCTGAATATTCTCCCAGGCACTTTTTCCAGTGATATGCATCACATGTGGGATCTGCATGGTATTAAGGACTTTCTCCAGCAGTGCCCTGGCGACTTTTGAATCTTCGGCCACAAGAGCTACCGCGCCAGAAGCAAGCGGAATAGCAGGAGCAGCAAGCTGCGAGACGCGTAAGCCGTGGCTTGAAGGCACGATATCGTAAAGAATTTGCTCAACATCAAGAACCATCGCCAGGCTGGTGTCATCAACACTGGCGACGCTGGTGATGTATCGACCATTGATAGATTTTTCTGCGGTATGGACGTGTTGCCAGTCGAGACGAACAATATTCTCTACAGATTCCACTGCAAATGCCTGCACACTGCGGGCGTATTCGGTGATAAGTAAAATATTCAGCCCACTTTGCGGCTGACAACCAGCGATGGCAGGAAGATCCAGTACTGGAATGACTTGATCGCGAATATTAACCATGCCGAGAAGCGGTGATTTCATACCTGCCGGGCGGATAAATTGTGGCATCGGCATGATTTCGCGCAGCTTAAAAACATTTATTCCGAACAGCTCTGATTTCTCTGCCTGCGGCGATGTGCCAAGCCGAAACAGTAATAATTCAAAGCGGTTAGACAGAGTCAGATTGGCTCTGTCATCAATATCTTTCTGGAAATTGTCCATCCTGTCCTCAGCGAAAGCCTGTAACAAAACAGTTATCGGCAGTGAGGACAAAAAATACAGCGTTAAACGCTAAAAACTGCGTAATCGTGAGCCAGATCGGTTGCCGGGAAAATATCGCGGCACTCCTGTAACATACGCTGACAGCCTTTATCGTCATAACGTGAGCTGATATGGGTAATAATCAATTTACTTACACCAGCTTCTCGCGCCAATGTTGCTGCCTGACACGTCGAACTGTGCCCCCGGCTGTTAGCTTTAGCTTCCATCGACATATCCAGGGTTGCTTCATGGATCATCACGTCTGCGTGTCGGGCAAGTTCAAGCGCGTTATCACAGGGTGCTGTGTCACCAAAAATAGCGAGCACTTTTCCTGGCGTTGCTGGCGCTAAATAATCAGCACCGTTAATTTGCCTGCCGTCTTCCAGGGTTACTGTTTTGCCCGCTTTTAAATCCTGAAACAGGGGACCGGGCTGCACGCCTGCCGCTTTTAACCCTTTAGCATCCAATGCGCCAGGTTTTTCATGCTCTTCAATGCGAAAACCATAACACTCCAGCGGGTGTTCCATCGGGTACGCGGTCACCTTGCGCAGGCCATCATCCAGGATCTCTCCTGCACTGATTTCAATGACGTCCAGCGGATAATCCGTCCAGGAACTGCTCAACCGTAGGGCGGTTTCTACAAATTCCTGAATACCTTTTGGTCCGTAAATAGTGAGCGGTTGCATACTCCCTGCCATAGAGCGGCTGCAAAGCAAACCCGGCAAGCCAAAAAGATGATCGCCATGTAAGTGGCTGATAAAAATCCGATCCAGTTTGCCGGGATTATAACTTGTGCTTAGCAATTGATGTTGCGTACCTTCACCACAGTCAAATAACCACAGGCCGGCCTGGGTTGGATGTTGCAGGTTGAGTAATATCGCTGTGACATTTCGAGTCCGGGTCGGTACACCCGCAGACGTACCTAAAAAAATTAATTCCATGAGACCATCACATTTTTCAAAAGTATTGCGGCTAGTATAAAACAAACATCACAAAGGAGCGCCCGATGATTGACTGGCAAGATCTGCATAATTCCGAACTCAACGTCTCTCAGCTTTATGCTTTATTACAACTGCGTTGTGCAGTATTTATCGTTGAACAAAACTGTCCTTATCAGGATATTGATGGCGACGACCTGGTGGGAGAAAACCGCCATATTCTTGGCTGGCAAAACGGGGAACTGGTGGCATATGCGAGGATTCTGAAAAGCGATGATGATCTCGAACCGGTAGTGATTGGTCGGGTGATCGTCAGCAAAGCCTGGCGCGGTGAAAAAGTGGGCCAGCAGCTGATGAACAAAACACTTGAGTCATGTGCCCGTTACTGGCCTGGGAAGCCCATCTATCTTGGTGCTCAGGCACATCTGCAAAACTTTTACCATAGTTTTGGTTTTACCCCGGTGACCGAAATTTACGAGGAAGATGGTATTCCCCACATCGGGATGGCGCGCGAGGTCATTCAGGCGTAATCGATAAGTGTTGTCTATAGTTAGTGACAGGTTTTACATAAATGGAGAACGCGAATGTCTAATCAATTTGGTGAAACACGTATCGATGATGACCTGACGTTGCTGAGCGAAACACTGGAAGAGGTGCTTCGCTCCTCTGGCGACCCCGCCGACCAAAAATATATCGAGTTAAAAGTACGGGCTGAAAAAGCGCTGGAGGATGTTAAAAAACGCGTCAGCCATGCTTCCGATAATTACTATTATCGGGCGAAGCAAGCGGTTTATCGTGCGGATGATTATGTCCATGAAAAACCCTGGCAGGGAATTGGTGTAGGTGCTGCTGTTGGCCTTGTAATGGGATTACTGCTCGCGCGTCGATAATTTCACCTGGTTGCCTTCTTCCCTAAACTGGGGTACTGCTTTTTTGTGTTAGTACCCCGTATAATGTGAGGCTTTTAACAGGGAGAGGTCCGCGTGCAATCACTCACCACGGCGCTGGAAAGTCTGTTGCGCCAGTTATCGCAATCTTTTCCGGTAGCACCAGGCATCCGGATTTTCGATATTCCTTTCCCTCTCAAAGACGCTTTTGATGCCTTGAGCTGGCTGGCCAGTCAGCAAACGTACCCGCAATTCTACTGGCAACAACGTAATGGTGATGAAGAAGCTGCCGTCCTGGGCGCGATTACCCATTTTACATCATTGGACCAGGCGCAACGTTTTCTTCACCAGCACCCGGAACATGCCGACTTACGCATCTGGGGGCTGAATGCATTTGACCCGTCGCAGGGCAATTTACTTTTACCACGCCTGGAATGGCAACGCTGTGGCGGTAAAGCCACGCTGCGGCTGACGCTATTCAGCGAAAGCTCCCTTCAGCACGATGCGATAAAGGCAAAAGAATTTATCGCTACACTGGTGAGTATCAAGCCCCTGCCAGGGTTACATTTAACCACCACGCGAGAACAACATTGGCCGGACAAAACGGGCTGGACGCGATTAATCGAACTGGCAACGCAAACTATCGCCGAAGGTGAACTCGACAAAGTGGTTCTTGCACGGGCTACTGACCTGCATTTCGCAAGTCCGGTTAATGCGGCGGCGATGATGGCTGCCAGTCGTCGGCTCAATCTGAACTGCTACCATTTTTACATGGCCTTTGATAGCGAAAATGCTTTTCTTGGTTCTTCACCGGAACGGTTATGGCGGCGGCGTGACAAAGCGCTGCGTACTGAAGCGCTGGCGGGAACGGTAGCAAATCATCCTGATGATAAGCAGGCGCAGCAGTTAGGTGAGTGGCTGATGGCGGATGATAAAAACCAGCGCGAGAACATGCTGGTGGTGGAAGATATCTGCCAACGATTGCAGGCCGATACCCAGACGCTGGATGTTTTACCACCGCAGGTACTGCGTCTGCGTAAAGTGCAGCATCTGCGCCGCTGTATCTGGACTTCACTCAACAAAGCGGATGATGTGATCTGTTTACATCAGTTGCAGCCAACGGCTGCGGTTGCGGGCTTACCGCGTGACCTGGCGCGGCAGTTTATCGCCCGTCACGAACCGTTCACCCGTGAATGGTATGCCGGTTCCGCGGGCTATCTTTCGTTACAACAAAGCGAATTCTGCGTTTCCCTGCGCTCAGCAAAAATTAGCGGCAATGTCGTGCGATTATATGCTGGCGCGGGCATTGTCCGTGGCTCCGACCCCGAGCAAGAGTGGCAGGAAATCGACAACAAAGCGGCAGGGCTGCGTACTTTATTACAAATGGAATAGTAATGAGTCGCATCATTACCGATTCATATCAATAATCTATTTTTGTAGCTCCTTATACTTAGCCGCAATATTGATACCGGACAAACTCATGTCAGTAAGCGCATTTAACCGACGCTGGGCGGCGGTCATTCTGGAAGCATTAACGCGTCACGGCGTCAGACACATTTGTATCGCCCCTGGCTCGCGTTCTACACCGTTAACGTTAGCAGCGGCGGAGAATTCCGCCTTTATTCACCACACCCATTTTGATGAGCGTGGACTGGGGCATCTGGCGCTGGGGCTGGCGAAAGTCAGCAAGCAGCCGGTGGCAGTGATTGTGACCTCCGGCACGGCGGTAGCAAATCTCTATCCGGCACTAATAGAAGCTGGGTTAACCGGAGAAAAACTGATCCTGTTAACCGCCGATCGCCCGCCGGAGCTCATTGACTGCGGCGCGAATCAGGCGATTCGTCAGCCGGGAATGTTCGCCTCTCATCCTACGCATAGCATTTCACTGCCGCGCCCGACGCAGGATATTTCTGCCCGTTGGCTGGTTTCTACTATCGACCACGCCCTTGGTACGCTTCATGCTGGAGGAGTCCATATCAACTGCCCGTTTGCTGAACCGCTATATGGCGAGATGGACGACACCGGGCTTAGTTGGCAACAGCGTCTTGGCGACTGGTGGCAGGACGATAAACCGTGGCTGCGTGAAGCGTCTCGTCTGGAAAGTGAAAAACAGCGTGACTGGTTCTTCTGGCGACAAAAGCGCGGCGTGGTAGTTGCTGGTCGCATGAGTGCGGAAGAGGGCAAAAAAGTTGCTCTGTGGGCGCAAACTCTTGGCTGGCCGCTGATTGGCGACGTCCTGTCGCAAACCGGACAGCCGCTGCCGTGTGCCGATCTCTGGTTAGGCAATGCCAAAGCGACCAGCGAACTGCAACAGGCGCAGATTGTGGTGCAACTGGGCAGCAGCCTGACGGGCAAACGGCTCCTGCAATGGCAGGCAAGCTGTGAACCCGAAGAGTACTGGATTGTTGATGACATTGAAGGGCGACTTGATCCGGCACACCATCGCGGACGCCGCTTAATTGCCAATATTGCCGACTGGCTGGAGCAACATCCGGCAGAAAAACGCCAGCCCTGGTGCATTGAAATCCCGCGCCTGGCGGAACAGGCAATGCAGGCGGTTGTTGCCCGTAGCGATGCGTTTGGCGAAGCACAACTGGCGCATCGCATCAGCGACTATCTGCCTGAACAGGGGCAATTGTTTGTCGGTAACAGCCTGGTGGTACGTCTGATTGATGCGCTTTCGCAACTTCCGGCAGGTTACCCGGTGTACAGCAATCGTGGGGCCAGCGGTATTGACGGGCTGCTTTCTACTGCCGCAGGCGTTCAGCGGGCCAGTGGCAAACCGACGCTGGCGATTGTGGGCGATCTCTCAGCACTTTACGATCTCAACGCGCTGGCGTTATTACGTCAGGTTTCCGCGCCGCTGGTATTAATTGTGGTGAACAACAACGGCGGGCAAATTTTCTCGCTGTTGCCAACGCCGAAAAACGAGCGCGAGCGTTTCTATCTGATGCCGCAAAACGTCCATTTTGAGCACGCCGCCGCGATGTTCGAGCTGAAATATCATCGTCCGCAAAACTGGCAGGAACTTGAAACGGCACTTGCCGACGCCTGGCGCACGCCGACCACTACGGTAATTGAAATGGTGGTTAACGACACCGATGGTGCGCAAACCCTCCAGCAACTGCTGGCGCAGGTAAGCCATTTATGATCCTGCACGCGCAGGCAAAACACGGCAAACCAGGTTTACCCTGGCTGGTGTTTTTGCACGGTTTTTCCGGCGATTGCCAGGAATGGCAAGAAGTGGGCGAGGCGTTTGCCGACTACTCGCGGTTGTATGTTGATCTCCCAGGTCACGGTGGTTCGGCGGCAATTAGCGTCGATGGGTTTGATGATGTCACCGACTTACTGCGTAAAACGCTAGTTAGTTACAACATCCTTAATTTCTGGCTGGTGGGATACTCGCTCGGCGGACGGGGGGCGATGATGGCGGCTTGTCAGGGGATGACGGGGCTGAGTGGGGTTGTGGTCGAAGGCGGGCATCCGGGATTGCAAAGTGCTGAACAACGCACGGAACGTCTGCTTTCCGATCGCCAATGGGCGCAGCGTTTTCGCACAGAACCATTAACGGCGGTATTTGCCGACTGGTATCAACAGCCTGTCTTTGCCTCGCTCAATGACGATCAACGCCGGGAGCTGGTGGCGCTGCGCAGCAACAATAACGGCGCAACCCTTGCCGCGATGCTGGAGGCTACTTCTCTCGCCGTCCAGCCTGATTTACGTGCTAACCTTAGCGCCCGCACATTTGCGTTTTATTATTTATGTGGTGAACGTGACAGCAAATTCCGCGCTCTGGCGGCGGAACTGGCTGCCGACTGCCATGTCATTCCTCGCGCCGGACATAACGCGCACCGGGAAAATCCCGCTGGCGTAATCGCAAGTCTGGCGCAGATCTTGCGTTTCTGACTAAAGGACACAATATGATTTATCCTGATGAAGCAATGCTTTACGCACCGGTTGAATGGCACGACTGCTCCGAAGGTTTCGAGGACATTCGTTATGAAAAATCCACCGACGGTATCGCAAAAATCACCATTAATCGTCCGCAGGTGCGCAATGCCTTCCGTCCTCTGACGGTAAAAGAGATGATCCAGGCACTGGCAGATGCGCGTTATGACGACAACATCGGCGTGATCATTCTGACTGGTGCAGGTGATAAAGCGTTCTGCTCTGGTGGCGACCAGAAAGTGCGTGGCGATTACGGCGGCTATAAAGATGATTCCGGCGTACATCACCTGAATGTGCTGGACTTCCAGCGTCAGATCCGTACCTGTCCGAAACCGGTTGTCGCGATGGTAGCGGGTTACTCCATCGGCGGCGGTCACGTTCTGCACATGATGTGCGACCTGACTATCGCGGCAGATAACGCCATCTTCGGTCAGACTGGCCCGAAAGTCGGTTCCTTCGATGGCGGCTGGGGCGCTTCCTATATGGCGCGCATTGTCGGGCAGAAAAAAGCGCGTGAAATCTGGTTCCTGTGCCGTCAGTACGACGCAAAACAGGCGCTGGATATGGGCCTCGTGAATACCGTGGTGCCGCTGGCCGATCTGGAAAAAGAAACCGTGCGTTGGTGCCGTGAAATGCTGCAAAACAGCCCGATGGCGCTGCGTTGCCTGAAAGCTGCGCTGAACGCTGACTGTGACGGTCAGGCGGGTCTGCAGGAGCTGGCGGGCAATGCCACCATGCTGTTCTACATGACAGAAGAAGGTCAGGAAGGTCGCAACGCCTTCAACCAGAAACGTCAGCCTGACTTCAGCAAATTTAAACGGAATCCGTAATGCGTAGTGCGCAGGTATACCGCTGGCAGATCCCCATGGACGCGGGGGTGGTTCTGCGCGACAGGCGGTTAAAAACCCGCGACGGGCTATATGTTTGCCTGCGTGAGGGCGAGTGCGAAGGGTGGGGGGAGATCTCCCCACTGCCTGGCTTCAGTCAGGAAACCTGGGAAGAGGCGCAAAGTGTGCTGCTTACCTGGGTAAATAACTGGCTGGCTGGCGATTGCGAATTACCGCAAATGCCTTCCGTCGCCTTTGGCGTAAGCTGTGCATTGGCTGAGCTGGCAGACACGTTACCACAGGCGGCAAATTTCCGTGCTGCACCGTTGTGTAATGGTGATCCTGACGATCTGATCCTCAAACTTGCCGATATGCCGGGCGAGAAAGTGGCGAAGATCAAAGTGGGATTGTACGAAGCCGTGCGCGACGGCATGGTGGTTAATCTGTTGCTGGAGGCCATTCCGGATCTGCATTTGCGTCTTGATGCGAATCGCGCCTGGACGCCGTTGAAAGGCCAGCAGTTTGCCAAATACGTTAACCCGGATTATCGCGGCCGCATCGCGTTTCTCGAAGAACCGTGCAAAACCCGCGAGGATTCCCGCGCCTTTGCCCGTGAAACGGGTATTGCCATTGCCTGGGATGAAAGCCTGCGCGAGCCGGATTTTGCCTTTGTGGCGGAAGAAGGCGTGCGAGCGGTGGTGATCAAACCCACGCTCACGGGCAGCCTGGAGAAAGTGCGCGAGCAGGTGCAGGCGGCGCACGCGCTGGGGTTGACGGCGGTGATCAGTTCATCTATTGAGTCGAGCTTAGGCTTAACGCAACTGGCGCGGATTACTGCCTGGTTAACACCAGACACCATTCCGGGGCTGGACACGCTGGATCTGATGCAGGCGCAGCAGGTTCGTCGCTGGCCGGGTAGCACGCTGCCTTTTGTCGACGTTGATGCACTGGAGCGGTTGTTATGATCTTCTCTGACTGGCCGTGGCGTCACTGGCGGCAAGTGCGGGGAGAAGCCATCGCCTTACGTCTCAATGATGAGCAACTCAACTGGCGCGAGCTTTGTGCTCGCGTCGATGAATTAGCCTCCGGCTTTGCGGCGCAGGGCGTGGTTGAGGGCAGCGGCGTGATGTTGCGGGCGTGGAATACGCCGCAAACGCTGCTTACCTGGCTGGCGCTACTGCAATGCGGAGCGCGGGTGCTGCCCGTGAATCCACAGTTGCCGCAACCGTTGCTTGAGGAATTGTTGCCCAATCTGACGCTGCAATTTGCACTGGTGCCGGAAGGGGAAAACACGTTTCCGGCGTTAACGTCGCTGCATATTCAGCAGGTTGAAGGCGTACATGCCGCTGCGTGGCAGCCGACGCGTCTGTGCTCAATGACGTTAACTTCTGGCTCCACCGGGTTGCCGAAAGCCGCTGTTCATACTTATCAGGCCCATCTTGCCAGCGCCGAAGGGGTGTTATCGCTGATTCCATTTGGCGAGCACGATGACTGGTTGCTCTCTTTGCCGCTGTTTCACGTCTCCGGTCAGGGAATTATGTGGCGCTGGTTATACGCTGGTGCGCGGATGACGGTACGTGATAAACAGCCGCTGGATCACATGCTGGCAGACTGTACTCACGCATCGCTGGTGCCGACGCAGCTCTGGCGTTTGCTGGTTAACCGCAGTTCCGTTTCCCTGAAAGCAGTGTTGCTTGGCGGCGCGGCGATCCCGGTCGAGTTGACGGAACAGGCGCGCGAGCAGGGTATTCGTTGCTTTTGTGGCTATGGTCTGACCGAGTTTGCTTCCACGGTGTGTGCGAAAGAAGCCGACGGTCTGGCGGACGTCGGTTCGCCGCTGCCCGGTCGGGAAGTGAAAATCGTTAACGATGAAGTGTGGCTGCGGGCTGCCAGCATGGCAGAAGGTTACTGGCGTAACGGACAACTGGTGCCGCTGCTCAATGACGAAGGCTGGTACGCTACGCGCGATCGCGGCGAGATGGATAACGGTAAACTGACCATTGTCGGGCGCTTAGATAATCTGTTCTTCAGTGGAGGCGAAGGTATTCAGCCGGAAGAGGTGGAGCGGGTTATTGCTGCACATCCTGCGGTTTTGCAGGTGTTTATCGTCCCCGTCGCGGACAAGGAGTTTGGTCATCGACCGGTAGCGGTGGTGGAGTATGACCATCAAAGCGTTGATCTCAGCGAATGGGTGAAAGATAAGCTGGCCCGTTTTCAACAACCGGTGCGCTGGCTGACTTTGCCGCCGGAGCTGAAAAACGGCGGTATTAAAATTTCACGTCAGGCGCTAAAAGAATGGGTGCAACGTCAGCAATAATTATTGACTCTCCATTTCACTTCTCATTTCTGCCATTCCATTGCCGTTGATGAAGAGTTTATCTGTTAATCTGTAAATTAATATGAAAACTCTTAGCAAACAGGATAATGCAATGGAATGGCTGGTCAAAAAATCGTGCTGCAATAAACAAGTTAACAGACATGTACTTATGCTCTGCGATGCTGGCGGCGCGATAAAAATGATCGCCGAAGTGAAGAGTGACTTCGCCGTGAACGTAGGGGATTTACTCTCACCTTTACAGAATGCGCTGTACTGTATTAATCGTGAAAAGCTACATACGGTGAAAGTCCTCTCGGCAAGCAGCTACAGCCCCGATGAGTGGGAACGGCAGTGTCAATCGGCTGGGAAAACTCAGTAACGTTGTTTTGTCGTGGGCAGGAAAATCAGCATCAACCCACTCATAATACAGGCTACTCCCAGTAGTGCCTTCAGAGAAAAAGTCCCTTCCCAGCCGGGAAGTACCATAGATGCAATCCATACCAGCACATAACTCATACTGAGTAAGGCATAGGCTTTGCTGAGTGCTAACTGGTGTAACGCTTTATACCAGCAAAAAACAGAGAGCAGATAACCCACCAGGCCGACGACCAGCATTCTGGCTCCGGGACCAAAGGCAAAAAATGCCGCAATAAAATCCCAGAATTGCGTCATCGGCGGTAGATGACTCGCCGCATACCCCAGGCTTAATTGCGCAGCGGAGGCAATAATGACGCTGAATAATCCCCACATCAGACCCATTACACCGTACTCCCGAGAATCACAATGCCACCAATAATGAACGCCACCCCACACCAGTGCCGAAAAGACACCGGTTCGTGCCAGAGTTTTGTTGCCGCCAGTGTCACCCAGACAAAATTCAGGCTTAGCATAGGGTAGGCGATTCCTACGGGTACGGTCTGTAATACCAGTAGCCAGAGCACCATCGCCAGACCAAGGCAGACCAGCCCCAGCCCCAGCCACAGCGTGATATGTTGACTGCGTTTGCTTATCGCCACTGGCCGGGTCGCCTGTTTCTGACAGAGCTGCCCGGCCACACTAAGCAAACTGGCGAGAATCAATACCAGCCAAATCATTTTGGTAAATACTGAATCAATACCAGACGCCCTTGATGATCGACGGCATCGGCAGGTGGAATGGCAAGACGATTGATATCTTCATCCCGGTCAACTGAAAGCACGAGTGTAATAACCCCTTCCTGACGATGTTGATTAAGCCAACTGGTGAAACTTGCCGCCGGGATAAATTTGTCTTTTACATCAGGATAATCCAGGCCATATTTCAACTCTCCACGCTGCTGATACAGCATAATATCATCTCGCTGTAAGCTCCATGCCAGGCCCGCAGCAACGCCCACACTATCGGTCAGAATATAGCGGCTTGGTTTAAGCATTTCACTGGTCATGCCGACAAAGAATTGCGGTTGCTTAGACTCCCTTACTCTGTCTGGCATCGCAAAACCGACCAACAATGCCAGTCCCAAAGGACAAAGCGCGGCATAAGGCCATCTTTTTTCACTATCTGTGAGTGTGTACCAGCCGAAAAATGCCCACAGTGAAAAAATAGCCCATGAGCAAAAAACTTTATAACTTTCGAAATGGGCCCAAACAGGTGGTTTTATCGGTCCCCATGGCGAGACAACAAACGTGGCAATAATGCCCGTGATGCCAAAAGCTATATTTATCCAGCCATTGAAACGCAGTGCAAAAATATTCTTTTTGGCCGCCTGTATTCCATATCCGGCCATTAAAATAGCCAGCGGGGCGAAGCATGAAAGAATATATGTGAGCAATTTACCTTTAGCCATGCTGAAAAAAAGTAATGGCATTACAATCCAACATAACAAATAGAATGCTGCGGCATGATGGCCGCGATTTTGCCAGCCTGACCGTAATGCTCCAGGCAATAATCCAAGCCATGGCAAGCTACCAAGAAGAATAATGGGGATGTAATACCAGAATGGTGCTTTATGTTGTGCGTCATCCTGGGCAAAACGTTGAATATGTTCCACCCAGAAAAAGTAGTGCCAGAAGTCAGGTTCACGCGCGGCAATTGCCAGGCCCCAGGGAAGAATAATGAGTACACAACTGACAATTGCCAGCCCACCGTACATGAAGAGATCTTTCCAGCGTTTTTGTGCGACGACCCATGGCAGCACGCTCAGCACGGGAACAGCAAGAGCCTGAAAACCTTTGGTCATGACTCCCATGCCGCAGGTTAACCCCAGCAATAAAAAACCGGCACTTTTCCCTTTCCACGTTTGCGCCTGCATTGCCAGCCAGAAGCTGCACATTCCCGCCATTAACCAAAAAGCAATGAATGGATCAAGTACCGCATAAGTGCCAATGCCATAAACAATGATCAGCGAGAGATAAATCACTGCAGAAAGAACAGCCAGACGCTTATCACGCCATAAACGCATGGCAAACCAGGCGACCAGCAGAGCCGTTATTAACGTGGCAAAAATTACTCCAGCCCGTACTGCAAAATTACTATTACCAAACAACCATTGCCCGATACTGTTAAACCAATATCCAGCTATCGGTTTTTCGAAATAACGTAACCCCAGCATATGAGGTACGATCCAATCACCCGATGCCAGCATCTCCCGGCTAATTTCTGCATAACGCGTTTCATCAGGTTGCCATAGCAGACGGGTGTTCATGGGTAAAAAATAATAGAGTGCGATGAACGCGATAAAGGCCAGTATGTAACGTGCCGATTTCATTGACTTAAACTCACGCATTGTTGGCAACCAAGCCAGCCTTCACGCCCGGCAATATGTCCTCGTACAATTTCCCCCAAGGGTAAAGCGTCTTGCGTTGCGGGTAATAGCTCACTTAAAGGGCAAAATGTAATACCTTCACGGGCTGCGCGTTTCAGGAGATCAACAAAATCAAGATGGTAAGCACAGCCTTCGACTTCAGCGTGAATGGTATAAACAGGCGTACCTCTATCTCGCAGAATACGATTAAGAAGCCAGCCATTGAAATCTGCTGTTTTTACTTCCCGACCAACCACTTCATCCCAGGTTGGTAAGGTAACCGGGATTTGCGGTGTTCCTGATTTACCGGATTCCAGTTGTGGACGAAATGGCATTGTTCCTCTGCAATCACTGTTATAGCGCAAATGAAAGAACTCTTTTGCCTCCACGACCTGTTGGTCTGCACGCCAGCCAGCAGCTGCGGAACAGGACACGGGTTGACCAATAATTTCTTCCAGTACCCGAAGGCCACGTGCAATGTCATTAACCAGAGTTTGCTGATCCCAATTACCACTATGGGTCTGCCAGGCATGGTGATCCCAGGCGTGTAGCCCAATTTCATGATGTTTAGCTGCCTCGCGGATAATGGCAGCATTGGCTTTACCGATCTCTTTGCCTGCCCATGCGGTGCCAGCCAGTAAAATATCCCAGCCGTAAAGCGAAGCTGCGTTTGAACGCAGCATCTTCCACAGGAACTGCGGTTTTACCAGCCGCCATAGATGGCGGCCCATATTATCGGGACCAACGCTGAAGAAAAAACTGGCCTGAATATTATGCTTATCCAACGTTTCCAGCAGACGTGGCACGCCTTCGCGGGTACCGCGAAAGGTGTCGACATCAATGCGTAAGCCCACTTTAGTCATGACGATTTTTCCACGATATCTACTGTGCGCAGGAAGAAATCCAGCGTTTCGTCAATGGTTTCCTGCATATCGATGGTTGGCTCCCAGTCAAGGCAGCGGCGGGCATTGCGGATACTCGGTTTTCGGTGCTCCACGTCCTGATATCCTTTACCGTAATAGCTACTGCTTTCTACCACGCGGAAACCGGCAAATGGTGGGAAATGTTGGCGAAGCGGATGTTTATCAAAGCTCGCCAGAAGCATCTTGCCCAGTTCTTCAATACTCGCTTCGTTATCAGGGTTGCCGATATTAATAATCTCTCCGTCACAGCAATTACCTGTGTTTTCGATAATGCGGTATAACGCTTCAATACCATCGCGAATATCAGTAAAGCAACGTTTTTGTTTTCCGCCATCAATCAGTTTAATTGGCGATCCTTCCACCAGGTTGAGAATGAGTTGGGTAATGGCGCGCGAGCTACCAATTCGTGCCGCATTAAGGTTATCCAGCCGTGGCCCCATCCAGTTAAATGGACGGAAGAGGGTGAACTGCAAACCTTCTTTTTCGCCATACGCCCAAATAACCCGATCAAGCAACTGTTTTGATACAGAATAAATCCAACGCGGTTTGTTAATCGGACCAACAATTAAATTTGAATGATCCTCGTCGAAGAATTTATCAGTGCACATACCATAAACTTCCGACGTGGACGGGAAAATAATGCGTTTATGGTATTGAACGCAGTAACGAATAATCCGCAGATTTTCTTCAAAATCTAATTCAAATACACGTAGTGGATTACGGGTATATTCAATTGGTGTGGCGATTGCTACGAGTGGCAAGACGACGTCACATTTTTTAATGTGATACTCAATCCATTCAGAGTGGATACTGATATCACCTTCGACAAAATGAAAATTAGGATGTGTAAGGAACCGGCTAATGGCATCGCTACCAATATCCAGCCCGTACACTTCGTAATGGTCTTCACGTAGTAAACGTTCGGTCAGATGGTTACCAATAAAACCATTAACACCGAGGATTAGCACTCGGGTACGGCGCTGAACAGTACAAACTGGTTGACTGTTAAGCCGTGAACCTTCAACCAGTCCCAAAGTCTGGGCTAATTGTGAACCTTGCATGGTAATGCCATCGACCGACTGGCCCGTAATAACTTCCAGTGCACCGTCACCGCATGCAATAAGGAATGGAGCAACAGAAATCACGCTACCAGGTTGTGCGGCATTAACACGAGGATGAACCCGTGATGACCAGATGGTAAATTTTTGAGTGCCGACGTAACTGAACGCGCCGGGCCATGGATCAGCTACGGCACGTACCATGTTATGCAGTACTGTTGCCGGCTTGTTCCAGTCAAGGAAGCTGTCTTCGGGTTTTCTGCGGCCAAAGTAGGTGGCTTCACTTTCGTTTTGCGCAGTTTCTTGAGTTTGCCCCTGTTTAATTGCCGGTAATGCATATTCGAGCATCTGACTTGCCGTCTGGCAGAACTTTTTATGCAGAGTCAGAGCGGCATCTTCAGGATCAATTGCTACTCGCTGTTGCGCGATAATAGCGCCTGCATCGGCTTTTGCTACCATTCTGTGTAGTGTCACACCAGTTTCATTCTCGCCGTTTTCCAGTACCCAGTTCAGTGGTGCGCGACCACGGTATTTCGGCAATAAAGAACCGTGCAAATTAAAAGCCCCGTGCGGAGCCAGTTTTAAAATCTCATTGTTTAACAAGTTACGGTAATAGAATGAGAAAATAACGTCTGGTGCGAGTTGCGCGATACGTTCCACCCATAATGGATGATTAATATCATCTGGCGCATATACTGGAATACCAGCCAGGGCAGCCAGACGGGAAACTGAACCATAAAACACTTTCTCTGCGGGATTATCCGCATGAGTAAAAATAGCGCTAATCTC
Organism: Escherichia sp. GZ89; assembly: GCF_019366485.1. NCBI lineage: Bacteria > Pseudomonadati > Pseudomonadota > Gammaproteobacteria > Enterobacterales > Enterobacteriaceae > Escherichia > Escherichia sp. GZ89. Next base: position 2,768 of record NZ_JAEOHX010000010.1, on the reverse strand, counting down.
ATAACCTGCGTCCAGCAATGCTTGTACGCCAAGGCAGCCCATATCGTGATAGGCAAAAACAACGGCTTTCATTAGTGGTTTTCCTCAATATCTATAGAACTTGCCGGACGGATTACTTTTTGAACGAAGTAGCGTGGACGGGCACGGACATCGTTGTAGATCCTGCCGATATACTCGCCAAGTAATCCCATGCCAATAAACTGGGCACCAATAAAGGTGAAGAGCACGGCAAACAACATAAAGACACCTTCACCGGACCACTGGGAGCCAAACGCCAGACGCAATACAACTAACAGTATTGCGAGGCTAAATCCTGAGGTAGCTATAATGCTGCCGAGAAGACTGAGCATGCGTAGTGGTGTGGTCGTAAGGCAGGTCACCAGGTCGTACATCAGGTTAATCAAACGCATAAAGCTATATTTGGATTCACCAAACTCTCGCTCTGCGTGATGCACAGGGATCTCAACTGCCTGGCGGGCAAAAATATTCGCCAGAATCGGAATAAAGGTGCTGCGTTCATGGCAGTGCAGCATCGCATCGACAATATGACAGCGATAGGCACGCAGCATACAACCGTAGTCGCCCATCGCTTTGCCGGTGGTGCGCTGGATGAGCCGATTGATCATCTTTGAGGCAGTTTTGCGAAACCAGCTGTCCTGGCGATTCTGACGTACTGTACCTACCACGTCATAGCCTTCATCCGCTTTGGCTACCAGGCGTGGGATCTCTTCTGGAGGATTTTGTAAATCGGCGTCGAGAGTAATGATCAAATCCCCGGTCACATAGCTAAAACCCGCCATAATGGCTGAATGTTGCCCGTAATTACGATTCAGCAAAATAGACACAATGTGGCTGTCCGGGGCTTGTGATGCTTCTACTAACATTTGCGCAGAAGCGTCGCTACTTCCATCGTCTATTAATAAAATTTCATATTCTTTGCCCAGGGATTCGCAGGCCGCTGTGGTGCGATTAATCAATTCCGGTAAGCTTTCCTGCTCGTTATAAACAGGAATAACCACCGAGACTTTCTTAATAGGGTGGATTTCAAACATCGTTTATTGTCCTGCGAGTTGGTGAAGGGCAGTAATGACGCGTTCAGCATCTGCGTTCGTCATATCCGGGAAAAGTGGCAACGAGCAGATGCGTTCGCTATTCCATTCCGTATTGGGTAGCGACAGATCAGGAAAATGTTGGCGATAATACTTTTGCGTGTGAGCGGCGCGAAAATGAAGTCCGGTGCCAATACCTTTTTCTTTTAGCGCTTCCATTAAAGTATCGCGATTAATGCCGCAACGTTGTTCATCGACACGAACAATGAAAAGATGCCAGGAATGGATATGTGGCCACGCCGGAAGCGCCAGGGGTTGGAAAGATAAATTCACCAAAGCGTGCTGGTACTGAGTAGCGATATCGTGACGGCGAGCATTGAATTGCTCAAGTTTATGCAGCTGTGTCAGGGCGATAGCGGCATTGATATCCGTCAGATTGTATTTGTATCCCGGCGTCAGAACTTCAGCTTGTGGCGCTCGCCCCCAGGTCTGTCGGTCGTAGGCATCGACACCCAGTCCATGAAATTTAAGCGTACGCAATTGGCGAGCGAGGCTTTCGTCATCGGTGACCACCAAACCGCCTTCTGCACAGGTAATATTTTTTATAGCGTGAAAAGAGAAGATAGCGGTGCCCCGTGCCCCGACGTGCTGACCTTTGTAATACGTATCAACGGCATGAGCGGCGTCTTCAATAACCGCAATACCATGGCGTTCGGCAATAGCATAGAGAGCGTTGGTATCTGCCGGGGCCCCGGCATAATGCACAGGAATAATCGCTTTTGTGCGTGGAGTTATGGCTGCCTCGACAATTTCTGGAGTAACCATCAGAGTGTCGCGATCCACATCCACCATAACGGGTGTTGCGCCCAACAGAGAAATCATATTAAGGGTCGAAACCCAGGTCATGGACGGGGTGATAACTTCATCGCCAGGACCAATTCCTAATGCCATCAATGTGATATGCATGCCAGCAGTTGCTGAACTCACGGCAACTGCATACTGATTACCCGTCAACTGAATAAAGGCATCTTCCAGTGCCAGATTTTTCGGCCCGGTAGTAATCCATCCGGATTCGAGAACCTCTTTAACTGCAGCAAGTTCTTCCGCGCCCATGGCCGGGCGTGAAAAAGGCAAAAAGTTCGACATTCATTGTCCTTAAGCCATGACACTAACACCCTATTATTATTTAAATAAGCATAGGGATGTTTCAGGGATATATTATTTGCATTACCAGAATATGCCTGGAAGATTAACATAACCTTAAGGATAGTTGGTGTTGTGACATTATATTTATTTTTTGCATTTTTCTTATGTAGCCTAATTGATTTTATTTTTCTTTTAAGGCATTTTGGCGAGGAAAATTTTCTAAGCTATTTATAACTAAAACCTGTAATTATCTATTTGGAATAGATTTTTTCTCCGCTCAATGGAATTATCTGACTTCTGAGGTAGGTTAAAATCTTAACCTGAAATTATATGAAACTGAAAAAACATGTTGCGGTTTTGCTCATCTCTTTTTTATGCCTTATCGGGTTAGTTACCCAGCATGCCTGGAGTAGCAATGGTTTGCCCCGTATAGATAACAAAACGCTGGCAAAGTTGTCTTTGCAACATCCCGTGGTTGTGTTGTTCCGTCATGCAGAGCGCTGAGAGATCCCCTCATAATTTCCCCAAAGCGTAACCATGTGTGAATAAATTTTGAGCTAGTAGGGTTGCAGC